>NZ_JBNGOT010000002.1:0-407332 GCF_050589705.1 Sunxiuqinia rutila
CCTAACCCGCTTTTTCGATTATTCCAAGCACTTGAGACGCATCATGTACACCACCAATACCATTGAAGGATTCAACAAACAGATACGACGGGTTACTAAGCGCAAAGGCGCATTCCCCAGTGATATGGCCTTAATGAAGATACTTTATCTGGCTCAACAACAAATAACAAAAAACTGGGTCAGCAAACCTCCTTACTGGGGGCAAGTAAAACAAGAACTGATTATCAAATTTGGAGAACGATGCAAACTAAAACTCTAATAGCAAAAAATACAATTGACACAGTTTAATGAACATTACCCATTTGGGATATCATGGAAAGGAAAAATGGCCTTTGCAGCGTGGGTTCGATCGCTTTTATGGAATAATTTCGGGGGGAGCCAATTATTTTAATCCGAAGGCTCCCAGAGGATTGACTTTGGATAACGATCCCATTGAGCCAGAAAGTGATTATTACATTACCGATGCTTTTACCGATTACGCTATTCAGTTTATTGATGAATCGGATGCAGACAAACCCTACTTCCTGTATCTGGCTTACACCAGTCCCCATTGGCCTTTACATGCCTTGCAGGAGGATATTGATAAGTATCGTGGCAAATATATGAAAGGGTGGACCGAAACCCGGAAAGCTCGTTTGGAGAAAATGAAGGCCATTGGATTACTTCAGCAGGATGTTGATTTGTCAGATCAGGCAGGGCCTGATTGGGATTCTTTGTCAGAAGAACAAAAGGAGGAGATGGATTTGCGAATGGCTATTTATGCGGCTCAAATTGATCGGATGGATCAGAATATCGGCAAGTTGGTCGAATCTCTGGAAGCACGTGGTGATCTGGAGAATACTCTTATTCTCTTTTTATCCGATAATGGTGCTTGTGCCGAAGGGGGAATGCTAGGAGGGGGAAAGGCTGACGACCTGGAAAGTCAACGAGGTTTTGTCCTCTCTTATGGAGAGGCTTGGGCTAATGTTTCCAGTACGCCTTTTAAACGCTATAAACACTGGGTGCACGAAGGGGGAATCAATACACCATTGATTGTTCACTGGCCTAATGGAATTTCTTCGGTTAAAAATGGTCAGTGGGTAGAAGAATATGGATTTTTGCCAGATATACTTGCCTCAATCAGAGAAGTGACAAAAGCCGATTATCCCCAAAGCCATCAAGGGAACCAGATTCAGGAATTGGTGGGTAAAAGCATTTTTCCGACAATCAGCCAGGATAAACCAATTCATACAGAACCTATTTTCTGGGAACATGAGGGGAATAAGGCTGTTCGTCTGGGTAGGTTTAAGTTGGTTTTGGCATGGAGCAACAACCATGAAAAGTGGGAATTGTATGATATGGAAGCGGATCCGGCAGAATTACATGATCTTTCCGGTCGATATTCGGATAAAGTTGATGAGATGAGAAAAATGTGGGAGGAGTGGGCCTTGAATCATCGAGTTGAAGACTGGAGAAAAGTGCACGAATTGGAGAGGAATCCAAGTAAGCGATAACAATTTCGATAAAATGAATTTTAATTAACTGAATCATGCAACTATTCCTTTTTCTATTATTAGCTTTTTCTTCAGGAGATGGCGATATAGTTACGAGTTCCCTGTCAAAACCTAGGGAAATAAAGGCTGCTTTATTGGCTCATGATCGTGCCATTCATGTAAAAGATGGCTGGATACGTGATCCCTATCTGGTGAAGGGACCAGACAACTTTTTCTATCTTACCGGAACGACTCAGTCCTCGCAGCAGGAAGAGACAGAACAGACGAAATACAACATCGGACTTGGGGATTCGAGCCTTGTTGGTTATGAACTTCAGGCTTGGAGAACGAAAGACTTCATTACCTGGGAATCTTTGGGAGTTCCTTATACACTGGAAGATGGTGTTTGGTTCAGGACAAAGCCCGAAAAGTTTAATTCCACTCCCAAAGAGTCATGGCGGCTGTGGGCACCCGAGTTTTACTTTGTTGACAACAAGGTAGTCGTGGTTCATACGAGTCCCTCTCCTGTTGGTGGGGCAAATATGTCTGTTGCTTCAAGTATTGAGCCTCAAAGGCCTTGGGTTAATCCGATGGGTACAAAGATTGGACGACGACATGATCCTTCTTTGTTTAGAGATGATGATGGTACCTGGTGGATGATTTGGGGAGCCACGTTAATTGCTCCGCTAAAACCTGATCTTTCTTATTTTTCCGGAGAAGCGGTGGAAATTGGTCCTTCAGGAGAAAATAGGAAAATGGGGCATGAGGGATGTTTGATTAGGAAAATACATGGGAAATATGTTCTTTTTGGCACTGGTTGGTCAACAGGAATCATGCGAAAAGGGAGTTATAATCTATATTACGCTACAGCAGATAATATTGAAGGGCCTTATAGCGAACGGAAATTCGTGGGACGTTTTCTGGGGCATGGAACGCCATTTCAAGATGAGGTAGGAAAATGGTGGTGTACAGCTTTTTTTAATGCCAACGTTCCTCCTCTTGCAAAAAAAGACATTCAATCCCGGGATCTGTCTCAAAATGCCTAAACCATCAATGAGCAAGGGGTAACACTTGTTCCTTTAGACGTGAAAATGGTCAACAATGAACTTATCATTCGGGCAAAAGATCCAAATTATGCTAACCCTGGACCTGATGAAGCACAACAATTTTGAGGGTGAAATAATCTTAAGGTAGATTGATTTTAGGAATCAGAAATGGGGAATCGAGACTTTAAGACTTTACATCAAGAGGCATTGCTGAGTATTTAAAAGTATATCATACTAAAGTTTTCAGGAAATAAAGTATTAATGAAGCATTGTCTTTCTTGATCTAAACTGAAGAAACAGTCAAGGTGCTTCTCTGATTAGATAGCACAGCCAGATGGGGGGATATCACTTGTTGCTGTGGGCTTTCAAAAGAGGTAGGATTACTTGGCTAATGGCTTGAAAGGCAGAATGAAGAAATAACTCCCGAATTTAATTTTATTCTGGCGTGAGTGGATAAGGAGTTCATCTTGTATTTAAGTTACCAGCAATACTATTGTTGATAACCTAAACCAACTAAACTTTAAATCATTTAATTATGCTATTTAAGCATGCCTTTGTAATCGCAGTTCTGGTATTTCTTTTTTCTTGTGAAGAATCTTCCAAACAATTGACTGATTATGTCAATCATTTTTTAGGAACGGCTCCGTTGCAGGATAGTGTTGATGTGGGCTATACTCCACCCAAAGACTGGCGTGTTTGGGCCGGCTTAACCTTCCCGGGAACCTCGCTTCCCAATGCGATGGTTCAGTTAAGTCCGATTACCGAATGGCGCAGCGGTTCCGGCTATGAATACGAAGATGAGAAAATACTGGCTTTTACGCATACCAATAAGGGACACTGGAATCTGTGTCACATTCCGTTTTTGCCAGTCACAGGTGAGGTGGATCCCTACGATTTTGCTTCGGCTTTCAGCCACGAAAACGAGTCGGCCAAACCTGGTTATTACCAGGTTTGGCTGGAGCGTTATAACATTGATGTGGAATTAACTTCTACTTTGCGTACTGGATTTCATAAATATACCTTCGAAGCTAATCAGCCGAAGAAGTTGGTTGCGCAGTTGAATCGTTCCAATGAAAGGGTGAGCGACTGGCAAATTGAGCAACAAGGCGAGCAAGCCTTTCAGGGCTATCAGCAAACCGGTGGCAAAATCTATTTTTACGCACAAGCCAATCATGCCATAAAAGGCATCGAATCGTTGGGCGAAGGACGAGACGAAATCTCGGTAGTGAACTTTAAAGAATCCGATCAGCCTTTGGAAATCAAAGTCGGCCTTTCGTTTGTGAGTACCGAAAATGCCAAAGAAAACCTCGAAGCAGAAGTGGGCTCAAAAAGTTTTTTAGAAGTGAAAAGTGAAGCCAGCCAAACCTGGGAAAACCTACTGTCTAAAATTCAGGTGACCGGTGGAACAGAGCGTCAAAAAGAACTGTTCTACTCTTCACTATACCGTTCGTTCCTGTGGCCGGCTTTGCGTAGTGATGTGAATGGCGAATTTACAGATGCCACCGGGAAGGTGGTACAAAAGAATTTCCGCTACTACACCAATCCTTCATTATGGGATACCTACCGGAACAAGCTGGTGTTGCTGGGCATGCTGTCGCCCGATGTCACTAATGATGTCATTCAGTCCTTGATTGATAAAGGTGAGAAAACAGGTTTTATGCCAACCTTTTTCCATGGCGATCATGCTGCACCCTTTATTTCAGGTTCATACCTGCGAGGTATTCGTGGCTACGATGTACAAAGTGCTTACGAGTTGCTTATGAATAATGCTACGAAAGAAGGCGGCACGCGCCCACATATTTTGGAATACATCGAGAAGGGCTACATTTCGACGCCCGAAGTGGAAAATCCACATGTTGAAACGAAAGCCAAAGCAGGGGTGACAAAAACGCAGGAATATGCCTATGATGACTATTCGCTGGCTGTGTTGGCCAAAGAGTTGAACCGCGAAGACGATTACCAGATGTTAATGAGTCGAGCTTCAAATTATAAAAACCTGTTTGATTCGTCAACCGGATTGATGCGCGGGCGATTGGAAAATGGCGATTGGGTTGCTGAGTTTAATCCGGAATATCCCTATTACGAATACATGTACCGCGAGGCTAATGCGTGGCAGTCTGCTTTCTTTGCACCACATGACACCGAAGGATTGATCGGTTTGTATGAGAGCAAGGATGCGTTTGAGCAAAAGCTCGATCAGTTGTTTACAATTCCCTGGAACGGTAATTATATTGCACGCAATGTTTCATCTTTTATCGGTCAGTATTGCCATGGAAATCAACCTGCTCATAGTTTCCCATTTCTTTACCATTTCGTTGATAAACCTGAAAAGTCGCAGGTGATGCTTGATAGTATTATGAATCATTTTTACGGAATGGGCGAACACGGTTTGGCGCTTTGCGGTATGGATGATGCAGGCGAAATGTCTTCCTGGTATGTGTTTGCGGCCATGGGGATTTATCCTTATTCTCCGGGCGATGCTGAGTATATTGTATCGGTTCCTTTGTTTGATCAGGTTACTATTGAGCTGGATAATGAAACCTATTTTACGATTCATAAAGTGGGTGCTGGTCGGAAAATGACCCAGATAAGTTATGATGATGAACGACTTGACGGGTATTTTATTTCACATGGCAACTTGAAGAAAGGGAAGAAGCTATTTATTACAACCGAATGATTTTTTGAATTTTAATATTGAAACTGAAAAATGAAAACGAACAATCTTATAATTCTATTAGTGGTGCTATTAATTGGTGTGAGCTGCAATAGGCCGATTTTAAAAGGATCTCCTGAGATTAAACTTAATCCGGAGAATTTCCAGAAGACTGTTGATGGGAAGAGTACTGACCTGTTCTTTCTGAAGAATGGAAATACGGCTGCAGCAATTACTAACTATGGAGGACGCATTGTTAGTCTGTTAACACCCGATAAAACAGGTGAATATGCTGATGTCGTATTGGGGTTTGGCTCGATCGATGGGTATTTAAATGCAAAAGAAGTGTTTCATGGAGCATTAATTGGACGAGTCGGAAATCGAATCGCAAAAGGAGAATTTGAGTTGCAAGGAAAAATATATACACTTCCTTTAAACAATGGTGTAAATCATCTGCACGGAGGTCCTAAGGGGTTTCATAATGTTGTGTGGGATTTAAAAATGAAGACTGATTCGTCTGTTACGTTGACTTACTTATCAAAAGATGGAGAAATGGGCTATCCGGGGAACCTGGCAGTTACTGTTCAGTATACGCTGACAACATCCAATGCATTGAGAATTGATTATAAGGCAACGACTGATAAAGCTACACCTGTGAACTTGACGAATCATGCCTTTTTTAATTTGGCAGGTGAAGCAAGTGGTACAATTAACGATCATCTGTTAACGATAAATGCTGATTATTATACTCCTGTTGATTCAACATTGATTCCTTATGGAAAGAATGAATCGGTTGAGGGCACTCCATTTGATTTTAGAAAAAGAAAACCGATTGGACAGGATCTGCATTTTCAGAAGACAAACGAGCAACTGAACAATGGCCTTGGCTACGATCATAATTTTGTCTTGAATAAAGAGAGTCGGGGAGAAATGACATGGGCTGCATCCGTCTACGAGCCGGTGAGTGGCCGGAAAATGGAGGTCTTTACAAAAGAACCTGGACTCCAGTTTTACGGAGGAAATTTCATGGATGGGGCTGATGTTGGGAAATATGGAAGATCATTTGACTATCGGGAATCATTGGCATTGGAAACTCAACACTTTCCAGACAGTCCCAATCAAGCACTATTTCCATCAATTATCCTGAACCCGGGTGAGGAGTATAATACATCCACCATTTACAAGTTCAGTGTTGAATAGAAATGATAGCAAATAGAATATGAAACTTTTACAAATCAATATTGCAACTTGTGTTTTGGTGTTGTTTATTGCGATAGCGTGTAGAGATGCAGCATCTAAAAATAGTTCGCACACCTCTTCGAAAGAGAGTATTACTTTGTCTGGAGAAAACCTTCGGCGAGCAATGGCGCTAACCGACAGTGCAATCGTTGCTCACTTTACAGGGAAAGAGATGGCGATGGCCAGGTTTTATAACCCATATACCGGCGTACGTTCAGAAGAAAAAGGGAGCATTTGGATGTATACGAGTGCTATTGAGGCCATAAATGCAATTCTTCATGGGCTTGAAGCTCAAAAATCAGAAGGAGATGTATCGCTTTACAATGCAAATTTTGAGCGTTATGTGCAATTATTGCACTCGTTGTATGAAAATGCTGATTATTATTTAGGGACTTTTGAGTTGACATCCTATACTCAAACTCGAAAGTGGTCGGTATACGGAGTAAATCGGCACAATGTAAAGGGAGCTGCAAAGGTTGCGGGAATCGAGAACGTTTATGATGATCAAATGTGGTTGGTTCGTGAGCTGATTGAAGCTTATAGACTTACGAAGAATGAAGTCTACTTACAGAAAGCTGAATATCTAACTGAATATATTCTGGATGGATGGGATTGTACTCGAGATGGTCATGGAAATGAAATTGGAGGAATAACGTGGGGGCCGG
Organism: Sunxiuqinia rutila; assembly: GCF_050589705.1. Lineage (NCBI taxonomy): Bacteria > Pseudomonadati > Bacteroidota > Bacteroidia > Marinilabiliales > Prolixibacteraceae > Sunxiuqinia > Sunxiuqinia rutila. The sequence continues at coordinate 7,076 of NZ_JBNGOT010000002.1, forward strand.
GTTATGTAACTAAACATGCTTGTAGTAATGCCCCAATGGTAAGTCCCTTAGTTTGGTTATCTGAATTGTATAAAAACAAACCAGACGAAATTACCTACAACTTTATTGATGCAAAGGATAATAAAACCCGTCAAACCATCTTGGTTAAAAAAAGCGACTATTATCTCGAATTTGCAAAGAAAATTTATCATTGGCAGAAAGAACATTTGTTACGAGAAGATGGTGTATATGATGATATGATGGGAGGGTGTGTTCCTGGCACTCCTGAAACAGAGATTGTAAATGGCACTGTTTTTCGTAAAGGGATTGTTTGTCGCGATCGTGTAGGGCCTGCTATTACTTACAACAGTGGAACCATGCTTTCTGGTGCCACAGATTTGTATCGTGTGACAAATAATGAACATTACCTTGATGATGCAAGAAAATTAGCCGATGCCAGCTTCAACTATTTTGCAAAACCAGAACAAACTTTACCTGGATACTACACATACGACACCAGTGGTTTTCGAAACTGGTTTAACGGTGTATTGATGCGAGCTTATGTTGATATTTTCCCGGCATATGATAATGTTGAAAAATACATCGATAGTTTCCAAAAGATCTTGGATTATGGATATGAAAACTTCCTTTTCAAGGGGGTTCTTCCTACAAACTTGTTGGCTGGCTGGAACTCTGAGCATGATAAGAATAACACAGAAGCCATGTTCAGTTTTGCTTTTGCTGCTGAATATGCAGTCTTATCAAGCTATGAACTCCAAAAATAATGCTAAATCAGAGAATAATACTAAATCAGAGAATAATGCTTATGAGGAAAGATCGGTTTCTAAAGGTCTCACAATCTTTAAGTTTGAATAAGTCAAACCTAATAATGAAACAAATTAAAATTAGTTTAAGTGAATTGGCGCTTGTAATGCTTTTGGGGCTAATAACCTTTTTTACTGGGTGTCAGCCGGCAAAAGAACAGCTGAAATTTGACAACCCGTTGCCCGTTGAATTTGGGGATCCATATATTCTGAAAGCATCGGACGGGATGTATTACATGGTCGGCACCGGAGGTGTGAAGGATGGCTTCAAAATGTATTCGTCGACCGATTTAAAGAGCTGGAAAGACGAAGGCCGTATTTATCAGGGGAACACAGATGACTCATGGAATATTGCCAATTTTTGGGCTCCTGAATTGTACGAAAAAGACGGGAAGTTTTATTTGCTGTTTAGTGCCGACTGGCGTGAAAATCCCACCAACGAACTCGAAAACTTTCGTATCGGAGTGGCGGTTTCCGACAAGCCAACTGGTCCTTACACCGACCTGATGGATCGACCGATTTTTGATCCGGGATATCCTGTTATTGATGGAAACCTTTGGTTTGAAAACGACAAAGTTTACCTGTATTATTCGCGATGTTGCTATAAAAATCCGGTAGAAAGCGAAGTGGCCGACTGGGCTCGTGAGAAAGGGATGTTCAAGGAGATTGAAGAGAGCTGGATTTACGGGGTAGAACTTCGGGCTGACTTTTCTGGAATTATCGGAGACCCCAAACTATTGCTGCGTCCACCGGTAAAGATGGACGACCAGCAGGCCGAGTGGGAAAGCCGTTCGGTAACTTCGGGTGAAGTAAACCGCCGCTGGACCGAAGGTTCTTTCCTGCTGAAAAACAAGGATACCTACTACATTATGTATTCGGCCAATTACTTTGGCGGAAAAAACTATGCAGTGGGTTATGCCACTTCCGATTCACCCTTAGGGCCTTTTCAAAAGGCAGCTAACAACCCGGTTTTACAAAAAAATGTGGAACAGGGAGGAGTAGTAACCGGCACCGGGCATAACTCGGTGACACTGGCTCCCGATGGGGAAACATTGCTGTGTGTGTATCACGGAAGAACTTCGAAAACGGGTGACGAACGGGTGGTTTTCATCGATCCGATGGAGATTGACACGAATGGAAAACTGATTGTTTATGGACCGACGACAAAAGAAGAAAAACGATGAAAAAAGGTTGGATCGTTAATAAAAAATAGTTCAGAAAATACAACATGAAGCATATTTTTACATTAATAGTTGCCGCCTTGTTTTTTACGGCTTGTGCGGCACCTCAGAAAGAAAGGAAGCAGGCAGCTTATCAAAATCCGGTTATTAAAGGAGATTTCCCCGACCCTACAATTATTAGGGTGGGGGATGTGTATTATGCCGCGGGCACCAGTAATGATTTTGCACCCAATTATCCGCTTTACGAATCAAAGGATCTGATCAACTGGACGCGAATTGGTGCCGTCTTTAGCGAACCGCCCGCTTGGTCTTCAGAAGATTTTTGGGCCCCCGAACTGTATTATAAAAACGGAACTTTTTTTGTGTATTACACCACCAAAAGAAAAGACACCGGAATTGCTTGCATCGGAGTGGCAAGTACAAAAAATATTTATGAAGGATTTACCGATCACGGAATTATCATCGAATGGGGGGACGAGGCCATTGATGCTTTTGTGTTTCAGGATGAGGATGGTAAGTTCTACATTACCTGGAAAGCATATGGCTTGACCGAAGGCCGCGAAATTGAAATCTTAGCTTCTGAATTAAGCGAAGACGGATTGAGTTTAAAAGGTGAGTATTTTTCGCTGACCGATCAATCAAAAGGCTGGAAAGGCCCTGGACACGAAGGCCAGTGTCTGATAAAACGCAACGGCTATTATTACCTCTTGTATTCGGCAGGTGGTTGCTGCGATAATCGCTGCGATTACCATGTTATGGTGGCGCGTTCTAAAAATTTAAGAGCGGGCTGGGAACAAAATCCGGAACCTATTTTGCAGGGAGGAGAAACCTGGCGTTGCACGGGGCATGGAACGTTGGTGAATACTCCCGACGGACGGTATTTTTACATGTATCATTCATACAATGCCATCGATTTTGAGTTTATCGGGCGGCAGGGAATGCTGGATGAAATGTTCTGGAACGAAGAAACGGGCTGGCCATACTTTAAGAATGGCACGGCCTCGGTAAGTGCGCCGGTTCCGTTTGAAAATAAAGTGCAAAGAATTGATTCCGTTTTTACAGACGATTTCTCAACTGACGAATATTTATCGTTTCTGGAATGGGACATAATAGGAGTGAAACCTGATGCGAAAGTAGCAGACGGTGAACTGATAATTACTCCGCAGGAAAGCGGTATTTCTTTCTTGGGACTGCGCCCCGAAAAAGGGAATTATGAGCTGGTAGCAGAAGTAATTCCAGCAAAAGGACGAAATGGAATCGGTATTTATAGCAACACAAATTATTTGTTGAGCCTTGCAGTTGACCAGTCAGGCTTGGTGCTTTACCAGGTGAAAAATGGCGAAGAGCAAATTCTTTCAGAGATGGCATTGAATAAACCTGCGTCAGTGTTCTTAAAGTATGAAGCTGTTTCCGGACGCTACTTTCAGTTCCTCTGGTCGGAGAACGGTGAAGACTGGATTCCGGTACAGGTGGATCAGCAACAACTGGTTGACGGGACCTTTCTGGCTCAATGGGGATTTTCTCCCCGCGTTGGTTTTATTACCAAAGGAAGCGGTAAAAACGCATTCCACTTTTCATCAGTAACAATAAAGTATCACTATAATTAAAAATTAAAGGAAAATATGACTATGCACAAGATTTCGCATCTTATACTTCTGTCCTCATTTATTTTGTCGTGCCTCACGGGAATGGCGCAAAAAAGAATGGGCAACAACCATAATCCGGTTTTTGAAGGCTGGTATGCTGATCCCGAAGGAATTGTTTTCGGTGATAAATACTGGATTTTTCCGACCTATTCCGCTCCATACAACGAACAGGTTTTTATGGACTGTTTTTCTTCAAGTGACCTGGTAACCTGGGAAAAGCACGAACGGATTATTGACACTACCGAAGTAAAATGGGCCTGGCGTGCGATGTGGGCACCGGCGATTGTTCAGAAAGATGACAAGTATTTTCTGTTTTTTGCAGCCAACGATATTCAAAGCGATAACGAGGAAGGCGGAATCGGGATTGGCGTGGCCGATCAGCCCGAAGGCCCCTATAAAGACTACCTCGGTAAACCATTGTTAGATAAATTTCACAACGGCGCTCAGCCCATCGATCAGTTTGTTTTTCAGGATAAAGACGGTCAATACTATATGTTTTACGGCGGCTGGCGGCATTGCAATGTTGCCAAAATGAAGGACGATTTTACCGGGTTTGTTCCTTTCGAAGATGGTACCACTTTTAAGGAAATTACACCCGAAGGCTATGTGGAAGGCCCGTTTATGTTTATCCGCAACGGCAAGTATTATTTTATGTGGAGCGAAGGCGGCTGGACAGGTCCCGATTACAGCGTGGCTTATGCCATTGCCGATTCGCCCTTTGGTCCGTTCAAAAGGATCGGAAAGATTCTGAAGCAAGATCCGAATGTGGCAACTGGAGCGGGGCATCATTCCGTGATTCAAGTTCCCGGGACGGATGAATATTACATTGTGTATCATCGCCGGCCTTTGGGCGAAACCGACGGAAACCACCGCGTAACCTGTATTGATCGCATGTATTTTGACGAGAACGGCCTTATTAAACCGGTAAAAATTACTTTTGAAGGAGTGCCAAAAAGGAAATTAAAGTAATGACGGATTTTATCTAAGAGAGCTTTGTAAATAAATATTTAGCGAATGAATAGCTCCGTTCTCGAATAGTAGTTTAGCATGGGGTATAAAAAATCAATGAATCGATTTGGAGATGTTACAGAAGTACCTAGTGCAGAATACTTGGCAATGACAGAATTGCCAGACAGTCAGGCTGGAAAATTGCAGGATCGTCTATTTTCAATGGGGTTAGACAAAAATACGGTTGTAACTGATTTACTATTGTGGCGATTATCTTGATACGGATGGCTTTTCTGTCGTATAGAATAAATCCTATAGTAAACTAATTTTAGGGGAATAAATTGAATTGTGTCATAACAAGACTAATGCAGGCGAGTCGAATAATTTATCAACAGTAAAATCTCAACTGGCAGACAGTCTTCTTCGCGAATTGAAAAACTGGCTAAAATCGGTACATGCAAAACTTCCGACAAAAAATGAGAACCCGGATTTGGATACCTGATTTAAATACAAGGCTCGATAATTATTACTAAACAATAACAGAAATGAAGCTGATTCTGATACTAAGTATTACTTTCTTTTTGGCGTATGGTTGTGCTCAAAAAGATAAAAACACAAAAGAAGGTAATAAACCCAATGTAGCCATTATTTTTATTGATGATATGGGCTATGGCGATTTAAGTTGCTATGGTGACACGATAGTAAAAACACCTAACATTGATGCCTTAGCTAGTCAGGGAGTTCGATTTACAAACTTCTATGTAAATTCCCCAATTTGTTCCCCATCACGTGTCGCATTAAATACCGGGACTTACCCAATGAGGCATAAGATACATTCCTACATTGCTGGCTCAAGAGAAAACGAAAATCGGGCAATGGCCAATTATCTCGATCCTTCAGTAATGACACTTGCTCGTATCCTGCATAACAATGGTTACGCAACAGGTCATTTTGGTAAATGGCACATGGGCGGAGGCAGAGATCTTGGCGATGTTCCATATCCTACTGATTATGGCTTCGATAAATCATTGGTTTCTTTTGAAGGAATTGGAGACCGGGTTTTATTTCCCGACGATGGATTAAGTAAAGCAAGTGCTAAACTTGGAAAAGGAAATATTGTATGGGCGCCAAAGCATGTTTCAACTTCTATTTATATCGACAGTGCCCTAACTTTTATACGGAATTGCGACGAACAACCATTTTACATCAATTTGTGTCCGAATGATGTGCATGATCCTCATTTGCCTCCTTCTGTCAGTGTTGAAAAATGGAAGAAAGTAACTAAAAATCCTTGGGAACAAAAGTTTTTTGCGGTTCTGGAAGAATTGGATAAACAAGTTGGCCGTTTTATTACAGAGCTGGATAAAATGGGCAAGCTCGAAAATACCATAATATTGTTTGCGAGTGACAACGGACCAACCGATTGGCCTCATTATTATAAGGAAAGAAGTTACCCTGAAGCCTACGACGGAGAACTTTATGCTCCCGGCTTTACCGGTGGATTGTCGGGACGAAAGTGGAGCTTGTTCGAAGGGGGGATTCGCGAACCGTTTTTTGTATTCTGGAAAGGGCACTTTCCATCCAATCAAGTCGATAATGAAACAGTTGTAGCTGCTATGGATATTTTTCCTTCTATCTGTTCGTTACTCGGAATTGAACCTCCAAAAGAAATAGACGGAACCGATAAAAGCAACGCTTTCAGAGGGAATATGATGACCGAAACTCCTGCGGTAATGTGGGAATATGCAAGTAATCCCGGAGGATCTATTTTACCAGGAAATAAAGACAATATCTCGCCAAATCTTGCTATACGAAAAGGGGACTGGAAACTACTTATGAATACAGACTCTACCAATGTAATGTTATTTAACTTGATAGATGATCCCAAAGAGAGTAATAATCTTGTTGATGAAAATGTAGATTTGGCTGGGCAACTTGCATCAGATCTGCTATCGTGGCGAAGAAAAATGCCTGTTGAGATGGTAACTTTTAGGCATAAGTAGGTGAAATATCATCAGAAAGTAATCAAATCACCATAGTAACAATAATAAATACATTTTTATGAATAAGTTTTTTGCAGTTAATGTTTTAGGAATAATCTTGACCGGATTAGTGTTTTGCTCGTGCAGCACCCAGTCAGAAATCCAAAAGGAAGAAGCTGGGCAGGAGTTCCGCGCGCCGGCTTACCCGCTAATAACAATTGATCCTTATACCAGTGCTTGGTCAATGTCCGACCAGTTATTCGACACGCCGGTAAAACACTGGACAGGTAAAAATCACTCGTTGATTGGCGTGGTTCGTGTTGATGGAGAAACTTATCGTTTTCTAGGTAAAGAAGAAATTCCGCTCGAGCCGGTTGTTCCGAGCGCGAAATTCGAAGCCTGGGAAGGAAAATACCTTACCAAAAAGCCCGCATCAGGTTGGGAAAAACCGGGTTTTAACGCTGCATCGTGGAAAAGTGGAAAAGCAGCATTTGGAACACCAAATACCGCAGAAACGGCTACGCCGTGGGAAACCGAACATATCTGGGTACGCCGCGAATTTACTATGCCTGAAGTAAACAGCGAAAGTGATTTGTACCTGGTTTATTCGCACGACGACGATTTTGAATTATATCTTAATGGAAAAGAAATTATAAATACCGGGAACCGTGCCAAAAGCAATGTTGTGATGAAGTTGGATAAAAGCTTACTGAATATTGGTGGCGAGAATACGATCGCGGCTCATTGCTGGGATCGTGGAGGTTTGGCTTATGTTGATTTTGGAATTTTTAAAGAAAGCGACATCCAACCTGTTTTTGCGCAAACAGCAATTCAAAACAGTGTGAAAATTACGGCTACGCAAACCAAATACGATTTTACCTGTGGCCCGGTTGATTTGCGTGTTGAATTTGTTTCACCGCTGTTGATGGACGATTTGGATCTGCTTTCGCGCCCGGTAAACTACATTAATTACGAAGCAGTTTCAACCGACGGAAAATCGCACCACGTAGAAGTTTATTTTGAAGCCACTCCAGAGTGGGCTGTTAACGAGTTAAACCAGGAAGTAGAAGTAACAAATGGAAAAAACGGTATCATCAACTTCTTAAAAACAGGAACTACTCAGCAACCTGTTTTGGAAAAGAAAGGCGACAATGTGCGCATTGATTGGGGATATTTCTACCTGGCATCGCCTGACAATGAAGACAAAGCGCTGGCAGTTGGCGACTTTTCAGATATGAAAAAAACATTTGTTGAAAGCGGAAAACTGATGTCAGGACAAGATAAAACCACTGCTGTTCTTTCAAAAGAAATGCCTGTTTTGGCGTGTGCTGAAGTTTTCGAAAATGTTTCTGCCAAGCCGGCCAAAGGTTATGTAATGCTTGCTTACGATGATATCGAATCCATTCAGTATTTTGGCGAAAACCTGAAAGCATGGTGGACAAAAGATGGTCAGGTGAGTTTTGATCAGGTTTTAACTGCTGCTGTCAACGATTACCAAAGTATTATGGAGCGTTGCGATCTAGCGGATAAAAAGATTTACGACGAAGCTTTGGCTGCAGGTGGCGAAAATTATGCACGTTTGTGTTTGCTGGCTTACCGTCAGGCAATTGCGGCACACAAATTGGTGAAAGATACTGAGGGAAATATTCTTTTCCTTTCAAAAGAAAACTTTAGCAACGGATCAATTGGGACCGTTGATGTTACTTATCCGTCGGCACCTTTGTTCCTGAAATACAACCCTGAGTTGTTAAAAGGAATGCTGAACCCGATTTTCTATTATTCTGAAAGCGGAAAATGGACCAAGCCTTTTGCAGCGCACGATGTTGGTACTTATCCGAAAGCCAACGGACAAACTTACGGAGGCGATATGCCGGTTGAAGAATGTGGTAACATGCTGATTCTGACAACGGCCATTGCCGATGTGGAAGGAAATGCTGGTTATGCAGCCGAGCACTGGGAGGTATTAACCACTTGGGCGGACTACCTGATGGAAAACGGACTTGATCCGGAAAATCAGCTTTGTACCGACGATTTTGCTGGTCACTTTGCACACAACGTAAACCTTTCCGCAAAGGCAATTATGGGAATAGCCGGTTATGGAAAACTGGCCGAAATGTTGGGTAAAACTGATGTCGCTGAAAAATATACTTCCGAAGCAAAAAGTATGGCGCAGGAGTGGATGAAAATGGCTGATGACGGCGACCACTATCGCTTAACGTTTGATAAACCAGGAACCTGGAGCCAGAAATACAACATTGTATGGGATAAACTACTCGGCCTTGGAATTTTCCCCAAAGAAGTGGCTCAAACAGAAATTGCTTATTACCTGACCAAACAGAACACATACGGTTTACCGTTGGATAACCGCAGAACGTATACTAAATCAGACTGGATTGTATGGATAGCTACTTTAGCTGACGATACCGAAACTTTCCAGAAATTTATCGATCCGGTATATGCTTTTGTTACTAAAACGCCTGATCGTGTCCCGATGACCGACTGGTACGAAACACCAACAGCAACGCAGGTTGGATTCCAGGCTCGCTCGGTAGTAGGTGGTTATTTTATTAAAATGCTGGAGAAAAAATAAGAAAGCAAAGATAGGGAACCCCATTATGCGTTTTATTTGTTTTCCGCAACCAATTTTTGATTTGGTCCCTCAAAAAAACAAAAGCGCTTAAGTAATTGAATTTAAGCGCTTTTGTTTTAATTTGAATCTCTAAAAGTGCCCAGAACAAGACTCGAACTTGCACGACCAAAAGCGGTCACCAGCCCCTCAAGCTGGCGTGTCTACCAATTTCACCATCTGGGCAATAAACTCTGTATTCGAACCAATTTTTTGATTGCTTACAATAAGCTATTTGGTGATTCGGCTTTTCGTTAAAAGCGATGCAAATATAAAAAAATTGTCTTTGTTTTGTCTGCTTTTAAGAGGAATTATTCGATCTCCAGTGGCGAAAATTTGTCAATCGTTAAATTCGCTCAATAGCTGGATGCTATAAGACGATGATATCAAAAGGGATAGTGGTTGTTTATAAATTGATCTTTATTTTTGTTTTGCAAACGATTACTTATAAATTTTGCTTTTCGAAGTAAAAAATCCCAAAAGATCCTGCACAAACAGGAAGATGTGTGCAGGATCTTTTATAGTTTTGAATTATTATGAAGTTGCCAGATAAATTTTTACCAGAGACGTATCAGGAACATCCGAGACATTACGTGGCAGTGGACTGTGTCATATTTGGTTATGACAAGGGAGAACTGAAACTGCTTTTATATCCGCGTAGTTTTGAACCATCAAAAGGGGACTGGTCACTGCCGGGTGGTTTTATTCAGGAAAATGAATCGTCTGACCAGGCTGCTGAGCGTATTTTAAAGAAAACGACCGGCCTGGATAATATCTTTATGGAGCAGGTTGCGGCTTTTACAAATCCCGACAGGGAAAAGGCAGCCAGAGTGATTAGCTTGGCTTATTATGCGCTTGTACAACTTGATCGGTACGATGAAAGCCTGCTGAAAGAATATGGTGCAGCTTGGTATTCGTTGTTTGAAATGCCAAAACTGATTTTTGATCATTCCGAAATGGTGGAACAAGCTTTGAGCAAATTGCAGGTTAAGGCAGGGGCTCATTTGGTGGGTGCTGCGCTGTTGCCAGAGATGTTTACGCTTACTCAGTTGCGTCATTTATATGAAGCCATTTTTCAGCGTGAATTGGATCCGGGGAATTTCAGAAAGAAGATATTGTCGCTTGGAATCTTAAAACGATCGAATACGAAAGACACCAGTGAATCGAAAAAAGGAGCTTATTTATATACCTGCCTGGAAAAAAGCAGCCAGGAAATGGCTATTGGACGCATTGTAAAGCTCTGATGACAGGAAAAAAAGGATAAGTTTACATCAAAATAAAAAGCGGGAGTTTTTAAAACAGACTCCCGTTTTTATTTGGTACTAGAGGCGGTTTTAAATTGGTTCCCAGCCGTTCGTTTAGCTTATGGATAAAGTAAGCAGAAAGCGTTGGCGATTCTTTTTCCAGGTTTTGATGCACAAAAAAGTAAATGTTTTGAAGTCCTTGGTCCACCCATTCTCCAAGCCGTGATACCCAGTCCTCCAATCGCTTGTATTCGCTGGCGGGATGATTGGCACCAACATAGCGCACAAAAGCGGTAGGAGTGGTTAATCGCATGTGCAGCAGATCGCGGCGGCCAGCCGTATCAACCAGAATATTGGTAACACCGTGTTTTTCCAATAAAGAAAAATAGTCATTGGCAATTTGGGGATTGCCAAACCATTCCGGATGGCGAACTTCTGTAGCCAAAGGAATCGCTTTGGGAAATTTTTTGAGGAAGGCTTGAAGCCTGTCAAAATTTTTGTACCCAAAGTTATTGTGCAACTGCAGAAAAACCATGCCGAGCTTTTCCTCTAACTGAATGATATTATCGCAATATTCTTCCGTCAGTTGTTCCACCTTGTTTAAGCGTCGCATGTGACTTATGGACTGCGTTACTTTCGGGAAAAACTTGAAATGAGGAGGTGTTTTGGCATACCAGGTTCTCATTTGGTCGGCTCCAAACATACGGTAGAAAGTGGCGTTTAGCTCAATGGAGTTAAACTGAGTGGCGTAATAAGCCAGTTCATCTTTGGTTCCGCGCGGATAAAATTTCTTTAGATCCTGCCGGTTCCACTTGGCACAACCAACATAAATTTGCAGGTTTTTATTTCCCTTTTCCTTCTTCAGGGTGACGTGGGTATCCGGGTGATCTTGGGGAAGGGTGAAATCTACCTCATCGGGTTGGTCAACTTGTCCAAATTTCATTTTACGGTATGATGATTTTTGTTAGAAATTGAAAGTATCATTTGTTTTCAGGGAGACAGTCGTTTGAACTCCCATTGCCCTTGTTGCCGGTTGTAATAGCGAATCCGATCATGAAGTCTTCCGGGGCGTCCCTGCCAAAATTCAATTTCCAGGGCTTCAACCTGAAAGCCCCCCCAATGTTTGGGCTTGGGGATGACTTTCCCTTCAAACTGTGTTTCCAGCTTGTGGAAGTTTTGCTCCAACTCTTTGCGTCCGTTTACTGGTTGGCTTTGTGCTGATGCCCAAGCTCCCAACTGGCTCTCGCGTGGCCTGGATTGAAAATATGCTTCAGAAAGCGCTTCATCTACTTTGGAAACGACTCCTTTTACACGCACTTGTCGTTCCAGTTCGGGCCAAAAAAAGTTGAGGGCCACCTGAGGATTGGCCTTCATTTGGAGGGACTTGGAACTGCTGTAGTTGGTGAAGAAAATAAAGCGGTCGTCCAGCACTTCTTTTAGCAACACAATGCGGGAATCTGGCATTCCGTCGGATACGGTGGATAAAGTCATAGCTGTCGGCTCATCAACCTCGCTCCTGATCGCCTCCTCCAGCCAACGCTTGAACAGCTCAAAGGGCTGGGCTGGCAAGTCGGTTTCCTCCAGTTTGTGTTTTTGATAATTATTGCGGATATCTCGTAGCATTTACATTTGTTTAAGCATATTTACAAACAAGTTGGAAAAAGGTTTTGTTATTCTTTCATAACCAATACAATTGTAGATATGAAAACCTTATTCTCGTTTATTTTGATTTTGTCGGGTTTTCTGGCTTTAGCAGGAGACTCCAAGTTACAGGTTGGCGATCGTGCCGAGCACACCTCCGTAAAGATGTTGGATGTGTCAGGCGAAAAACTATCGCTTGACGATGTCAGGGATGCCAATGGCCTGGTGGTTATTTTTTCGTCCAATACCTGTCCGTTTGTTAAAAAGTGGGAAGGACGATACAATGGCTTAAAGCAATGGGCTGATGACCACGATGTGGGTTTAGTGGTCTTAAACTCCAATTACAACAATCGCAATGGGGTAGACTCCTATGAAGCGATGCAGCAACATGCCAAGGAACAAGCATACAATTTTCCTTACCTGGTTGATAAAAACAGTTTGCTGGCCAATGCCTTTGGAGGTCAAACCACACCTCATGTTTTCCTATTTGATAAAGATTACAAATTGGTTTACAAAGGGGCCATTGATGATAACTACGATGATGCTTCGAAGGTTAAAAAGGCTTATCTGAAAGCAGCGATTCATAGTTTGGTTGCGGGGGAGGCGATTGCAGAATCAGAAACCAAGCCGGTTGGCTGCAGCATCAAACGAAAACTGGATTAAATACTGAAACCGGAGTAGCTTCTTCGGTTTTTTTATTGAATAAAAATTGAAGTCTTAAGAAAAGGAATGGATGGATAAGAAGGTAAGTTCGTTCTGCCGGGGAAGGGCAGAATGTGTTCCAGAATAGAACTTGGTGTGATACTCCGTTTTTTTGCTTATTTTTCAAAAAAAAGTTAATGGCTATGACCAGTATGAACGCTGATTTGTCCGGTAAAACGATTCTTGTTGTTGAAGATAATGAGGTTAGTGCCAGTTATTTCAAGGCAGCCTTACGCAAGCAAGGGGCTTTATCCATCATGGCCCGGAATGGGGAAGAGGCCATTCAGCTGTTTCGTGAAAACAAACAAATTGACTTGGTACTGATGGATTTGAATATGCCTGAGATGAATGGCTTTGAAGCAACTAAAATGATCAAATCAATTCGCCCCGAAGTGCCGGTTATTGCGCAAAGTGCCTACATTTTATCCGGAGAAGATTCCCGGAGCAAAGAAGCCGGCTGTGATGAGTTTTTGGCCAAACCAATTCGGTTGACGGCCTTGGTCGAGGTGCTGGAGCGCTACTTGGCAAAATGATATTTCTACTGTACGTATTTGCTCCCTCTTTTTAATCAAGTAGCAGGTAGGCCCCAAATTTACTGTTATCCCTAGGCGAGCTGAGTGACACAAAGCCTTTTTGAAGACGAAGATCTGCCATTAGTGGCGGATTTTTTTTTGCCTGTTCTTCCACGAATTTTTTATAACTGATTTTAGGATGGAAATAGGTTTGATACATGCCCTGGCTTTCGGGATGAAGCTTTTGAGAAATTTTTTGACTTAGGATTCCCATATTGAATCGCGGATTAATTTCAAGACAGGCCTGCAATTTTATTTTACCTTCCGTTTCATAGATCAGCGCATCGATGCCTATAAATCCTTGATATTGCTTATAATAGTTGCTTTTTTTGAGCTGGTTCTTCAGCAACTGGGCAACATCTGCCAAGGTTTCTTTTGAAAAATAACGATTGCTGATGCTGGACGAAGGATTGATATGATGACCCTGGTACTGCCCATTGCTATTGGTTTCAAAATAGCTGATACCGTGATAGACCAATTCACCGGAAGCTTTCAATTGAAATTGAAACGATAAGTCTGTTTTCTTCTGAAATAAAGGTTCGGCAACCAGGTAACCCTGCTGATCAAGCATGGTTTTTATCCAGCGTTTGTTGGATTCATTCAACTGTTGTTTCCGAATCACTTGCAGGCCACGTCCACTCGAGCTTAGTGGCGTTTTAAGTACAATCTGTTTATGCTGATTCAGAAATACTTCAATCGCAGGTAAATCCTGAATTAGTCTTGGGCGCTTTTCTTCTTCCGGAAATATATCAAGAGGATGTTCTGCCATCAGTTCATGACAAAAACTAACCGCATGTTTACGCTCAAAAAGATTGCTATTGGCAAGATGGTGGGTCAGATCATCGCGTTCGGCCGGCTGTGTGTAAGCGGATAAATAGTTGCTTTCGGCCGGACTCCAGCCCCAAGGATGGAGGAGGACTGGTTCGTGCTGTACAATTTCCAACGATTCTTTCCGGGACACAATCGAGTTGGCAGGAAGTCCGAGTAAGTTCAGTTGGTTTTTAAAGTCTTCTGAAATCGGGTTTTCTTTCAACACATGGTCATTGGCTGTGGCAAAAAAAAGCATGATGGGAGCAAGCTCTTCCTCAAACTGGCGCAGCAAAGCCGGCGCCTGGTAATAGGGTGAGCCATTGACCAAAGCCAGTTCACAGGTCGGGTTGAAATGGAATATCTTTCGTAAGGTACTCAAAACGGTTTTTATTTTAGATGTCAAAAATAGACATATTCTATCGTTTTAAACTTACTATTTGAGGATAGCTTTTTGATTGGTTGGGCAAACATTTGTTAAACTGATTTTTCGGTTTCAGTTTAAATTCCTTCAGGATTAATGGTATCTTCACCAATGTTTTGTGAAATAAAACTCTAAAAAGGCAGGCTGGTCGAGTTGCTTGCGATTCAGAACAACCGGTTATTAATTAACTTTTTGGTATGAAACTACTCAGCACAATCATGGCGCTGTTGCTGGCTTTAGGGCTGCAAGGACAGCAACTTTCAACAAGCAGCAAGAAAGCAAAAAAATACTTTGAGAGTGCCACCACTGCTTATCACCAGCAGGATAATCAGCAAGCTGTTGAAGAGCTGGAAAAAGCCTTGCGTGCTGATGCCCAGTTTGTAGAGGCCCTGCTGCTTATGGCCGATATTTATGGCGAAATGAAGCAAGACAGTATGCAGGTTGTTGCCTTGGAAAGAGCACTTGCACTTGACTCCGACCAATCGGCTAAAATCAATTATGTGCTTGGAAATACCTGTTACCGGATGGGAAAATACCAACGGGCGCTGGAGGCTTTTCAGGCTTTTTTGTCGGAAGAATCTACTGACCATCCGTTTTATGCCAAAGCTTCGGAAAAAATACCGCTTTGTCGGTTTGCCCTCGACATGCGTGCCCAGGCGATTGAGATGGATGCGGTGAACCTTGGAGATAAAGTCAATTCGGAATACAATGACTATTGGCCCAGCCTTACTGTTGACGGCAAGACGATGGTATTTACCCGACTGATGCCGCCTCAAGGAGCCTCAGCAGCAAGCCGCCATTATCAGGAAGATTTTTACCTGTCGCATTTGAAGGAGGGCGAATGGCAGGAAGCCAAGCCAATGACCACAATCAATACCCGCAATAATGAAGGGGCACAAAGTATTTCTGCCGACGGAAAACTGTTGTTTTTTACGGCTTGTACACGAAATGATGGCTATGGAAGTTGCGATATTTATTATTCCAGAAACCATGGGGGAAGCTGGTCTGTTCCTCAAAATGCGGGCGAGCCGGTAAGCTCCGGAGCCTGGGAGTCGCAACCCTCAATTACAGCGAATGGCGAGTACTTGTACTTTGCCAGCAACCGCAAAGGAGGAAAAGGAGGGATGGATATCTGGCGATGCCGTTTAAACGGATTCAGTCCGACGGGGAGACCGCGCTGGAGTGAGGCTGAAAACCTGGGCGACTCCATTAACACATCGGGCAATGAAACTTCGCCTTTTATTCATGCGGATGGAAAAACCCTTTATTTTGCCTCAGATACGCATTTGGGCTTGGGAGGTTCCGATATTTTCTACGCCACCTTTGATGGAGATTCGGTGTGGCAAAAGCCGGAAAACCTGGGCTATCCAATCAACACCAACAAAGATGAGCAGGGACTGATTGTAAATGCAGCTGGAGAATATGCTTATTTTTCGTCTGATCGGCCCGGTTCTGCAGGGCTGGATATTTACCAGTTTGTATTGCCGCCCAATATTCGTCCAACAGCGGTTTCCTATGTGCAGGGACTGGTGTATGATTCGTTTAGCCATCAGCCTTTGTGCGCCCAAATTGAGCTGATTGATGTGGATGCCAACCGGGTTGTTTCAACCACCGAATCGTGTTGGGAAAAAGGTGAGTTCTTGATGTGCCTGCCTTTGGGAAAAACCTATGCCTTTAATGTTTCCAAACCGGGCTATTTGTTCCATTCTGAGAATTTTGCCTTGAAACAGGTTCGTCAGGTCTCAGACCCGATCTTGCTGGATATTCCTTTGCAAGCCATTGAAATCGGAAATGTTACGGTGCTTCGAAATATCTTTTTTGAAACCGGAAAATACACCTTGTTGAGTCAGTCGAAAGCTGAACTGAATCAGTTAGCTGCTTTTTTGATCAATAATCCGAAAGTAAAGATTGAAATCGGCGGACATACGGATTCGGTTGGTGGCGAGAAGATGAATCAGGAACTGTCGGAAAACCGGGCTAAGGCGGTTTATAATTACTTGCTTGAGAACGGAGTGGACGGTTCCCGCTTAACTTACCAGGGCTATGGCTTTTCAGAGCCGGTTGGCAGCAATGAAACAGAAGAAGGGCGGGCCCAAAACCGCCGGACTGAATTTAAGATTGTAGCTAAAGAGTAAATTACTTCAGGCCAGACAAAATTGAAACTTAAGCTGGTTGCAGAACCGCCCAATAAAGGTTTATTTTTTCTGACCTGAAGGACAATTTCAGGTGTTCTTCCTGGAAAGATTCCCAGGTTAAAGAGACTTCAGGATGGCCTGAATAATATTGTCAGCCCCATCAGCAATTTGATCGATGGTGGAATCCAGCATGTAGCAGGGGGTGCTGTAAACCTTGTATTTTGAATCGAAGATCACTTCGCCATGGGTAGCGTTGGCATGCGTTCCGCCCATACGTTCGATGGCGCCAGCGGTGCCCGAGTCATTTCCAATGGTTACTTTTACATCTTTCAGAATTCGGGTGATTACTGCCGGAGTAATGCATAGTGCTCCAATGGGTTTTTCGGCCTGAACGGTTTGCTCCACAGCCTTTTGAACATCCGGGTTGACTTGGCATTCCGGGCCTTCGAAGGCAAAAGTACAGAGGTTCTTGGCTGCACCAAAGCCACCGGGAAATACCAGTGCGTCAAATGCATGGGCTTGGTAAGTACTTAAATCGGCTATTTGTCCACGTGCTATGCGGGCTGATTCAACCAAGACATTGCGGGTTTCGGGCATTTCCTCTCCCGTAAGGTGATTGATCACATGAGCCTGCTCAATATTGGGAGCAAAGATTTCGTAGCTGGCTCCCTGGCGGGCAATGGCCAGCATGGTTAAGGTTGCTTCATGAATTTCTGCTCCATCATAAACGCCGCTTCCGGAGAGAACGACGGCTATTTTTTTCTTTTCGGACATCGTATTTCATTTTTTAATTCGTTTAAAAATAATGAAATTTTGAGAACGATGAAAGGAGCGAAAAGTGCCTTAGCCAATATCGTCCAGGTTATAAGGCGTTTCCTGATAAACGTAATAGTTCAGCCAATTGGTGAACAGCAGGTTTGCTGCCGAGCGCCACTTCATTGATGGTTTTTCCGAGGGATCATCACCTGGGAAATAGTTCTTTGGCACTTCGATCGGTAGATTTTTTTCGAGGTCGCGAAGGTACTCATTGCGCAAGGTGTTTCGCGAATATTCCGAGTGCCCGGTGATGAAAAACTGCCGGCCGTTTTTGGCCATAAGCATGTTGATCCCGGATTCTTCAGAGGAAGAAATAATTTCGAGCTCGGGTACCCGGTCAATATCTTCTTTGCGGATTTCAGTGTGTCGGGAATGGGGTACGTAATACTCATCATCAAAGCCCCTGAAGATGGGCAGTTTGTTATCTGACACCCGATGCTTGAAGACTCCAAACATTTTTTTATCCAGATCGTATTTCGGAATGCCATAAAAATGATAAAGACTGGCTTGTGAGCCCCAGCAAATGAACATGGACGAGGTGACATGATGCACCGACCAATCCATGATTTCCTTTATTTCCTCCCAGTAAGTCACCTCCTCAAAAGGAATTTGTTCAACCGGAGCACCGGTAATGATCATGCCATCGTACTTGTTATTCCTGATCTTATCGAAGGTGGTGTAAAACGTCTTCATGTGCTTGGCCGACGTATTTTTATGCTTGTGTCCCTTGATCTTCAGGAAATCAATTTCAACCTGAAGTGGGGTGTTTGAAAGCAAACGCAGCAAGTCGGTTTCCGTCGAAATTTTTAAGGGCATCAGATTTAAAATGACAATTTTCAACGGACGGATATCCTGATGAGAAGCTCTTGTTTTATCAATCACGAAAATGTTTTCTTCGCGAAGCAGCTCAATAGCGGGCAGTTGATCTGGAATATTTAATGGCATCTTTTCAAGTTATATAACTTCCCGGATGCGCTTGAAGCACCCGGGAAAGTGTTCATTTTATTTCAATTGACTGAAGGCTTGTTCAAAGTCTCCAATAATATCGTCAATGTGTTCAATTCCAACAGAAACACGCAGTTGTGATGGTAAAACGCCTGCTGCCAATTGGGCTTCGGGCGATAGTTGCTGATGCGTGGTTGCCGCTGGCTGGATGATGAGTGTTTTAGTGTCTCCAACATTGGCCAGGTGACTGACTAGTTTCAGGCTGTCAACAACTTTTTTCGCATCTTCCACATCGCCTTTTACTACAAAGGAAAGCATGCTTCCCGGGCCTTTAGGCAAATATTTTTTAGCCAGTTCGTAATCCGGGCTGCTTTTTAAGCCTGGATAGTTTACCGCCTCAACTTTCGGATGTTTTTCCAACCACTCGGCCAGTGCCTGTGCATTGGCTACGTGTCTGTCGAGTCGCAAAGATAAGGTTTCCAATCCTTGCAGCAATAAAAAGGAGTTAAAAGGGCTGATGGCCGGACCAAAATCACGCAAGCCTTCAACCCGTGCTTTTGTAATGAAAGCGATGTTGCCAAAGGGGCCGTTAAAGTTAAAGATGTCCCAGTATTTCAGGCCATGGTAGCCAGGTGAGGGCTCCGTGAATCCGGGGAACTTGCCATTGCCCCAGTTGTAATTTCCACCATCAACAATTACACCGCCAATGCTGGTTCCGTGTCCTCCAATCCATTTGGTGGCCGATTCAACCACAATGTTGGCACCATGCTCGATGGGGCGGAACAAATAACCGGCTCCGGCAAAGGTGTTGTCAACAATGAAAGGGATATCGTATTTTTTAGCCAAAGCAGCCAGCGCATCAAAATCGGGAATAGCAAAAGCCGGGTTTCCGATGGTTTCTACGTAAATGGCTTTGGTTTTTTCATCAATCAGTTTTTCAAACGACTCCGGTTGCAAGTCTTTAGCCAGTCGTGCGTCAATGCCCTGGCGCTTGAAAGATACGGTGAATTGATTGTAAGAACCACCGTAGAGATAGGGGGAGCTCACAAAGTTATCGCCCTGCTCAAGCAAGGTGTTGAAAACCAAAAATTGAGCAGCATGTCCGGAGGCAACAGCCAAGGCCCCAACACCACCTTCGAGTGCCGCCATGCGCTGTTCAAATACATCCGAAGTGGGGTTCATGATGCGGGTGTAGATGTTGCCAAACTCCTTAAGGGCAAAAAGGTTGGCTGCATGGTCAGCATCGTTAAATACGTAGGAAGTGGTTTGGTAAATCGGCACAGCCCTGGACCCGGTGGTTGGATCGGGCTGTTGCCCTGCGTGTTGTTGCAGGGTCTCAAATTTTAAATTTTCGGTAGTCATGTTACTAAACTTTTGAGTTAAATATTAAAAAATATCTTATGAATCTCCTGAATTGCCTTATGCTTGTCTGCATCATCCACAATCAGGTAGCTTACCAGGTCGGAAGCCCCCGAGCCGCTGAGCAAAACGTTGATTGCATGTTTGGCCACGGCTGAAAACAGTTGAGCGGAGATGCCATGGTTTGTTTGCATACCATGTCCAACAATGGCGATAAGGGAGATGTTCGAAACAAATTCAATTTGGTTCACTGAACTCAGGTCGAGCTGCTGACGAATTTTTTCTGCTTTGGCAATATCGTTTCTATTAATAATAATATTGATGCTGGTTTGGGCAGTAATTACTGAACGAATATTGATTTGATGCTGAGCAAAAGCAGTGGTAACAATGGAAAGGATTCCGGGTTTAAAGCCAACTCCCGGGCCATTGAGTTTCAGGATGGCAATGTCGTCACTGTGTGCTACACTTTTAATGTTTTGGCTTCCCTGCTTTTGCGTGGAGTTGATGGTGGTTTTCAGGATCTTTTTGCCTTCGCTCAACTCAAATACCTGAATGGGAATGTGCTGTTCAATCAGCGGTTCTACAATGCGGGGATGAATGGAGGAGTGGTGAAAGTAAGCCAATTCAGAAGCTTCGGCATAGGTCAGGTTTTCAATGTACGCGGAATGAGGGATAATTTCATCATCGGCGGTTTTGAATGATTTACTGATTTCCCAAAGCTCCAGCTGATCAACTTCAAGGATGGAAGCTAACGCCGCTGCTGTATAGTCGGCTGCACGTTCGCCAACCCGTGCAATTTTTCCTTCCGAAGTGCGCCCAAATGAGCCTGGAATTAAAGTTATCCGATCCCAGTTGCGGTTGCGAATGTTCTCAATCGAGGGTGATCGTAGAATGCTGGCATTGCCATATTCTGCACTGACCACCAGCCCGAGATCTTGAGGATACAATAAGCTTGTTTCCTGGTTATGGTGGTTTAAAATATCTTGAAGAAGGGCGGTGGTGATGATTTCAGCGTAGCTTAAAACTTGGTCGCGTAGGGCCAGCGAGTAATCACCGGTGTACTGAATTCCTTGCAGCAAGCGTTCCAGCGGGAGCAAGTTCTGTTCAAAAACCGGAAGGCTTTGAAGTTGGTTACTTTGCGCTACCTTCTGGGCTTCTTCACGCAACTGGTTGAGCAAACCACTGTACGTTTGGGAAGAGGCACATATAAGCTCCAAGCCGGAAACCAGGACTTGCTGGATATCTTCAGAAGCGGAGATAACAAGCAGGTGCTCCTGCTCAATTTCTTTCAAAATGACGAGTAAAGACTGGATAATTTCAGGCTGATTGATATTATTTCCACCAAGCCGAATGACATGCACAGGCATAATTTGAGTGTTAAGTTAAACGAAAAATAAAAGTAAATGAGTTAGAAAAATCGGGGGTCGCCTTCACGCAGTATACATACAATACCAGATGAAGGCTATTGCATACACATAGACATGGATGGCATAGACATGACAGCAGCGCTTAGGAAAAGCGTAGAAGAATTGTGCTGATATGTTACTTGAATGTCCATTTGTTGCCTTTAATGTTGATGCAAACCTAGATATTTTTTCTAAAAAACAAAAGTAGTTTCCGAAAAGTTTAAGTCAGGCAACAATTAATTTTATGCACGAACAGCTACTGAAATGGCCGTGGCTTAGATGTTGTGTTATTGTACTTGCTTGAAAGTCATCTCGATTTGCTGATCATCTACAGGCAAAAGCAACTTGATGAAACTGGCGCTGGGCAAGGCCTTAAAAAATACTTTCCCGTGCATGGAATAATTACTTTCAAGCGTGGTGCGTCGAATGGTGCTTGAGGCCCACTCTTCACGCAGCACATTTAAATTATCGGTTTCAATGGCGTTTTCAACCGCACCGGCTTGAACGGCTCCATACATATCGGTACGTAAATAGTCGTTGTGGGGATTATCATCACTGAGGGTAGCCACCCCGGTAGCAATATCTACCCCGGCTGCCAGAATGCTGATGCCCAGGTGATTTTTGGCGCGGGCCTTGTTGGAAGATAACTCCTGGTCAATGGCTAGCAATTCTTCTTCGGGATCAATGGCTTGCACCGGATTTGGTGTTTTAACGTTTAGTAACGAGTCGTAAGCCATGTAGGCAAAGTTTACCGGATCAATCAGGATTGGCATATTGGATCGATTGGTTATGTGGAAATCGAACCAGTATTGGTCATTAATAGTCCGGTTAAAACCTACTTCGTAGATTATTCCATAAAGCGAATCGACCACAAATGATTGACCAAAAAGCCATTTAACTTCTTCTCGCTCTGGTTGCAGTTTAATGATTGCTTGAGGTGTGGAGCAAGACTGGAAAAAGATAAGCGCGATAAATGCAATAAAGCTAAAGGCCAGTTTTGTTTTCATGACGGATGGTGTTTTTTGTGGCCTTCCTCCAAAACCAATGCCAAACACGTCTATTTTTCCAACAAATCACGAATAACAACGGAAGCGCAAAAACACCCAAACAAAGGGGGCATGTACGATATGGTACCTACCGCAGATTTCTTATTTTGTCCTTCTTCCGCCCGAACACGCTTGGGGTCAACTTCTTCTGGTGAAAAAATGACTTTAATTCCTTTGTGCACCCCCAGTTTGTGAAGACGTTTGCGGATAACCTTAGCCAACTTACAGTTGTAGCTTTTGGAGATATCGCTTTGCTGCACCATGGCCGGATCAAATTTTCCGCCGGCACCCATCGAGCTGACAATCGAATAGCCAGCTTTCACGCTGTGATAAATCAGAAATACCTTAGGTGACAGGGTGTCAATGGCATCTACCACGTAGTCATAGTCTGTTTCGTTCAAAAGCTCAATCATGCGTTCGTCTTTCAGGTATTCATTGACAATACGCAGCTTAATGTCGGGATTGATGTCTCTGAATCGTTCCCCCAGAATTTCTGCTTTGGGTTTTCCTTCATTGCTAATAAGGGCGGGAAGCTGACGGTTTCGGTTGGTTTGTTCTACCACGTCGCCATCAACAATGGTCATTTGCCCGATACCAGCCCGGCAAAGTTGCTCAGCTGCATAAGCACCAACTCCACCAAGTCCTACCACCAACACATGGAAATTTTGCAGTTTCTCCAGGTTTTCATCACCCACCATCAATGCCGTACGTTCTTGCCATTTAGTCATTTCCGAAAATTCTTTGATAATTATTGAATACCAATTCTTGCAGCGCAGTGACTGTCAAACCAAGAATTTGGGCTGCAAAAATATAAATTGTTTCAATTTTTTCGGTGCTGTCGTCGGTTTCAAAGAAAAGTTTTTCCAAGGGGATCTGTCTGAGTGAGTTCTGCAGCTTTTGGGGCTTTCTCAGTAATTGGGTTCCAAATGAAAAGTAAAAATCGTGGGCTAGAAGTTGTTGAGTCGTTTGCTGATTGCCCTGATAAGCATGAAGAATCCATGGAATGGAGCTCTTCCGGCTTTTTTTGATGCGGATAATGTCGGGGTAGGATTTTACTACATGCAGAATTAAAGGTTTTTGATAGCGCTCGGCCAGCTCCACCTGTTGAATGAACAGTTCTTCCTGCAGCTGAAGTGGTGTTTCAATTGTTCGGTCCAAGCCACACTCGCCAATTGCCATGATTTGATTTTGAGCCGCCAGCAACTCGAGCTTTTCAAGCAGGGCATTGCTATCTGTGTCCCGAATATGCCAGGGATGCAAGCCGGATGAATAGCTTGCATCCGAATGCTCCGGAAAAGCATGTTGGAGCAGATGGTTGATCAGCTGGATGCTACCGCCGGGCTGCTGGTGGTGGGTATGTATATTGACCAATGGCATAAGCTAAAGGGTGGCCCATATGCGTGCGAGGGAATAACCCGGCGCATCAATTTTTAGATCCAGAAAATAGCCAAAGGGGGTTTGTGTAGTTTCAAAATCCGCATTCTGTAAGCGTATTTCAGCCTGATCAAAAAGGGCTTTGGTAAAGCCAACACTTGCTTTTGACTCAGAAAGATGTGCAAAGGAATGCAGAATGACCCGTTTGCAATTGTTTTTTCGGGCTGTCCACTTTAGGTGGTTGACCAACTTTTTTTCACGGCTTTTTACATCTTTTTCTTCATCTTCCTGCTCTACCTGCACAAAGGCCAGAATCGCATCAGTTATGGTATCTCCATGGTTGATGGTTTCTGCTTCCTCCAGGTTCTTTTCTGCAGGCTTATAACTGAACTCATGGACATACATCACTAAAACCTTCATTCGAATTTGTTTTTAGAATTAAACATTCGATGGTCAAAATTATCATCTTTCAGGTTAAAACCTTTAAATTAGAACAAGTGTTATTATATTTTCCTAATTTTGACTGAATTTGAACTACATGGCTGGTTATCGACTGATATTTTTTGCACTGCTGATATGGATTGCCAATTCCGCTCAAGGACAACTGTCGGATGGCGGAATGCCTTTGGATGTATCCTTTCCCACTTCACTGAAAAGTAGTTCAGTCGTTGCTTTACCGCCGCAGAACAACAACTTGCTTCTAAAAAACAGCCTGGCCCAGGCTGATTCGAACCAGTTAAAACCTTTTCGTTTTGCCGTGCCACTGCCGGTTTCTTTAAATCCTGAAAACTCGGGGCGTTGGATTGAGATGGAGGACTATCGTATTTGGCAGTTGGTTTTGGTGTCACCGGAGGCCAAGTCGTTAAACCTTTTGTTTGACCGTTATCACCTGCCTGATGGTGCTCGTTTGTTTTTATTTTCGGCCGATCAATCTGATTTACTCGGCGCTTTTACATCAAAAAACAATCAGCCGTATGGCGGTTTTGCCAGCTCGCCGGTACTTGGCGACCGGTTGGTGGTTCAGTATGAAGAACCGGTGAATGCTACTTTTCGAGGAGAATTGTCGATCAGCCAGGTGAATCATGATTTTGTTGGTGTGAAAGCCTTGAAGTATGGGCGGCGTCCGTTGGGACACATGGCCGGATCGTGCAACATTAACGTGAACTGCGATTGGGTAAGTGCTTACCAAGATGAAAAAAATGCCATATGTCGGATTATTGTGAGTGGCATCGATCTTTGTACCGGAGCTTTGGTCAACAATACTCAAAATGACGGAACTCCTTATGTCTATACGGCAGGACATTGCATTTCCACTAACAAAGAAGCCAATGAGTCGGTTTTCCTGTTCAACTACGAATCGCCCTACTGCGGTGAGATCGATGGTGATGCAAGCCACTCGCTCAGTGGGAGTGCTTTGCGGGCTATGTCTGATAGCCTTGACTTTAGTCTGGTTGAATTAGGAACAAAGCCACCAGCCGAGTATCGTCCTTATTATTTAGGGTGGGAGCGAAGCCTGCAAGTGCCAGACTCCAATGCTACGATTCATCATCCTCAGGGCGATGTGAAAAAGATTTCAATTGACCAACATGCTCCGAGCATCAGAACCTACAGTTATGACTACATTAAGGATGCCTTTTTTTACATTGGAAACTGGGAAGAAGGTACTACAGAAGGAGGATCGTCCGGTGCTCCGCTGCTGAATCCGGATAAATTATTGATTGGCTCTCTGACCGGTGGGGCAGCAACCTGTGAACGCCCTTATGGAGACTATTTTGCCCGGCTGGCAATTGCCTGGGATTACTTTCCGTTGGAAAGTAAACAGCTTAAACGGTGGCTGGACCCAACCAATATCAATGTGCCGTCGATTAACGGTTTTACACCTTACGAACACGAATTGCAGTGTGGGGCTTATACCAATTTTCGGGATGATGATTCGCATGCCAAGCTCGAAATTGTAGAGGGAGGCGTTTCAAAAGGTTATTGGAGTGGGAATAATACTTATGGCTATATGGAGTTTGCCGAACGATTTGAAAAAACGGCCAGCTCTGAAATCATTGGCGTATCGATGGGCGTTGGCGAACTGTCTTTGGGACGACTCAATTCTGATGGCATGATTACGGTTAAGGTTTATTCGGGAGAATGGCTGCCGGACACCTTGTTGTACGCGCAGGACTTTAGCCTGCAAAACTTGGATGAAGGGGTAATGAATTATCTTGCCTTTGATCAGAAAGTGAAAACCAAAGGGCCATTTTATATCGCTTACTCGCTGGAGTTGCTTGAAGAGGAGGATGTGTTTTCCGTCTTTTTGGCTGATCGGAAAATGGATCCATTGAATTCCTTTCTAATAAAAGACGGGAGTGAATGGTATACCTATCCGGAAAAAACTGCAAGTAGAGGAGGTTCTGCTTTATTAATGGAAGTGGTTCTTTGCAACATTGATGCTTTACCGTCCGAGGATGACCTGAAAAATACAGAGTTGGATTTCGACGTTTTTCCGAATCCATTTCGTAGCGGACAAGATTTGTTTTTTAAGTTTCAGCAAACCATCGATCCTCACTTGGTTCAGGTGGTGGACCTCATGGGGCGCCAGGTAAGTGTGCCATATCGCAAGCTGGGAGATAATTGGCTTCGTTTTGATTTTGCCGGCTTGGTGCCCGGAAACTACATTATCAATATTCTGGAGGCCGATCCGAAGAGTCGTTACACCAGTAAAGTAATCTACCTGGGCGATTACTAGCTTTCCTTGTTTTTAGCCACTTTTATGTTGTTGCTGCCGGTTCGACGGCTATGGCGTATTCAGCAACTGTTTCAAAATCGTTTTTAAAGTTTCCACTGTTAGCTTTTTGGCGATGATTTTTTTATCCCGATCCACCAGGTAAATCATGGGTGTGGTTCGAATGTTGTAATTAACCTGCATGTTGCTTAACCGGTCCGGATCCCATAAGTTCAGCCAGCCATTAAGTTCATGTTCTGCGATGAAATTTAGCCATTCTTCCTGATTGTCCTGCGTGTAAACAGCCAAAATAGCTAGTTTTGAAGGGTCTGTTTGGAGAAAAACTTCCTCGAACAGTGCCGGGATTTGTTGCTTGCAATGGCCGCACTCGGGTTCCCAGAAAACCACAACCGTATAAGCAGTGCTTTGCTGGAGTAAGCTATGGTATTGGCCTTCTTCGTCGGGCAGAAACAGTTCGGCAGCGGTGCTTCCCACCAGGTTGTTTTTCCGGAAGTACACTTCGCGGCGAATGGTTTCCAGTGTTTTGGTACTGGCCCAGAACGCTTGTCCACTCAAATAGTATCTTTCGGCCAAAGCCACAAACACATTTTCCATTCCCAGGTATTCTGACTGCACGCTGTTATTCAGAAGAAAAGAAACAAGATTTTGAAAGATTTCCGGCTGTGTTTTGCTGGCTTCAATCATCTCAACAGCTACCGGTAACACCGAGTCCGGATGTTGAATCAATACCTTGTTGAAATAGTTTTCCAGTTTGGAATGAATGGTTGGTGTGCGCCACATTCGGGTGTCCAGCCAGTCAAAGTAATCCCAATAGTGGTTTTTATTGAATTGATAAGAGTACACAAACATCAAGCTATCGTTGGCTTGCACTTCTGCGGGAAAATCCGCTTTGTTGAGGACTTTTTGGCGGTTAGCAGCCATAAATTTGCCGTAAAACAAACCGGCTCCTTTTTCGGCTTCGCTTTGCCATTTTTGCTGCATCTCTGCATCCAGTTGGGCCAAGCGCTTTCTGATTGGTTCCTGCAACTCCGTTTGCTCTCCGGATTCGGCTAGCTGCTGGCGCAGGCGTGAAGCTTCCTGCTGCTTTGTCTTCAGAAAAGTAACATAAGCCTGAAACCACTCGCTTTCACTTGCACCTTCGAGTTTGGTGTGCCCATGTTGCTGGCTGATTTGCACGTGTTGATCCTCGCCAAGCAGCAAATCGACTTGTTGTTTCTGCCCCAAAATAAGGGTGTAAATTCCCTGTGGATACGACTTACTCTTCAGCAAGCTGGCCTGCCCGTGTTGATCAAGCATCAGACTGTCGTTGGCATAAATTTTCCCATTGTAATAATGGGCTAAAACAACGGTGTCGTTGGGCTGATCCGGGAAACTGAGCTGAAGGGAGAAGGGCTGGCTGTAGCCAACTGTAGCCAGGCCAAGGAGAACAAATAAACTAAATAAGTGCGTAAATTTTTTGAGCATTCTTTTCATTCGAAAATTGGTTTTCCAGAACTTCTTTGCGTTGGTTAATCTCTTCGGTGGTGATTTCTTCTTCAAACTTTTGTTGAATTAACTGAATCATATCCGCAATATTGTCTGCAAGATAGCAAAGATGACTTAATCCGGTGTTTGAAACCATGGGGGAGTTGGTGATACAGTGTCGCCCAAGAAACAGCGAGGCCAACAATTTCAGTTTTAAGCCTGTTGATTGAAAGGTTGGAATCAGGTTGATTTGGGCATGCTGAATGAGATGATTCATCACTTCCATGTAGGGGTTGCTGATAAGCGTGACGTGTGGAATTTCCGCAGCCTTTTGGATTAACCATTCTGGTGGGTTCTTTCCCGCAATCATCACCGGCAAGGTAATTTCTGTAAAAATCCGGTCGAGCAAATAACGCACAGCCTGTTGGTTTTCATTGACACTCAAATTCCCATGAAAAAGAATGTACTCACCCAGGCCTTTTCGGGTTTCTACCTTGTCGAAAGGGTGAAATGCCGGAATGAAATCGCCCATCTGATAGTGAGTTTTAAAGTAGCGGGTATCATCAGGCGAAATACTCAGAATGGTGGAGGCTCTTTTTAATCGCTTTTCAAAGCAACGTAATTTGAGCGCCTCCTGCTTGTAGTAGTATTTGTGAAACAGATTTTGTTCTGAAAGAGCCAAGTGATGGTAATAATCGTGTTCGACGTTATGGGTGCGCACAATTTTTTTGAACGCGCCCAGCAGTGGATGATTGAGGTAATAACAGGTATGGAGCCCTTCAAACAGAATGGGAACAATTTCTTGCTGTAAATTTTCGAGCAACTGCTTTGATCGCCTTGTATTCACGATGTAGGGAGAGGTGGAAAGCAGGTAGAGAAGTCCTTTCTTACGTGGATAGTAATGCACCTGTTGGCATAGTTTTTCCAGTTCCGAAGAGGTGTCTCTTCCGTACTGAAAGCAATGCAGGATGATGTCGATATTGGCTTGTGCCAGCGATCTGATTTTATAATACACATCAATAATGCCGCCATAATTGGGAGGGTCGGGGACATTAAAACTAACTATGTGCAATTTTTTCGTCATGTGGAGAATAAAAGTAAAAAAAAACCGCAAGTTTTAAACTTACGGTCATTTATTTTGTGCTTCAAAAGGCTTAATAAAGCTTTATTCCTCCGTAGCGGCTTTTAATCTGTACTTTTTTGCTGGTTTGTTCGCCAATGGTGCCTTGCACATAAAAGCTGTGGTTTTTTTCTTCGCGGTTGCCCACAAATTCATCTTCCGGATATTTCACATCACAATAGTCGCAAGACACGTCAATAGCGTAATCCTGGTCGTCAAGGCCAATTTCCAGACCGCCGTAGCTGTTGATAATTTCAATGCTTTCAAAGTCGTCTGAAACTTCATTAATTCGCACAGAGCCATATTGCGTATCCAGTACAACCAGTTGTTTGAGTTCCTCGATATCGTAGTTGGTATATTTGGAGTTGGCCTGAAGACTGCCAAGTTCTTCAACATTGATCCCATCGTATTTTGATTCCAGAACCAGTTGCCCTAATTCTTCGACATTCAAACCCGAATATTTCGAATCAGCACGGATGGACTGAGCCTGCCCAATGAATAATTTGGAATAGCGAAGTTCAGTTTGCAGGTTATTAACCGATTCAATATCGGCTTTACAATAAGCTAGTTCAAGGCTGACCGGACTGTTTTCCGGGGCTTCTAAATAGCCGGCTGTCATATTGCCGTAACTGATGTTGAATACCCCTTTAGCCGATAGGTTGTTAAGAATAAGATTGCCAAATTTATTGGTCACCTCCAGGTCCCGGTCGGCCGGAATATTGATCGTGTAGTCGATGGAGAAATTTCCTTTGGTTTTAAAGTCATCCTTGATAAGGGTTTCCAGGGTTAAAACCTGTCCTACGCGGCGCATGCTAATCTCAATTTGATCGAGCAGGTAGTTTGCTTTTTTCTCATTGGCGTTTTCCACAGTAATCAGCACATCAACCACCACCGAGTCGCCGCCAAAATCGTTGATGGTAATGGAGCCAAACTTGTTGGTCACATCCAGCGCCTGAATTTGTGATCTCAGGTAGGAGGTATGTTCTTGCTTGGTGTAATCTGCTGCCTGAGCAGCCATCATTCCAAATGCCACAAGCAGCATCAGGAGGTTAAATTTGAGTTTCATTATGTGTCAATTTTTGTTGTTTTACTTCTTTTAACTTGTCAATAATCAGGGTAATCACACTGAGTTTTGCCTGGTAGTACTCCAGCATGGCATTAATCACCCGTTCGTCATCAGGATTGGCTTCTAACTCTTTTTGAAGCTGGGCCTGCATCTGGTCAAACTCTTCCATTTCTCGTGTCATCATCCGTTGGTCTGCTTCGCTGATGAACCCGTCTTTGCTGAGTTGCTCCCATTCTTTCAGCCCCTGATTGATGGATGAGGTAAAATAATACTCCACCTCACCATATTCTTCCGACACCGATGCCAGTGTAACAGGTTCTGGCTGATTGCTGGCTAAGTACATGCGTACCTGGTTGCCGAGTAATAAGACAAAAAGCAGGGAGGCTGCCAGTTGCAGGTAGAACTTGCGGTTGAAGCGGCTGCGATGCTTAAACTCTTTGTCCAGTTTCTGTTCAAAACGCTCAAAGTGTCCCTGGGGCGCGTCCTCTTCAAAGGCATCTTTGTTTTCCCGAATTATCTTCTCCAATAAATCATTCATAGCATCCGGTATTAGTTAATTGAAAAAACTTCATCTTTTAATAAATACTCTCTAAGCTTCTTTTTGGCCCTTAGCAGTTGTGACCGCGATGAGGAATTGCTAATGTTTAGTATTTCCGAAATTTCATCATGGTCGTAACCCTCCAGCAAGTAGAGACTAAGTACCACCCGGTAGCCTTCCGGCAGCTTAAAAATGGCTTTTTTAATTTTTTGCACATCCACCCCCTGGGGCTCCATCATTGGCGCTTCCGTTTCGTCAGCCAGGCGTTCATCCAGTTCTTCAAACTGCACTCTGCGCTTTTTTAAGTAATCCAATGAACGGTTCACCACTATTTTTTTGAGCCAGGCTCCAAAACTTACTTGGCCAGCGTAAGTTTCTATTTTCTTGAATGCACTTAAAAAAGCTTCCTGCATCACATCTTCAGCCTCTGTTGAATTGCCAACAATGCGCAAGCTGGTGTTGTACATCGACTGATAATAGATTTTGTACAACTGAAACTGAGCCTCGCGTTCTCCCGCCCGACAGCGGTCAATCACATCTTGATGAATATTTTTATAAAGTGCTTCCAAGAGTGTTGGTGTTTCTGATTGAAAGACGATTGGTGCTTTTAAATTGTTGCATCAGTTGATCCTGTTTCTGATAAAATTTATGATTTGAAGACGGATTTCAATGATAATGATCTGATATCCTTGTTTTTATTACTCTTTTGTGTTGGTTGAAAAAAGGACAAAAATACAGCCTGTATCGCACAAAGACAATGCAGGCTGTACTTTTCAGGCTGTTTTTCCTAAAGCGTGTTCGCATAAGCGATCACTTTTTGAAGGTCATCTTCCCTTTTTACATTCATTTTGTGTTGATCAATATAGGATTCTAAAGCTTCCTTTTGGGATTTCAGGGCCTTCAGCAAATCTTTTTCCTTACTAATTTGGATAAGCTCTCCATTTGAGAGGGAAAGATAATAACTAGCTGGGCGGGCTTTGAAACTAGCCGGTTTTGGATCGCTGAAGGGTTTGGCTGGCTGAGATTCCAGAAGGCTAATGCTTTCTTTTTTGAGCAGGTTCACGGTTCCTTCCTCCAGCAGTTGAAAAAATCCTTGTTCTTCAGACTTGCTTCCCGGAGCTTTCCGATAGATGTAGGTTTTGTCCTGAAGAATAAATTTCTGGTACTGCTCCGGATTGGTCACGTACAGCACCAAGTCTGACTTAGACAAAAACTCCATCCGGTCATCAAAGGCATTGTATCGTAAAGGAACTCCCTCATAGGAAGTGCGGTCTTTTTGTATACTCCCTTTCACAAATTCTTCCGTAAGATAAGGAGAGCCATCAATAGCATCGTAAGTTTGTTCATTATGCTTGGAGGCATCTGGCATGCCAATTTCATTGTAGAAATCAAATAAATCACGGGTGTAAAATTTCTGGCCAAAGGCGAAGTCACATGTTAAGCTTAGGGGGATAAGAAAAAGAAGAATGGCTGATTTTTTCATTTTTTAGTTTTTATTCAGGTGTTACTGTTAATCAAATATAAGAAAATAAACTTTCCTATGAGCGATTTGTTAGGGAGCAATATGGAACATCAACAGGCACATAACCGTTTGGGTATAACCATTGTCCTGAATGTGGTGATTACGCTGGCCCAGGTTGTTGGTGGATTAATTTCCGGTAGTCTGGCTTTAATTTCAGATGCGCTGCATAACCTTAGTGACAGCCTGGCTGTGGTGCTGGCCTACGTGGCCAACCGACTAACCTCTCGTGAAAAAACGGTGAAAAGCACCTTTGGCTTTCAGCGGGCTGAAATTCTTGCCGCTTTTATCAACGCGTTGGTGCTGGTCGGAATCTCCTTTTACCTGATGATTGAAGCGGTTCAGCGCTACTTTAATCCGGCGATTGTCGATTTCCGATGGATGTTGTGGTTGGGCTTGCTGGGCATTGTTGCCAATGGCTTTTCGGTCTTTCTGCTTCACGAACACAAGCATCAGAACCTGAACATAAAAGCTGCCTACTTGCACCTGATGGGCGATGCGCTGACTTCGGTCGCCGTGGTGCTGGGAGCAGTGTGCATCTGGTTGTGGGACTGGTACTGGATTGACCCCACGGTGACCTTGCTGATTAGCATTTACCTGTTGTTTCATACCTATAAACTGTTAAAGGAATCGACAGAAATTTTGATGCAGTTTGCGCCGGATCACCTCTTGCCTGAAGAGATTGCTGCCCGGCTTGCCGAGCTGGAGCAGGTAGAGCGGGCCTACCACATTCATATATGGCGCCTGACTGATAAAACCATTCATTTTGAAGGGCATGTGGTGATTAATCGCGACCTGAAGTTGTCGGAAACCGAATCCATCAATCAGGAGCTTACCCACATTCTGAAAGATGAATTTGGAATTCAGCACATCACCTTGCAGCTTGAATGCAACGGCACCCAACGCCATTCAGGGCCGGTGAGCCATTAGTAGATAACTATGCTATCTATGATTTTCTGTATAAAAAGACCGGCTTTTGACCGGTCTTTTGCGGGTTGATCAAATACTTTCGCTGTTGTCCAGCCTCTGCTGTCCCCATCGCCCGCGAGGTGTTGACCTCAGATTTATCCGAAAGTATTGACTTCAAAATATCCCTGTTGAAAGTCTTACTTGTTTTACATCAAACCACAACTAATAACGCACCGACTGTGATTAATACCTTGTTGAAAGTCTTACTTGTTTTACATCAAACCACAACCCGAAATCGATGCTAAACCACCCGATACCTGTTGAAAGTCTTACTTGTTTTACATCAAACCACAACAGCTATCTGGAGGACTAACCAATGAAACAGTTGAAAGTCTTACTTGTTTTACATCAAACCACAACGAGGACATGCTTTGATTGTCATGAACAAATGTTGAAAGTCTTACTTGTTTTACATCAAACCACAACCTATGGGAACACTTGCCGCCTGCGTTCTTTGTTGAAAGTCTTACTTGTTTTACATCAAACCACAACTAAGGGATAGGTCTACTGTTGAACTGTCTAGTTGAAAGTCTTACTTGTTTTACATCAAACCACAACGCTTCTATATCTCTAAACTCAAATGAGATAGTTGAAAGTCTTACTTGTTTTACATCAAACCACAACCCACCGAGATATGTCCTTAGAGTTAACATTGTTGAAAGTCTTACTTGTTTTACATCAAACCACAACACAATTGAAAAGCTAACACCAATACTATAAGTTGAAAGTCTTACTTGTTTTACATCAAACCACAACGACAGGGAAGTCTTTGAACAGTTGGTCGGAGTTGAAAGTCTTACTTGTTTTACATCAAACCACAACTGCATTCTGTTCTTATCATTACTTAGCTTAGTTGAAAGTCTTACTTGTTTTACATCAAACCACAACTAGGCGGTGGTGTCGCTTGCATCTGCCGGGGTTGAAAGTCTTACTTGTTTTACATCAAACCACAACCAATAGCTGCATCGGTGTGGACATTCACCGGTTGAAAGTCTTACTTGTTTTACATCAAACCACAACTGAAGCTATCAAAGCTTACCGCAACTACGTGTTGAAAGTCTTACTTGTTTTACATCAAACCACAACTGCACTACAATTGAAACAAACCGGCACTACGTTGAAAGTCTTACTTGTTTTACATCAAACCACAACTGATCTGCTGTTAATAAAAAATCAAGGTTAGTTGAAAGTCTTACTTGTTTTACATCAAACCACAACACGAAGCTTTCCAAGGGCTACAGCTGGGTTGTTGAAAGTCTTACTTGTTTTACATCAAACCACAACCTCACTTCTGAATTGAGTAATCTCTATAATGTTGAAAGTCTTACTTGTTTTACATCAAACCACAACATCTTACTAAGTACTTTGAAAAAGAAGAGGGTTGAAAGTCTTACTTGTTTTACATCAAACCACAACAGGGACTGAGGGGTGTTTGATACGCACCCGTTGAAAGTCTTACTTGTTTTACATCAAACCACAACCCTTTAACGTTTAATTCGATTTCGATTATGGTTGAAAGTCTTACTTGTTTTACATCAAACCACAACCTGCCGGCATTCCAGCAGTCAGCGTATAGTGTTGAAAGTCTTACTTGTTTTACATCAAACCACAACTACTATTCATATACCAGTACAGTTGGGTTTGTTGAAAGTCTTACTTGTTTTACATCAAACCACAACACGCCAGCCGAACACACCCACGATGCCAGCGTTGAAAGTCTTACTTGTTTTACATCAAACCACAACCGTTAATCGCTGCTTGTTCGGCGGCACTGGGTTGAAAGTCTTACTTGTTTTACATCAAACCACAACCGAACTTGGAGCTGATCAAGGGACTCTATTGTTGAAAGTCTTACTTGTTTTACATCAAACCACAACATGCCGAAGTTGAGCAGGCAGAATGAATCAGTTGAAAGTCTTACTTGTTTTACATCAAACCACAACTACAACCTACTTCTTAAAGAAATAAACCTGGTTGAAAGTCTTACTTGTTTTACATCAAACCACAACGGTACAGTTTGCTTGCGCTTAACGTTTTTGTTGAAAGTCTTACTTGTTTTACATCAAACCACAACTGGTGATCCTGCCGGGTCAGCGGAGGAGGTGTTGAAAGTCTTACTTGTTTTACATCAAACCACAACGGTTTCGAAGGAAAACAAAACCGGAAAATCGTTGAAAGTCTTACTTGTTTTACATCAAACCACAACGAATATTGCTTGCGTGTGGGTCATAAGTGGGTTGAAAGTCTTACTTGTTTTACATCAAACCACAACCATGGATACTTGGTGGTAAACTAAAAGCTGTTGAAAGTCTTACTTGTTTTACATCAAACCACAACTTTGCAGTTATTTCTTCCACAAGTCTCTGAGTTGAAAGTCTTACTTGTTTTACATCAAACCACAACATTTTACTTTATAGTCTGAATTTAAAGAAGGTTGAAAGTCTTACTTGTTTTACATCAAACCACAACAATTGAAATCTTGTCTTAGCATCTTTTAAAGTTGAAAGTCTTACTTGTTTTACATCAAACCACAACCAGCTATTGAAAGCATTGATACAAAGACTGGTTGAAAGTCTTACTTGTTTTACATCAAACCACAACTATCTTGATAGTTCATCGCTCGCATTCCTTGTTGAAAGTCTTACTTGTTTTACATCAAACCACAACCCGGAGTTGGAACGCTTGACGATACAACTAGTTGAAAGTCTTACTTGTTTTACATCAAACCACAACAATTTCTTTCATTGCACTTACTGCAACTTCGTTGAAAGTCTTACTTGTTTTACATCAAACCACAACATAATGTGATCCTATAAAACAGCCCGCTCCGTTGAAAGTCTTACTTGTTTTACATCAAACCACAACATAACAGAAAGCAATACGATCCTTCCGGTCGTTGAAAGTCTTACTTGTTTTACATCAAACCACAACCTTGGGTTTTTATGCCCTTATTTAATGGGGTTTTGCGGCGATTTTTTAATGAGAAAAACGCCTGGTTTACGCCAAAGAAGTGGTTGGATGCACGGTTTTTTTAATCCTATCGGTACGAAACTAGCAAGAATAAGCCAATATGTCAATGAACGGAGTGGGGAAGTTACGCTCTTTTTTAGCTTTTCCAAAACCTATAGAAAATGGGATTCGAAATTAGAACATTTCCAGTTGTTTGGGGCCTTCGGGCAAAGGATCGTCTTTTTTGCCCCAGTAGTTGCTAATGTTCCCGTATTGCTTGTCGGTAACGGCCAGGATGCTGACCTGCCCTTTTTCTGGCACAAAATCCTTGACGCGCTTGAGGTGTACCTCGGCACTTTCGCGGCTGGCACAATGGCGGATGTAGACCGAGAACTGCATCATCGAAAAGCCGTCTTTCATCAGGTCTTTCCGAAATCGGGTGGCTTGCCGGCGTTCCTTTTTGGAAGTCACGGGCAGGTCGAAAAAGACAAATAACCACATGATATGATAGGCATTTAAACGGGTTTGTTCCATGAGGTCTCTTTAAGATCTTCAAGGTTTTCGAAACCTTGAAGATCTGGCTAGTTAAATTGAGGATAGACAACTTTTCGGTTTTCGCCATTGAAACACCGGCTTAGCGAGGCGGTGGTCTGCGAGAGCGCAACCATCAACGGGCGCCTGGTGCCGTCCAGCCACACATCGCCAGCCATCAGGCTCAGCATCCGGGCTTTCATTTCTTTGTTCAGGAATAATTCATCGGGGTAATCGCCATAAACCGCTAAGGCCAGCTGGTCGACAAAAGGGCGGTAAGGTTCCATGATATCGTCGGCCAGGCAAAAGGCGTTGTACTTGTTGTGGTGATGGATGCCCAGGGTGGGCAAAAGGCCGGAACCCACCAGGGCACGGGCAACAGCCGAGCGCAGTAGGATGTAGCCATAGTTCAGCAGGTGGTTGGGCGGATCGCCGTAGCGGTCGCGGTAAAAGCCCTGCCCAATCAGCCGGCTCCAGTAAATGCGTGCGGCCAGTCCTTCGCGGTTTTCCATATCGCCACTCTTTACGCTTTTGGCATAAGCACGCAGCTCGTGGGCTTTATGGCCTTGCTTTTCGAGGTGAGCGGCCTGGTTGCGTATTTTGGCTTCGATGGTTTGTTTCCACAGGTTCTTTTTCAGCGGTTCCGAAGCGCTGATTTGTGCCCGAAACAATTCGCTTTGTAAACTATGGCTTTCAAGGTTGAGCAACATGGAGGAGGGCATGTGCTTGCTATCGCAAAACACCAGGGCCACATTATTGGCATTCAGCTGTTCCACCAGTTTCATACTAAAACTGATTTGTGGATGGTCGAGCACGATAAAGCCAATATCTTCAACCGGAATGGTTTTGTTGGTCAACTGGTCTTTCGACTGCGCCACCAACTGGCAGTCCTTCAAACTTAAATAATAGGGACTGGAAAAGAATAAGGTTCGTTTGAGCATGGTTTTTTGGTTTTTTGTTTTGGGATGACCTTTTCCAAAGTTTCGAACTTTGGAAAAGATTGCTATAACTCACCGATCATTACTTCGTTCAATTTTAAGGTCGTTATACTTTTCAAGCTGCTCTTTCGTATGGTGTTGAACCAGGTTTTTCTTGTTACGATACCATTCCAGCACTTCTGCGCGCTTGAGGTTTGTTGTTTTTGGCGAAAGCATGCTTAGGTAAGAACTCCATGGATATTCGAGGAAGTGTTCGCAAAAACCATGGTGAATGGGGTTGTGATGAATGTAATAGACCAGGTACTTCAGATGGGCATTCGATTCGATTTTTATTCTTCGGAAAGGATGTTCGAATAAGCTTCCGGTACGCGAATAACGCTTGTTGTAAGCCTTGGTATAGGCATTGAACAGGTTTGAAAACTGTTGATTTACCCGGGTTCGGTTGGTTCCTTTCAAACCTTCAAGGTCTTTGACACCTTGAAGGTTCTGAAAAAATGACTGAATTTCGTCCTCTCCTTTGATTTTTACCAGCAGATGAAAATGATTCCTCATTAACACCCACGCATAGGTATTGGCTACCGGTGAAATGTATTTCGCATAAAGTGAAAGAAAATACTCGTAGTTGGTGTTTTCCTGAAACAGGTTACAGCTGTTTATTCCGCGGTTGTAGATGTGGTAAAAGTGATTGTGTTCGAGAGGAGGTATGCTCATCGTTTTTTCTTTTTTCGATCTGTTTTAATCCTTCAAGGTTTTTGGAAACCTTGAAGGGTTAAATAGGGACTTAGCTTTTCACCACAATGCCGAGCTTTTCGAGTAGCTGGGGGTTATCGGCCAGGGCTATGCGGGCAATCACCTCGTAATCGTTTACCCAGTCAACCAGTTCTTCCACTTTTTGGTCGCGTTCCTGGGTGGCATTTTGGGCATCGCCCATTTCTTTTCGAACGTTTTCCGAGGCCGCAGCCACGCTTTCAATGGCAGCAACCTCAGCTGTTAGTTTCTCTTCAGTTTGTCCGTAGGTAGCCAGGGCAGTCTTCCACCCGTCGTTAGCCAGTATGGCGCGGTAAAAGCCCAGCGTTTGTTTCAACCAGCCACTGTGCGTGGAAGCCCGGCGCCCATTAAGCTCGAGCGTGGTTTGTGCCTGAACATCAGTCTTAAAAGCAATACGGCCAATAGCCAGTATGTTTTTGTAGGTTTCGTCGGCGTTCTGCTTTTCTACTTTAAAGGTTTCCTGCGCGGCATCCAGCTCGCCGTACTCCCTTTTCTGCGTTTGTACCAAGGTGCTTGCTTCGGTCAGCAACGCTTTTCCTTCGTTGAGTTTGGCCTCAGAATAGCCCAAGGGCGTAACAGCATTCAGAATTATTGGGTCTCCAAGGCTGTTGTTGATTCGGATACCGGACTGAAATAAAATCTCTTCGATAGATAATTTTGAAGAATTCATAAGAATAATTTGAAAATGATAAGAATGTGTAGGGTAGTCTGCCGGTACAGCAGTTTTGAGGGGGAACATTCCGGGAAAACAGAACTAATCGCAATTAACTGCCCGATATTCCGTTGTATCCCAGGGTTCAGGGGCTTATTGGAATGGGTTATGGCTAAACCCGAGCGGAGACGGTTTATTCGGGCGCGGAATGCTTCCTACCGCAGCGGAATGGCATTTAACCGGGTTAAGAGGCTTTCCGCGTTGGTTTTTTGCTCTCCGCTGCCGGAAATTGCTTTCCGCCCTGGTAAATAGCTCATCCGCCGTGGTTTGTACCACTTCCGCCGCCGATTTTGGCGTTTCGCGCCGGGAAATGGCACTTCGCTCTGGTTTTTGGTATTCCGCTCTGGTTTTTAGCATGCTGTCACGTTTTTAGTGGTTTAGCTTTTCCAAAGTAGTAAACTTTGGAAAAGCTTGGTTTGTATGTTTCGGTTGAATCCTTCAAGGTCTTTAATGGCCTTGAAGGACTGGTTGTTTTATTCGTTTGATGTGACCAAGTGGGTCGATGGTTACTTTAACCATTCTAGTTTTCCGGTTGTACTAATTTTAAACTCGTAGCCTTCGACCAAAAAATTGAATTTTGAAGGACTTAATAATAATTTAGGTGCGGGAAAATCAAAATTAACCGTTGAAACTCCATTAGTTAACGATTTAGGCGCTTTATCGCCATTTTTACTTTCATAATCAGCTTTTAGGTTTTCATCATTTCTGGCTTCCTGGTGAAACTTAAATGTAATTCTTCCATCTTTATTCATTTTGGCAACTTTATACAATAGCAATACGCTTTCTTTGGACTTCTTCTTTAACTCAGCAGGAGAGTCTTTCCAGAATAAAACCACAGAACCTGTTTTTAGAATGTATTTTAAATAGTTTTTTGATTTGGGATGTTGGTCGGGAAATGGATTATCTGATCCTTTTTCATTAAAATATTTACCTGCCTCAAGGTTGTTGACGATTGAAAAATCCCGTTTAATTTCTCCTTTTTCATTTAAGCCCTCATACACAACCATCGCATAGTTACCATCATTTACAAAATAGCTGTATTGTTTGTGTTCCTTTTTTGATTGATCTCGGTGTGCTTTTATTTTTAAAGGATTAGTAACTGTTGTTGCTTTGCATCTTACTTTCTTAATTGGAGTATAGCTGCCGTCTTTGTTGGGGATGGCATAGATCTTTGATAGCTGATCCAAGAGTTGGTCAACTGTTTGCTGGCAGTTTGCTAGTTGTTCCTGTTTTTCAGCATCCCGAAGTTGTTTCTGTGCTTTCTCGAGGTCTTTACGCAGCTTACTTTCTTCTTTTTTGCCTTTTTCGACAATCGAACGGATATTGTCGTCAACAATATTTTGAACATCACCTGCTGTTAAGGCGTCGATGGACTTGCGGACTACGTAAACAATTTTTTCAGTTAGCTCTCCTTTTTTATTGATCTCTTCTTGTTTTATGGCTCCGTAATTTGTGTCTTTATGCAAAGCTCCGCGTACCGAATCCCCTTTCACAATGATAGAGTTCCCTTTTTTGTCCCGGACGACTTGTCCTCTTTTCTTTAATATTTTTCGAGTTTTTTTAGGGAGTACATCAGGGGTGTAATGAGAAATAAATACTTCGTGTTCAATCGATTTTAAATCAGATGCAAAGTTTGGCCATGGAGGACTTATCGGGGGCATATCTGTTGCTTGCATTTGTTCCAATTCTTCCCACTCGTGATAAGCATTTGCCAATTGCTCGTACGCTTCTTTGCTCATACAGGCAATGGTAATGGCATCAATGCAATGGTGAATGTGGTTTATTCGTTCTTTTTTGACAAACTCATCTTGTATTCCCCATAGTTTCCGATAGTCCGCAACTGTTTTTCCTTTTACGGTATAAACGTGGTTGAATACGGTTTTCAAATACAGTCTTGCATATTTTGTAATGATCCCGATATCAACTAGCTGACTGTTCTTAAATCCTTCGGGAACCTCTTTCATCTCAAAACGATGGTATTTACTTTTCCAATAGTCAAGATTTAGTTGATGCAGATGTCGGCGTTGGATTGCTGCGTCTTTTACTTCCTTGTTGTCGGCATTTGCCCTACTTTGGCGAACGGCTTTTTCAACTCCTTCTTTCGCCTCTTCAATGTATTTTTTCCAGTGCTCAATTCGCTGGAGGATGGTCTCATGGTCGGGTAACTCAGAGGGGATACGGTTGCGCTTTATTTTTTGGTTATAATGACTGTTGCAGAGGCTTAGGTTTTCCTGAGAGTTATCGAATGACAAACTGCGAGGAATGGTATGTTCAAGGTCGTATTTGGGATGGTCGCCAATAAACTCGGTTAAGCCAATATTCTCTCCCGTGTACAAGCAAATGTGTTTTTGCTCTTCCCAAAGTTGGTATTTAAGGATGTCGTTTTCTGATGGTTCCATCTCTTTTCCTGTTGCAGCCAGGTAATCTCGGCGTAGCTCTTCTTGGTATTCTTTACGCTTGTCACGTCTCTTATTTTGCCAGCGCTGTAGTGCTTTCCGTTCATTGGCATTTTTAAGGTCGCGTGCCATTTCTATATTTATTTTGGTATCAGAGTCAATCACTCCATTTTTAATCAACTCATTAACTACTTTTCTAAGTTGATGCAAAGCACGCATGGCCATCGGATTTTTAATAGCCGAAATAAGGGGGCTTCCTAAATAGTAGTTTCCATCAGTTGCCCTTGAAGCCTTTCTATAGACTTCAACTGCTGAAGGATGATACATTTGCTCCAATTGTTTGGCATCAACATCAAATTGGTCGGTGATGAAATTACGAATACGCTCATCCGTCCTTTTCGATTTCAGATATTCACCGCGGCCAAGATTATTGCTCATTTGTTGCTTCACGAGCTCATAAACTTTTTGTTGATAGGCTTCTTTTTCGGTTTCTGGATATTCTTCCCAAGTTTTATTGCCAATAACAGCTTTTAATTTTTTGAGTATGTCTTTTTGAAGGTTCGCCTGCCAGAATTCATTGTCGCCCCAGCTTATGTCTTTCCTCCGGTTCATTGTTATTATTCCATTGACTATGTCCGCCAGCTGTTTTTCCCGACTCTGGGATTGAATGATGTGAAGAATTTCATCTTGAATTAGCTTACGATTCTCTTCTTGATTCCAAATGTCTTTAGGAACCAAATCTTCTAACTTAGCCATAAATACAGCGTGAGAATAAATCAAGCCTTGTCTCAAATAAGGTAGAATTTTACGGATGGCTTTTAAGCTTAAAGCACCATAGTCGTGTTTCAACTTGATTTTTGAGAACTCTCGTATTTCTTGCTCATCCAGCCTTAATCGGTTTTGAGCAAACTCAACCAATTTCTCCGCCTTATCGAATGAAAAAAGGACATGCCAAATATCGGTTACGATTTCTTCTGTTGACTTGAGTCCCGTTTTCTGTTCTTTCAATGTATAAGAATTGACAAGCTCTTGTTCCCAGTTAGCGCCAAATATGGCAATTAATTGAGCTGTGGTATGGCATCCGCTAACTGAAGTGCGTATGTCATGGTTGAATAAGTAACCTGCCTCAGAACGTTCTTTCCTTTTTATATAAGAGTATTTTGCTCCCTTTGGAGTGAGCCGCTTGGCGATATCTTCAAATTTGAAATGCTCCTTGCTTTTGCGCATAAAGAGCGGGATAATTGTTTCTTTTTCATCGATATTCAAATATCGAAGTCGGTCATCATCGGGTGTTTTTAGCTTGATATTATTGATAAAGGCATGCATTCGGTATTCTTCAAATCGAGGATGCGATACCGGGCAACGGGGTTTATTTTTTTCGAACGGGCAATTTCCAACTAATCCTTTTTGAGATTTTAACGGACGTTGGTAGAAAATAGCTTTGTGGAGCTTATCGACAAATTCGGATGGCAATTGCTGAAAATCAATAATGCGGTTGAATTCTTCTAAATAACTGATTCTAGATGAATTTACTGATTCATCGCTAGCATCTTTGGTGAGCCTGATTTTCTTTCCATTGAGATAATTTTGATAAAGACTTTGTCCAAGTGTAGTCTCACCTCGTTGTTTTTTCTCTTTTTCGAAAATTTCTAAGTCTTTAGGTTTTTGATCAGGATCTGTTATGTCTTTTCGGTTACTTAAAAAGCCTCTGCGTTGGGCTAAATGATAAAAAGCCCTTCCTAAGCGAAATCGATCAACTTCGTTGTTTAAGTCGAATTTTGATTCTACAGCTAGGGCTCTGTACAGATACGGGGTTTTACTTGCAACTTCATCGGTTTTTTGCCAGTTTCGGAAAGCTTGATTGGCTGGATAGATTCCCTTGTAGCGCCAGTTTCGAAGCTCTTGATTTGTTAATGGAGGACAGTAGCCAAATTCAGAAAGGACTTTCAGAACCTCAATTTTTCGTAATTTTCGGCGGTATTTTAATCGTCTGGATCCTCTATGTTTTGTTCTTTTCTCGGCTTTTGAGATTTCTTTGCCTTTTGAATCTTTCCCAACACCTTCCTGAAAAATGCGAACGCCTTTATCGATAAGCTTGAAATCTTCATTTTTTTCTTTTTCAACCACTGCCCAACCAATGCTGTTGGTTCCGAGGTCCAGTCCGAGTATTTTAGCCATAGGTTTAAATTTTTTTAGTTTCGGTTTGTTTTTTATGTCTTTTATTGCTTATCTTCGTTAGCATCAAAAACGAATTTTGTTTTACATCTTATCACAATAAGGCTATATGCCGAAGGAAAACATTCCTATACTCCCGCTTCGGTGGGAGTTTTTATTTACAGCCCCTTTAAAATTCCGGTAAACTTTTGTGCGCAAAGCAATTCCTGACAATTGTTTGAATTGCCCTGATACCTGTTGTTGACCATACAAATGCAGAGGGAATGGATAAGAAGTCGCACGCTTCGTTTTCATTTAGGTAAAATGTTAAGTCATTGGCTTGATGAATTTAGCATATCGCATTTGAATTTCCCAGTAAACCTATGTTTATTTCATGAACGAAGCATTTTAAGCCCTAAACAGCTGTTCCGGCTACATGAACGATCATTTTGGTTTAATGCAAAAGGGGTATTTTAGGCCTTCGGGCGGTATTTTTTCTACTTTTGCGGACAGCAATTGAGCTGCTTGTAAGGATGAACACACCACTACGCAAAATAATACATGTTGATATGGATGCCTTTTTTGCATCGGTTGAGCAGCGCGATGATCCGAACCTGCGTGGTAAGCCGGTGGCTGTTGGCGGTGATCATACGCGTGGGGTAGTGGCTGCAGCCAGTTACGAGGCGCGTCGCTATGGTGTCCGGTCGGCCATGCCCTCGGTCGTGGCCAAGCGCAAATGTCCCGATTTAATTTTTGTGCGGGGCAACTTTGAAAAGTACAAGGCCGTGAGCCAGCAAATCCGCGAGATTTTTTTTGAGTACACCGACCTGGTGGAGCCGCTTTCGCTGGACGAGGCCTTTCTGGATGTGACTTTTGCCCGTAAAGGGAAGCCTTCGGCCACGCTGATTGCCCGCGAGATCAAGCAACGGATCAAGGAGGCCACGGGGCTAACGGCTTCGGCAGGTGTTTCGTACTGCAAGTTTCTGGCTAAAATTGCTTCGGATGAGAAAAAGCCCGATGGCCTGTTTGTGATAACCCCGGAGGAGGCTCAGGCTTTTATTGAGCGGCTGGAGGTGCGCAAATTTTTTGGAATCGGGAAAGTTACGGCCGAGAAACTCAACAAGCAAGGTATTTACTTTGGAGCTGATTTGAAGCAAATGGGCTTGCAGGAACTGATTCGTCAGTTTGGGAAGTCGGGTCAATATTACTACAACATTGTGCGGGGAGTGGATGATCGGCCCGTGGTGCCTTCGCGCGAGCGCAAGTCGCTGGGGGCGGAGCATACCTTTGGAACGGATTATTATTTACTGGCTGACCTCAAGGAGCAGATGCAGAAAATAGAGGAAGAACTTTGGCAGCGCTTACAGCGGGCGCAAAAGTTTGGGCGTACCCTGACCCTAAA
Organism: Sunxiuqinia rutila; assembly: GCF_050589705.1. Lineage (NCBI taxonomy): Bacteria > Pseudomonadati > Bacteroidota > Bacteroidia > Marinilabiliales > Prolixibacteraceae > Sunxiuqinia > Sunxiuqinia rutila. The sequence continues at coordinate 51,993 of NZ_JBNGOT010000002.1, forward strand.
AGTAAAGTTTGCCGATTTTGAGCAGATTACCCGTAGCAAAACCTTGTTGCATAAAATTGAATCGGCACAGGTATTGCACCAAACGGCGCTGCAGCTGCTTCAGGCCGAGGAACCTTATGTGAAGGGCGTGCGTCTCTTGGGGTTAACGGTCTCCAATTTTGATGATCCGCGCCTGGAAGCCGTGCAGTTAACCCTCGATTTTTGAACCACCCGGTTAGTTGATTTTCCGTGTTTTAGCTGCTTGGGGAAGCTCAAAATAGAAGGTGGATCCTTTGCCTTCGACAGACTCTACCCACACGTTGCCGTTCAGTAAGCCGGCAATTTCCTTGCAAATGGCCAGCCCAAGTCCAACACCGCTGTATTTTCGGGTATTGGAGTTGTCCACCTGGCGAAACCGCTCAAAAATAAGCTCCTGCATATCCAACGGAATTCCAATTCCCTCATCTTTTACCGCAAAAGTAATGGTGCTGCCCTTTAACCGGTAACTGAACTCAATGACCCCTTCATCCGAATACTTAACAGCATTGCTCAGCAGGTTTGATAAGAGCTGGATCAGCTTGGTCTTATCGGTGTAGAGTTCAATCTTATGGTTTGTATCTGGGAGTGGGAATATAGTGCATAGCTTTTTATTTCCATTTTTCTGAAGTTCACCTTCGAGGAAAAAACGCAGGTTCTTTAGTAAATCATCGAAACAGAAGGTTTCGGCTTTTATTCTAGCTTGTTTGGACTGAAGCATGGTTAAATTCAGTATAGACTCAATGAGCGACAGCAGATGGTTACCACTGTCGAAAATAATCTTACTCATGTCCAGCAAGTCTTTTTTTGAAATACTATCGTCCATTAATTGGCTAAATCCGATGATGGCATTTAATGGTGTTCGCAGCTCGTGAGATATGATAGACAAAAAAGCTGACTTTAATTCGTTGGCTTGTTCCGCTTTTTCTTTGGCCTGAATCAGTTCGGCTTCAATGGCTTTTTGTTTGGTAATGTCGCTTGCAATACCGCGAAGCCCCGATATGGCTCCTCTATTCACTTTGGGATGCACCGAAATTCGAAGCCAGACTGTTTGATTGTTTTTGGTGTTTGGCTGAAATTCGAAGGGAGTACTATCCGGAGAGTTTAAAAACTGATCGAACTCCTTGCGCATTCGTGAAACATCACTGGGTGAGACCACACTCATAAAATGTTTACCCAGATAAAAATCAGGAGAGTAGCCAGTAATCGCTTCAACACTTGGACTGATGTAGCTAAAGTTCCAGGCATCGTCTAATTCATAGATAATGTCATTGATACTTTCGACCAGGTTTTGATATTTTTCCTGACTTTGTTTTAATTCTTGTAAGGCTTTTGTGCGAAGGGTGATGTCCAGCAAGGAGGCTACTGACATGGTAGTTCCGGGAATCATATCAATGCTTATTACAACATGATGATGTGTACCCTGTTTGCTAATTAGCGTGCAGTCATATTGTCTGGGGGGATTTTCCCCGGGGCTTCTTCGTTCCTTATCGTATTGGATCATTCTGGGAAGATCCTGAGGAGAAACAAAATCCATCCACTGAATTTTGTTGTCCAGGTCGAACTGGGTAAATCCTGAAAGCTTTTTAAAAATGTCGTTCATCTGCACAATCTCATGCTTCTCGTTGAGGATGCAGGTAGCAGTTCCGGTATTGTTGAAAATTGTTTTGTACCAGTTTTTCCGCTCTTTTAGTTCTTTTTCATTTTGTTTACTTTTGGTTACGTCACGTGCAATGCCGAGCACGCCAACGAGTTCTCCATTGGAATCGAACATGGGGGTCTTGACTGTTTCAAGCAAAGCCTGATGTCCGTCACTGGCAAAGGTTACCCATTCTAAATTGGTATTTGATTGATTGGCTTGGATGGCTGCCAAATCATTTTTATTAAACCAATCAGCTTGAGTTTTATTCTCAAAATCATAATCGGTTTTTCCAATAATATCTTCTTCTTTTGCGCCAATAAATTGCTCAAACTGGTAGTTGCAGTTGAGGTAGGTACCTTGAGGATCTTTCAGCCAAATCAGGTCCGGAATTGTTTCAAACACAGTCTGCAGGTGCAACTGTTCATTTTGAAGTTTTAGCTGGGCTTTCTTTCGATCGGTTATATCTACCATAAAGCCTTCGAGTGTGTCTATAACCCCGTCTTGATTGGGAATACCAATGCCTTGTTCCCAAACCCATTTCTCCTCTCCGGATTTAGTTTTGATCCGGTACTCAAGGGTAAACCGTTCCTTGTTGAGTACTGCCTGTTCAAGTTGCTTCTGAATAGATGGCAGGTCTTCCGGGACAATAAGATTAATAAAAGCCAGATCGCGGTTCATGAGCAGTTCGCCTGCCTGATATCCTGTTATGGAATAAACCATCTTACTTAAAAATAGCATGGTGTAGTGGGTATCGAGACAACATTGATAAACAATACCATGCAGGTTCCCTAGCAAGGTGGATAGTCTTCGGTTGGTTTCTCTCAATTGGTTTTCTACTTGATATCGATCTGAAATATCGAATAAAGAAATATGTACATTGCTGTAGCTTTTTAAATGGTTTTCATGGCTTATCCATTTCATCAGACAATAGACAGACTCCCCATTCGATTTTATTACAGGTAGCTCAGTTATCAGTTCTTTTTCATGACGTTGGATCGTTTCAAGTGTTTCAATAATGCATTTGTAGCCAGATGGATGAAAGAGGTCGAATAAGGTTGAAATCTTTCGGTTATTCAGTAATTTATCAGCAGCATGATTGCATCTAGTAACCTGAACCTGTTTGATTAGTGCAAAGAATTCCTTTGGATGTTGATCAAAATAGTCATGTAAATTGGTGATCCCTTGCTGATTTAACTCGACCATTCGTTTGTACACTTTTGAATAATCTTGTTCCCAAGCAGGAACCGAAAGCGAATTGATATCCTCAAAATTAGTAGGATTAAATTCGCTTTCGGTTTTATATGTGGCTACCCTTGTCTGCTTCTTCTTGTATTCGTAAAGCTTTTTTTCAAGCATGGAATTTTTGAGCTTCTGCTCTTCCAGTTGTCGCTTTAGTTGTTGTACATCTTCATTTTCTTTGGTCTGTCCTTCAAGCTCTCCGGTGAAATTATACATACTCCTTCATTTAGTGACAACACAGTTTAAAAGTATTGAAAGGGGAGCCAAAATAGATATATTATTTCAATTTATGGTAGCTACTTTTAATCATTCTGGGACTTTTTTATTTTAGAGCTGAAAGGCTTGCAAACGCGCCATGGTTTGGTAATAGTTTTTTTCTATTTCCAAATAAGCATCCATGGTTTCGTAATAAAAAGCCAGTTCATTGAAATACTCAATCACGGACATTTGTCCCAGAGCAAGTGCTTTGTCCAGGAAACCAACATTGGCAGATTCTTTCAGCGTTTGCTGGTATTCATCGCGTATGGTGGCATATTTCTTCACCTGCTGATACAACTTGGTGGTTTCGTTCAGAATGGCCGCAATTCTCGCATTGTAGCGGTTGGTTTCATACAGTGCCTGGGCTTTGGCATGCTGCACCTTGTTTTTATCCTTCCACAGAGGGATGGCCACTCCGGCTTTCAATCCGCGATAGGTTCCGTCCGGGGCACGCTCGCCTTCATAGGATATTTCAAGGTTGGGCAGCCAGTTGTTTCTGGCCAGTTTAACATTCATATCCGCTATCTTTTGCGCTTGTTTCAGGTAGCGAAGCTCCGGTTGTTGGCCCTGAATTTCGTCCAGTATATTGCCCAGCGGCGGAAGTTCTTGGTCGTCCAGCAAAGGCAACTCCTGTGGTGTCAGTTCTTTGCCGGCCAATAGTTCCAGCTCCTTTAGCGTGCTTTCAATGGATTGCAGCAGCAACTGGTAATTGCTTTTGATCATTAAATTCTGAATGCGGGCCTTATTGACATCCAGCACCGAAGTATTTCCCTGGTCAAACCGGGCCTGATACGACTGGTAAATTCGGGTAGAATGCTCCAGGCGATTTTCATACTCTGCCTTTTGCTTCAATAAAAAGGCATAGTCGTAGAATTTGAGCTTGGCTTCCAAAAGTTTATCCTGACGGAAGACCTGATACTCCATATCGCTGAGTTCGCCGCGATTGTTTGCCAGTTTTTTGCGAATGCCGTAAACCGTCGGGAAATCAAACGACTGGCTGATTCCATAAATGGTTTTTGTGCCCATGGCATCGTTGCTTCCCGGAAACCGACCATATTCTACGGTCGGGTTATCGGGGGTGAGCTCGGTCTGAAATCCAGCTTTTTCGGCCTCCGACAGTTTTCGTGCAGCCTGCAATTCCTGGTTATTTTCTTCCACTAACTGCAAAAAATTGTCCAGCCCGGGTTGGGCCGAAGCAGCCAGTGTAATGAAACTTAATAGTAATAGGATGAGGGTCTTCATGATTCTGATTTTACGTCCTGTTTTTTCTGAAATAAGTAATAAATAATGGGCACGATGTAGCTATTCAACAAGGTTGAACTTAACAAGCCACCCAGAATAACAATGGCCATAGGGCTTTGAATCTCATTGCCCGGTTTATCTCCGGCAAGGGCCAGTGGAATTAATGCCAGGGCTGCAGTTAAAGCCGTCATCAAAATCGGATTGAGCCGGTCGGCCGATCCTTCAATGATGCGCTCTTTCAGACTAACAAGCTGGCCGGAAAGCGACTGGTAGCGCGAAATCAGCAAGATGCCGTTTCGGGTGGCAATTCCAAACAGGGTAATAAAACCGATGATGGATGGAATGCTGATTACTCCGGAAGTAAACCAGATGGCTATCACTCCGCCAATCAAGGCCAGCGGGAGGTTAATCAGAATAATCAGAGCCAGCTGTGTATTTTTAAATTCCACATAAAGTAAGATGAAAATAATCAGCAAGGCTCCGAGCGAGGCAATGAGCAAAATACGGGATGCCGAAGCTTCACTTTCAAACTGACCACCATATTCAATGTGGTAATTTTCCGGCAGGTCGATGTTTACATCAACACGATCCTGAATGTCGTTCACTACGCTGCGTACATCACGATTGGCGACATTGACGGCAACCACAATTTTGCGCATCACATTTTCGCGGCCAATGGTGTTGGGCCCAAAAGTCGATTGAATGTCGGCTACATACGAAAGGGGCACTTTTTGTCCATTCGGAGTGTCGATTAAACCATTCTGAATGGCCTCAATCTGGTCGCGGTATTCATCATCAAAGCGAAGGACAAGATTGAACGCTTTTTCATTCTCAAAAACATCCGATATCTTTTTTCCGGCGTAGGCGTAGTCCACAAACTCCAAAAGCTCATTGACCGAGATGCCGTAGCGCGCCAGCATTTCCCGGCGGGGCTTTATTTGCAACTGCGGAATTTCAATCTGTTGCTCCACGCTCAAGTCTCCAATGCCTTCGATGTCTTGAATCTCATCGCGAATTTGATTGGCCAGGCGAAACAGATCATTCAGGTCCGTTCCGAAAAGCTTGATGGCAATGTTGGTTTTTGAGCCCGAAAGCATGGCGTCAATCCGGTGACTGATGGGCTGGCCAACTTCAATGGAGATGCCATCGATGCTGTTGAGTTTTTCCCGAACTTCGTGAAGAAATTCTTCGCGCGAGCGGTCTTCCAGTTGGTAAGGAGCATCAATCTCTGAAACATTTACCCCAAATGAATGTTCGGCCATTTCGGCCCGCCCGGTACGCCGGGCAACGCTGCTAATCTCCGGAATAGTGAGCAGAAGTTTTTCGGCCTGAGTGCCTATTTTATTGCTTTCTTCCAGGTTAATGCCGGGCATGGTGGTTGTGTTAATGGTTAACGATCCTTCGTTAAACGGAGGAAGGAAGCTTCGTCCAAAACCGGTAAGCAGCAACATCGTAAGTACAAAGGCCGCGATGGAAACACCCAGTACCATTTTGCGGTAGCGCAAGGCTTTGTCCAGCGTGGAGGTATAATGGTGTCTCAAAAAACGCTCAACACGGCTGCCCCGGGCTTGTTTTTGCAAACGTTTTTCATCGGTGAGCAAATAGCTGGAGAGCACAGGAATCACCGTCAGTGCCACAAAAAGCGAGGCAAAAAGCGAAACAATGTAGGCGATTCCCAGCGGTTTAAGCATGCGTCCTTCCATGCCTGACAGGAAAAACAAAGGAACAAAAGCGACAATGATAATGAGAGTGGCATTGAGAATCGAGGCACGGATTTCAACGGAAGCCTTGTAAATTACCTTAAACACGGAGTGCTGATCTGCCTTAGGGAGCAAACTGTTTTCGCGCAAGCGTTTAAAGACGTTTTCCACATCAATGATGGCATCGTCTACCAGCGATCCGATGGCAATGGTCATTCCACCCAAAGTCATGGTATTGATGGAAATTCCCATCCATTTCATGGCCAGAATGGCAACCAGCAAGGACAGGGGAATGGCCAGTACCGAAATAAGCGTGGTCCGGAAGTTCATCAGGAAAACAAACAGAATAATGACCACAAAGATACCGCCTTCGATCAGGGCTTTCTGAACATTGTTGACCGATGTTTGAATGAACTTGGCCTGTTCGAAAATGTCGGTGTGAATGCCAACATCAGCCGGAAGCGTTTTTTGCAAGTCGCTCAATGACTCATGGATTTTCTCGGTTAGCTCCAGCGTATTGACATTGGGTTGCTTGGTGATGGTCATAATGATGGCATCTTCAGCTCGATAGGCGCCATCACCAATTTTAGGTGCTGCCCCGATTTTAACGGTCGCCACATCGCTGACTTTCACCGGCATTCCATCATTCATTTTTACGAGGTTGTTCCCAATCTCATCGGTGCTGTTGCTGCGTGCAATGCCCCGAACGAGGTATTCCTGGCCGTGCTCATTCAAAAAACCACCGGAAACATTTTCGTTGGAAAACTGGCAGGCTTCAATCAGTTCTGAAAAAGATACTTTATGGAAAGCCATTTTTAACGGATCGGCCAGCACTTGAAACTCTTTCAGCTCGCCGCCAATAATGGCCACCTGAGCCACTCCTCCTACCGAAAGCAGGCGCGGACGAATATTCCATTCGGCCAGGGTACGTAAGTCCATGGGAGAGGTTTCGTCGGCCGTAAGGGCAATCATCATGATTTCACCCATGATGGAAGACTGGGGGGCCAGGGTGGGGGAACCCACTCCGGTTGGCATTTGGTCGGCAATGGTAGCCAACTTTTCGCTTACAATTTGACGGGCATTGTAAATGTCCATGTTCCAGTCAAATTCAACCCAAACAATGGAGAAACCCATGGCTGAGGAACTCCTGACACGACGTATATTGGTTGCGCCGTTTACCGCCGTTTCAATCGGGAAGGTAACCAGGCGTTCTACTTCTTCGGGAGCCATGCCATTGGCTTCGGTTAGCACCACAACCGTTGGGGCATTCAGGTCCGGAAAGACATCGACCTCCATTTCGGTGCTCACAAAAATTCCAGCGCCAAGAATAAGGGTGGTCATAATCAGCACGACCAACCTGTTCTTCAGCGAATAGTCTATAATTTTATTCAGCATAATTAATCAGTTGAATGTTAGTGTTGGTGACTGTGTGCCGGCAGCGCATTCGACATGGATGCCAGTTTGATCTGGTAAGGGTTTTTGGTGGCCACATGATCGCCAACTTCCAGCCCGTCTACAATGTGGTAGTTTTCGCCGTCGTTACAGTCGATGGTCAGGTAATGTTTCTGGAACTCTTCACCTTCTTCGGCAAAAACATAATACCTACCGGCTTCTTCCAGCAGAGCAGACTTGGGAATGACAATCGCATTGGGGATTGCCGCTGTCTTCAAATAGATTTCTACAAAGGAGCCGGCCAGCAAATTACCCACATTATCAACTTCAAAATAGACGGGAGTAAACAGGGAGTTATCACCGGTTGTTTTGCCGTAGGAAATCAGTTTGCCGTTCAACGCTTCGGTTTTATGCAACTGCTGGTCGTAGACAGTAATGAAGTTGGCTGATTGAATTTGGGGCAGCATGCTGAAATAGCGCTGCGGAACATCAGCTTGAATCACCAGCCGTTTGTTTTTGGTGATTTTGACCAAGGCTTGCCCTCTGCTTACGTATTGTCCTTCGGTAACCAGGATGTCTTTTATAAAACCGCTGGTTGAGGCTGTTATGTTTTGACCAGCTGCCGTGTAGTTTTTACGTACAATGTCGTAATTATTTTGGGCTATTTCATAGGTCATTTTGATGTCAGCTAACTCTTTATCCGAAGTAATTTTGTCTTCATTCAGCGCTTGTGCCCGTTCATAATTGGCTTTAGCTGTTTCGTAGCTGGTTTTCAATTCAATGAAGGTGGTTTCAATGTTGTCATTGATCATGCCTTTGCCCGAGATGGTAACCAGCTTTTGCCCGCTACGCACAGCCTTGCCCGGAAACAGTGCTTTGTCTCCAAAAACGACGATGCCATCGTGGGTGGCTGTCAGGGTAATTTCATCGCCTTGTGCAGCCATAATTTTACCACTGCAGTGAATCACCTCCTGAAAGTCCTGCGGCTTAATTTCAATGATTCCGTAGGCATCGTCATCTTCATGAGCATGGGCCTCTTCACTGTGGTCATGTGCATGATCTCCTTCACAGTCGCTGTGATCATGTTCCTCGGCTTCATGGTCATGTCCTTCATGCTCATCTGCCGGGCTTTCATGGTCGTGATCATGCCCCTCATGATCTGCATGGTCATGTGCTGTTGATTCTTCCTGGTGATTGTGTCCTTCGGTGTTATGGGTGCACGCTGACGCCCAAAGTAAATAACCCATTATTAATAAGGGGAATACTAATTTCTTCATGATTAGGATATTAAATCGTTTTTTCAGTTACTTACTGAAAAATGAATTGGATGTAAATAAAATTGATGTAGGGGTGGAGTTATCTTAACATGGGAGGACCACGGGAAGCTGCGCGGGAAAGAAAACAGTATGAATAGTGGTTCGACCACGAATCATAGTGGGTAAGCTGGTCTTGCGGAAAAAGGTAAATACGCAGGATCGAACTGACCAGGTAGCTGTAGTTCAGTACCAATTTGGAAATGGATGTCGTTGCAACAGTAGTGAAGTTACAACCTTGGCAATCTTCATGTTGATGCTCTGCCTGGCATAAGCTTAATGCCAGCGAATGATCCACAAACAGGGCTTTATTACCCGAAGGAACCTTAGGGCTGTGGCTGCATTCCTGCTCACAACTAAGCTCCTCGGCATGATGATGGTGCGGAATGACGCTATGCCCGATGATTACCAGCATCGCCATCCACATAAACAAGGCTCCTATATGTCTGTTTTTCTGAACCATTTACTTAAACTGCTTCACAAAAATACATTTTTCATTTAAATAGAAAAGGATTTTGCCGGTTTCCTCAAGAAGGTGTGCCAACGTGTTCATCCATTTTTGTCCGATCGTTTCAGTTTGAGAACACGAAAGCAAGGCGGAGATTTTAAAATGTAACGTTAGCGCTGTGTTAACTTTTAAATTGACATGCAAAAAAGTTGGTTTTTAGTGTTTTGTGAGTTTGTTTTCAATTTTATTGAGAAAAATACTTACAAATCTTTTATTTTTAAAAAACATGTAACTACTTTTGAACCGAATTAGAACGCAAGAATAGCGCAAATGAAATTCCAGACTTCTGTATATAAAATGATGATGACAGCATGTGCCATGATGATGTGTATGTGTTGCAATCTTTTTATGCAGAAGGGGGAAAAGATATGATTTGACTATACGTTAAAATAACAATCGTAGGAAAGGCCCTTCTGTACAAACAGGAGGGCCTTTTTTTATGTTCAAAATTAACATCCAAGGAGTATGAGAGAGAAAGCTTATCGCAGTGTGGTTAAGACGATTTCATGGAGAACGGTGGGGACCATTGACACCATCCTGATAGCCTGGCTGGTGATCGGGCGGCTGGAATTTGCCGTGACTATTGGCGGAATTGAATTGTTTACCAAAATGGTGTTGTACTATTTCCACGAACGAACCTGGAACAAAATCAAGTTTGGACGGCTGGATGATTCAGACATCGAATACCAAATCTAAGAAACCATGGAAAAGAACTTTTTACCCATCGCACTGAATATTTCCGGAGAGAAGATCTTAATCATCGGAGGAGGGCAGTCGGCCTGGAGCAAGATTCAGATTCTGCAACGCTTTGATGCTGATCTGGAAGTTGTAGCGCTGCAGGTTTGTCCGGAAATAAAAAACAGCGGCATCCCTTTCAAGATAAAGGCCTACGATAAGGCTGACCTGGATGGTTATTTGATGTTTTATTCGTGCACCAACAATCCCGAACTGGACGCCCGGATTGCTCAGGATGGCAAGGAAGCCGGAGTGTTGGTTAATATTCACGATAATCCGGCTCTTTGCCAGTTTGTTTCGCCCGCAATCTACCAAAACGAGAGCGTGCGTGTGGCTGTCAGCTCCAATGCGAAAGATGTTTATGCGTCTATTCGTGTTCGCAATGAAATAAAAGAATTTTTAGAATCCCAAACAGATAAAGACCAGAACAATGAGTATTAAATTATCCCCATTAAACGATGTTCAACTGAAAGCACTGGAGCAGCTCACCCAGGGAATTCAGCCTGAACAGGCCATTTGGCTGAATGGCTATTTTCAGGGATTGGCCGGAGGCTTAACTACGGCAAAATCGGCGGTTCAACTTCCGCAGGATGATGAGGCCACCGGCACTGTTGAGAAACTTCCCCTGACCATTTTGTATGGCACGCACACCGGACGAAGCGAGGCATTGGCCAAGGCTCTTTGTGAGCAGGCCCGTGCACAAAATATAACTTGCCTTTTAAAACCGATGGACGATTATAAACCCAAGCAACTGAAGGAAGAGAAAAACCTGCTGGTGATTGTAAGCACCCACGGCGAGGGCGAACCTCCTGAAATGGCGGAAGACTTTTACGAGTTTATTACCGGTAAGCGGGTGCCTAAACTGGATGGGTTGAATTATGCCGTATTGGCTTTGGGCGATAAGAGCTACAAGCTGTTTTGCCAAACCGGGATTGAAATTGACCAGGCCCTGCAAAAAGCCGGTGCCCGGACGTTGGTGCCTCTGGTAAAATGCGATGTTGATTATGAATCGGATGCTGCCCGATGGACTCAGGATGTACTAGCTGAATTGGGCAAATTGCAGCCTCAGGCACCGGTTGTCGCAGCAGTACCGGCAACAGCTAAAGGGGGAGAGGAGTATTCCAAAAAGAACCCGTTTAAGGCATCCGTGTTGGATAAAGTGCGTATTACCGGTCGCGATTCGGATAAGGAAGTTTATCATTTGGAATTTGGGCTGGAAGGTTCCGGCATTACCTACGAACCGGGTGATGCGCTTGGAGTGATTGCTCAAAACCCACCTCAGCTGGTGAAGGAAATTATCAAAAGCCTGGGGGTAATTGATACGGAAGTGGTTGAAACCCGCATTGGAAAGCTGCCTTTTAAGGAGGCCTTGGAACACGATTATGAAATCACCTTGTTAACGCGTGATCTTATTCAGAAATATGCTGAAAAGACCAAAGACAAAAAGGTGAAAGCCATTGCGGAATCTGACGAAAAGCTGGATCAGTACCTATACGGACATGATGTGCTCGACCTCCTTCAGGAGTTTCCGGCCAGGCTGACCGCTACCGAATTTTTGGAGATGCTGCGTCCGCTGCCACCACGTCTGTACAGCATTTCGTCGAGCCAAAAGGCCGTGGAAGATGAAGTACACATCACGGTGTCACGTGTTCGTTACGAAAACAAAGGGCGCCAGCGTTACGGCGCTTGTTCCACCTTCCTGGCTGATCGGCTGGAAGTGGATGACCAGGTGCTCATCTACATCGATAAAAATCCGAATTTCCGCCTGGCTAAAAATGGGAAGCCAATTATCATGGTTGGTGCCGGAACAGGAATTGCTCCTTACCGGGCTTTCTTGCAGGAACGCGAATCGGGCAACCAGAAAGGAAAAAGCTGGCTGTTTTTTGGAGAACGGCGCTTTTCGTCCGATTTTCTGTATCAGCTTGAATGGCAAAAATACCTGCAAAAGGGCTACCTCGAAAAAATTGACCTGGCTTTCTCGCGCGATCAGAAGGAGAAGGTTTACGTTCAGCATAAGCTAAAAGAACAGCAAGAGGAATTGTTTCGTTGGCTGGAAGATGGTGCTAGTTTTTACTTGTGTGGCGACATGAAATACATGGCCAAAGATGTGCAGATTACGCTGTTGGATATCATCAAAACACAAGGAGGGATGACCGATAAGAAGGCCCGTGCCTATTTCAAAAAGCTGAAGAAGGAAAAACGATTTATGGCCGATGTGTATTAAGAAGACGACCCCCATCAACGAAGTTTCCTGAAACAGAATCAGGACGAAAGCATAAACACAAAACTAAAGACAGACGATTATGAGCGATACTATAGATTGGAGCAAACTGGCAGAAGTGGAACGCATAAAATACGAGAGCAACTACCTTAGAGGAACTTTGGAGGAGAGTTTGGCCGACGAAGTTACCGGCGCTATTGCGGCCGATGATACGCAGTTGTCGAAATTCCACGGCATTTATCAGCAACACGACCGTGATTTGGAGAAGGAACGTAAACGCCAAAAACTGGAGCCGGCCTTTTCATTTTTGATTCGGGTGCGCCTGCCTGGAGGTGTGGCCAGCCCCGCGCAGTGGTTACAAATGGATCAGTTGGCAGATACCCATGCCAACGGAACATTGAAGCTGACGACCCGTCAGGCTTTTCAATTGCACGGGGTGATCAAGAAAAATCTGAAACCAACCATCCGTGGAATTAATGAGGCCTTGATGGACACCATTGCCGCTTGTGGCGATGTGAATCGAAATGTGATGTCGCATGCTAACCCCGCTGAATCGGAATTGCACGCGGCGGTTTATAAACTGGCCGGCGATATTTCTGCTCACCTGACCCCTCAAACGTCAGCGTATCACGAAATTTGGCTGGATAAGCAGAAAGTAGCCGACAGCAAAACCGAAGTGGAGCCCATTTATGGCAATCGCTATTTGCCACGAAAATTTAAGACTGGTGTCGCCATTCCTCCGTACAACGATGTGGACATTTTCTCGCAGGACCTGGGCTTTATAGCTATTGAAGAGGATGGGAAACTGCTTGGTTACAATGTTACTGCCGGCGGTGGGCTGGGCTCAACCTTTGGAATTCCCGAAGCTTATCCCCGTCTGGCCGATGTTATTGGTTTTTGCACGCCCGAGCAGGCGGTAGATGTAGCCGAGAAAATCGTGCTGGTGCAAAAAGACCATGGTGACCGAACCAACCGCAAGCAGGCTCGCTTGAAATACACCATCGACCGCAAAGGGCTGGATTGGTTTAAAGCAGAAGTGAACAAGTATTTAGGCTATGATCTGCAGCCGGCCAAACCGTTCAAATTCATCCGCAATGGCGATCGTTACGGTTGGAAGCAAGGTGCCGATGGAAAATGGAGTTTGAACCTGTTTGTTGAGGGCGGCCGGGTAAAAGATACCGACACGCTTCAGTTGAAGACAGCCCTGCGCGAAGTGGCTGAACAAGTGAAAGATGCCCAGTTTATTCTCACCGGAAACCAAAACCTGATTATTGCCGGAACCAGCGATAAAGACGTAGTGAACCGGATTATGAGCAAGTATGGGGTTTGGCCCATGCCTTTGTCTGGTCTTCGTCAAAACACCATTGCCTGTGTGGCTCTGAATACCTGTGGACTGGCTTTTGCCGAAGCCGAGCGCTACCTGCCAAGCCTGGTTGGAAAGATTGAAACCATTTTGGAAGAATATGATTTGCTGAAACAGGAAATTGTGATTCGCATGACGGGCTGCCCCAATGGCTGCGGACGTCCATACCTGGCCGAGATTGGTTTCATCGGAAAATCACTGGGGCATTACAACCTCTATTTGGGAGGGAATTTCAACGGTACACGTTTGAATACCCTCTACAAGGAAACTCTTTCCGAAGAAGAAATACTGGCTGAGCTGCGGCCCATTATTGCCGATTATGCCATCAGCAGAGAAGAAGGCGAAGGCTTTGGTGATTTTGTAATTCGGAAGGGATACGTTAAGGAAACCAAACAAGGAAAAGATTTTAAACATTGAAACGGAGGGAATCATGGAATTACCGGCAATATTTATAGGTAGAAAATTATCAGCATTGACCCGAAAATGGCTGGTCAGCGAGCAGATTCGTTTTATTGAGCAGCCGCTGATTCGGATTACATATCGTAAACCGGATGTCGCCTTATTTAATTCCTGGCAAGGCAGCAGTAAAAAGTGGGTGGTAACCAGTTCGTATGCAGCCCACTGGCTGTTGCGTTTTGCGGATCGTATTGGCTTTGAAAAAGGAGAGCAGGTGTATTGCCTTTCAGAAAAGCAGGAAGGAATTTTAGCACGTTGTGGGGTGAAGGTCCTACGGCCTGCATCGCCCAATGCCTATGCTTTGGCCGAGCTGCTGCTGAAGGAGGATAAGCATAAAAAGATTGTTTACCTGCGCGGAAATAAATCGCTTAATCCTTTGGAGGAAATGTTGGATCAATACCAGCAGGATTGGCAGGCTGTAGAAGTCTACAAAAATACCTCCATCGAAATTTTGATGAATGAGGTGTTTGACGGCTACCTGTTTTTTAGCGAGAGCGCCATTAAGAGCTACAAGGCGTCGGGTAATTTCCCGCCACCCAAGGCTCCGGTTCTAGCCAATGGCAACCGGACGGCGCAGGCTGCCTGGGCCGAATTCCCTAACTTAGTTCTCGAGTCGCATGAGCAGGAAGAGCTTTCGTTTGTTAAATATGCGATTCGGCGGATTACCGAGAAATTGAATGAGCCGGAACCCAAGCACCGAATCATCATTGAATAAAGGTGTCACAGGCTGTTTGCCGGAAACTAGAAAGAAATAAACGGTTTAAAAGAAAGGTAATAATGAAACGAATTTCCATATTAGGTTGTGGCTGGCTGGGCTTTCCCCTGGCCGGGCAATTGCTTGCCAAGGGTTTTGAGGTAAAAGGGTCGGTGACCAGCCGATCGAAGTTGAAAACGCTGAAGGCCGCCGGAATAAAGCCCTACCGCCTGGTGCTTGACGTCGATAAGGTTCAGCTGAAAGATCAGTCGTTTTTTGATACGGACCTGGTTATTGTGGCTATACCTCCCAAACGCGATGCGTATATCGAAACCATTTTTCCGGAGCAAATCAAGCAGTTGGTGAAGTTGCTGGAAGAATTTCAGGTGCCACGGGTACTGTTTATCTCCTCCACCTCGGTTTACAATGAGCTGGACGGAGTGGTTCGCGAGGACGATGTTTTGCTGCCCGAAAAATCATCGGGGAAAGCGCTGGTGCTGGCGGAGTACCTGTTGACCAGTAATTCGCATTTTAAAACAACCGTGCTTCGATTTGGCGGTTTGATTGGAGCCGACCGGAATCCGGCGCGCTTTCTGAGTCGTAAAACAACAGCCATCAGTGGCTCCAAGCCCGTAAACCTGATTCATTTGGAGGATTGCCTGCAGATTATTCAACGCATCATCGACAAGCAGCTTTGGGGCGAAACCCTGAATGCCTGCTGTCCGGCTCATCCATCGCGTCAGGAGTTTTACGAGAAAGCCGCAGCGGTATCCGGTGTGCCGGCACCTGCCTTTCATGATGAACCAGAGCCTTACAAATTGGTGGACAGCAGCAAGCTGATGCATCTGCTCGATTACCAGTTTATTTATCCAAGTCCGATAGATTACCTGGAACAAGTTGTGCGTAGCGAGTAGAAAGTAGTTAGGAGGAAAAAGTATCCATGTCAAGAACTAAAACAGAGCACTCAAACAAGGAGGCACGAAGCCCGAAAAACCACTTGATTTCCATTGTGGGCGCAGGGCCGGGAGATCCGGAATTGCTTACCATTCGGGCTCTTCGCCGGCTGGAACAGGCGGATGTGATCCTGTACGATGCCTTGCATGGCACCGGGATTTTGGAGCTGGCAAAACCGTCAGCCCTGAAAATTTATGCCGGCAAACATTACCAGGATGGTCAGCACCAAACCGAGCGGCAGGACAACATACACCGCCAGTTGAAACAATTTGCTGGGGAAGGCAAGCGGGTGGTGCGCTTGAAAGCAGGCGATCCTTTTATTTTTGGGCGGGGCGCCGAAGAACTGGCCTTTTGTTTTCAGGAAAAACTAAATGTGGAAGTCGTGCCGGGCATTACAGCCGGACTGGCTGCCGCCAGCTGTTTTCACATTCCGGTAACGCTGCGAAATGTCAATAGCATGGCCCTGTTTTATACGGGGCATAAACGCAACGGCGGTTTTGAAAACATGGATGAAGTAGCTGCGGTAATCAAAGCCAAAGCTCCGGTTATGGTTTACATGGGCCTGAAAAACCTGCAGCTGCTGGCCAGCGAATTGCAGCGCCGGGAAGTTTCGGGCGATGTACCGCTCCAAATCGTTAGTCGGGTAGGGCACCCCGATCAGCAGTTGTTCACCTCTTCCCTGGCACAAATTGAATCGGATTTAACTCGAATCGATCCTCCGATGCCATCGGTTATCCTCATTGGTAGCCATGCCCATCAGGTTACCGCAACCACCGTATTTTAATCCAGCTTACACACTTTAAGAGTCAACTCTATTCTTCTCCTTAGGAGAATTACTTCCCAATAAAGACGAAATGGTCTTAATTTCGAAACATTAAAAATGTTTTCAAGGTATATTCTTGTAAACGTTTTTAAATCTTAAAGTTATGCGAAAGTTTACTGTGTTTCTTTTTGTTCTTGGGCTTCTGATTACAACATCTTGTGAAAGAGCAGATTTTCAGGATGGTTTTTCAGAGGAAGTCGCGTTAAAAAGTGCTGAAATGAAAATGACCCGGAATTTCAGGGCTCATCTCTCTTCCGATCAGGAGGTCGCTGCTGTTCCGGTAGAATCCATGGCTACGGGGCAGGCAATTTTCCAGCTAAGCAAAGATGGAATGAGTTTGCACTATAAGTTGATTGTTGCAAATCTGGAAGATGTTTTGATGGCGCATATCCACATGGCACCTGCCGGTGCTAATGGAGGTGTTGTGGCCTGGCTGTATCCATCAGGTCCTCCTCCGGCGCTTCTGGCTGGAACAACAAACGGAATACTGGCTGAAGGAACGATTATGGCAGACCATTTGGTAGGCGATTTAGCCGGAATGACACTGCATGATTTGGTTAAGGAGATGAAGAAGGGTGGAACTTATGTCAATGTGCATACCAGCGCGTATCCTGCGGGTGAAATACGGGGCCAAATTAGTGGAGAGTAAGATTTGTTTTATGTTTTTTTTAAGCCTCTCACGCGCGTTGAGGGGCTTTTGTTTTTTTGTTTTCAGCCACATAGCCTGTCCGAATAAAAACACGGGAGGATTTAATCGTTATTTACTTGCATTTTTTGGTGAACTGTTACTTTATTTAAGCTGTTTAAGTGCTGGAAGATTTTAAAAAATAACCATGGATTCAGTATTTATTCAAGTACAACAAGCCTTGGGAAAACCGTATAGAGATCTGAATTTTTTGCTGAAGTGCTTTGCCGAAGTTTTAACGGAAAGCAACAAGCAGGAATTAGTGACTTATATTCCCTGGATCAGCCCTTCAGTAGAACCCCCTCAGCATTTATTACTTAGCAGCGACTATATTCACATGCAATCCATGTGTTTTCAGCTACTCAACCTGGTGGAAGTGAATGGAGCCGTGCAAAGCCGGCGAACCAAAGAGGAGGAGGACATGAGTCATGTGAATGGCTTGTGGGCCATCAACTTCAAAATGCTGAAGGAGAAAGGGATTACCGAGCAGCAAATTCTGGAGGTTTTGCCTCAGGTGTTGGTTGAGCCTGTGCTTACCGCGCATCCTACCGAAGCCAAGCGCTCGGTGGTGCTGCAGGAGTACCGCAAATTGTATTTGCTGCTGCTTAAGCGCGAAAACCAGATGTATACCCGGATTGAGCAGGACGATATCCGGGACGAGATTAAGCAAATTCTTCACCGCCTGTGGAATATTGGTGAAATATATATTGAAAAGCCCCGGCTGGAGTCGGAGCTGGACAACATTCTGCATTACCTTACCGAGGTGTTTCCGGATGTGGTTGTTTTACTGGACAAGCGCCTGAGGCAAGCCTGGAAAGAGTCTGACTTTGACCTTTCGCTGTTGAACGACTGCGATTTGTTTCCGGGGCTGGCCTTTGGAAACTGGGTGGGCGGCGACCGCGACGGACATCCGCTGGTAAGTCCGGAGATTACCCGCATGACCTTGACCAAGCTGCGGACCCATGCGTTTATCATTGTTAAAAAAGAATTGCTGGCCCTGGCGCAAAAACTAAGCATTTACCTCGATATTGAGGAGGTAAGCGATGCCTTTGCCTGGCGTGTTCGGCAATTGGCCGAGGAGCTGGAAGGCCCCGGACAAAAGATTCTTCACGAACACAACAAGGAAATTTTCAAGGCTTATGTGATGCTTTTGCTTCACAAAATACCGATTGATTTAAGCCAGGAATACAACATGAAACTGGATGACCGGCCCAACAGTTACCAAAATTCCGATCAGCTGATTGAAGACCTGAATGAGTTGGGCAGGGAAATGGTGCACTACGGCATTCCGGAAGTGGCTCAGGTGGATGTGGGGCGCTGCAAACGCTTGCTGAAAGTGTTTGGCTTTCATTTGGCGCAGCTGGATATCCGGCAGAACAGCCAGTACCACGAAAAAGCCCTTTCGCAGCTGGTGGTGGCTTCGCTGGGCGAGAACAAAGACAGCCGGATGGGCGCGTCACTTGAGGGAAAGCGGGCCTTTTTGGACACGGAACTGAAAACCAACCGGCCGTTTCTGGTGAACCATACCGACATTGGTGCGGAAGCCCGCAATGTGATTGAAAGTTTGCAGGTGGTGAGTGACCACGTCAACAAATACAGCTCCCGGTCCATCGGGAAGCTCATTATCAGCATGACCCGGAACACCGAAGATTTGCTGACCGTTTACCTCTTTATGCGCGAAGTTGGTCTGGCTTTGAAACACGGGCAATGGCTGGCGGCCAAGCTGCCGGTGGTTCCGTTGTTTGAAACCATTGAGGATTTACAGGCCAGTCCGGCCATTCTGGACGATTTCCTGAGTCATCCGGTGGTGAAAAACAGCCTGAAGTACCAGCAGGAACTGCGTCAATCCGAGCAGCTTTACCAGGATGTGATGATTGGCTACAGCGACAGCAATAAAGACGGTGGAATTTTGGCCAGCAGCTGGTTTTTGCACGAAGCGCAGCAACAACTAACGGAAGTAGGCCGGAAACATGGCGTCATCATCCGGTTTTTCCATGGTACCGGTGGAAGCATCAGTCGGGGATCGGGGCCTTCGCACTGGTTCATTAAAACCCTGCCGCTGGGCTCCATCAACGGAAACCTGCGGGTTACCGAACAGGGCGAAACCATCGAACGCAAATATGCGCACAAGGTGAATGCGGCCTATAATCTGGAACTGATGCTGGCCAGCGTGACGGCCCAGTCGCTCTTGCACAAACATTTTCCGGAGGAAAATGAAGAGGTGGCGGGCTTGTTTCATCAGCTGGGGGAACGGGGACGCACTTTTTACCGCGAACTGATTGGCGATCCCGATTTCATTCGGTTTTTTGCCGAGGCCACACCCATCGATGTGATTGAGTCGAGCAAAATTGGCTCGCGGCCTGCACGGCGAACGGGTAAACGCTCGATGGACGATTTGCGGGCCATTCCGTGGGTGTTTAGCTGGTCGCAGTCGCGCTTCAACATTACGAGTTGGTACGGCGTGGGTTCGACCCTGAAAGAACTTCAAACCCAAAAATCAGAAGAATACGACAAACTGTGCCGACTGGTGGCTTACGATCCGTTTGTGCGCTACGTCATTACCAACCTCGATTCGAGCCTGGCATCGACCGACGAAAAAATCATGGATAAGTATGCCAGTTTGGTTGAAGATGCCGCTATTCGCGAACGCCTGATGGGACGCATCAAGCAGGAATTGAGCTTAACGCGCGAAATGTTGAGTGATTTACTGCAAAAACCAATTTACGAAAGACGAAAAAATCATTATTTTTCAACCCTGTTGCGGGCCGAAGCTCTAAATAATTTACATGAAGCCCAAATCCAACTGCTCCGCAAGTGGCGGACAAGCAGAAGCAAGCAATTACCAGAGGAAAAAGATCATCTTTTTGCTTTGCTCCAATGTGTGAATGCGATTGCCAACGCACTGGGTTCAACCGGATAAAAACGATTGAGAATGAATAGTACGATTGACAAGCGCATCAAAGCGCTTTTTCCGAATGCCTTGCCGCATGAGCAGGTAATCAATGAATATTACTACCGGATGATTACGGAATTTGGTATGGAAATGGATAAAACCATTGCCGCCGTTTCGCTTTGTCCCGACGAGCTGAACAACGTAGTCATTGAAAAAATTCGAAGTTATTTTGGCAATGTGTTTCACCTGGGAGGCCTGGCCGGCTATCCGTTTTCGGGCGAAACCGGTTTTAACGCTTTCGGCGATCACATTCCCGACAATGGAACCGCCTTTATCTTTTTCGGACCGCACCTGGCCATCGATGAAAAAAGCCTCGGCTTTGTGCACCGCATCGGGCAGGCGCGTGGCACCCTTTCCTGCGGCGCGGCCTTTGGAGCTTACCGCATGTTGCTGGAGCAACCCGGCGAGCCGGTGGTTTTAAACCCCGACGATTATCAGCAAGGCCGCATCCGGCAAATGCTGGCGCCCAAGCTCGATCTTATTCCCACGCTGCAGCCCGAACCCAAGGTGATGGATATTCTGTTTGACGAAAGCCATGAGTTTATCGTCCGCCAATCGCAACGCATCAAGGAACGCTTTAAAGCCGAAAAGGTGGTATTGATGGGCGCTTTTGTGGTAAACACCCCCTTGCACATGCCCGACTACCTGCAGGTGAAGTATTTCGAACAACTGTAGATTGTTTGTATCATACTGCTGATCGGATGACTCGAAGTTCATCCGGTCAGTCAATAACACCGGCAAGAGATGTCGCTGTTCTATGCGTGTCGGTTTAGTCACGGCCTCCCCAATCAAAAAGTAAAGGCATGACGGTTTAGTCACATCCTCCCTAACCAAAAAGTAAAGGCATGACGATTTAGTCACGGCTTCTCCAACCAAAAAGTGAAGGCGTGACGGTTTAGTTATGACCTCCTCAATTAAAAAGTAAGAGCATGTTGGTTTTCTTATTTGCTTAGCAAAAATCATTCAGACAGATGTTTAACTCATGCCGTTTCAAAACAAAGCCTGGAGATGAATTCGCCGATTAATATGTTGAAGAAAACATTTTGGCAGTAAAATAATTAAACTATTTTATTGTAAATTGTTGTACAATTAATCAATCAGTCGCTTTTTTATTTGATTTTTAGCTTGATTAAGAGACTGATAATCATACATCACTTAAAAGAAACGAATATGATTCCAAAAGTAATTACAGTTAGTCGCGCTACCGAAATTAATGATGTTGGATCACGTATCGTTGATGCCTATAATAATACCAGCTTAAGCAGCGATGCCTATTTGGCCGGTCTGATGACCGAGCTGGGGAATATGTTGGCTTTATTAATTGCGGCCATCAAGCGAATTAAAATCGCGTCGGAACTGGAAGAACAAGATGAGTTGAGAGATGACGCCATGCGGGCGCTGTACTACCTGATCCTGGGTTTTTTACACCATCCTGACGCAGCAGTCAAGCAGGCTGCCGAACGCATTTTTAAAGTTATTGAGCATTATGGTTTATCGATGATCGATGAAAGCTATAGCTCCGAGTCTTCACTGATTGATTCCCTACTTCTGGATTTGGAAGGATCTAATTTACAGGCTGACATTGCCGCTTTGTCGGGCTGTGCCGAACTGATTGCCGCCCTGAAAACCGCCGAAGACAATTTTGAAGCCACTCGTTTGGCCTACGAAGAGGGCAAAGCAGCGGAAGCCACCCTGCAGAATGCCACCGCCCTGAAGCGGAAGGTGGCAGGGGTAATTAATAAAAAGCTGGTGATTTATTTACGGGCAATGGTGCAAGTGGATACCGAAACCTATGGCTCCTTTGGCGGAACCGTGGCCGAAATTATTGCCAGCAACAACGAAAACGTCAAAAGACGGAGCAAAACAGTCAAACTAGTGGAGTAACTGGAATCTGATTTTTAGGTTTATAGGGATAAAAGGGGTAGCGTCAATCCGTTGGCAATACCCCTTTTTTTGAACGTCTTATCAGACGGATTTTACTCTTTGTCTTGAAACAAAGAGTAAACAGAAAATTCAAGGCTGATTTTTATCTTTACCCTCTATCTTTCTAAAAGCTAAGTTCAACGAGTGATTTCCTCCTTTGTCGGAACTTCTCGTTTGCACTAAGCTTTTAGTTTGATTTCGGCCTTGATAAAAATAGGCCCATCCGGTTCTAAAAAAACAGCTCAAATTAGATTTTTTTCCTTTTAGACACTTTCATTCCTGTTGATGATCTCCAGAAATTATGTGTGTGCTGAAGTTTTGGCTGCTGATCGGATGACTTAAAGTTCATCCGATCAGTAGCTTCCTCCGGTTTCCTTCCTAAATTTGTTGGTTGGCTGCGTTAAAAGTTAATGGATAAGCCGATTAGCGGTTTTAATCTTAGTTCTTCATTCAGATCGCTTGCCAATTCAAGACCGATGGATAGGGAAATATTCTCATTAAAAATATTTGTTTTTTCTAACTCCACGGGCAGTACGCAGTAACTTTCAAAAAGGTCAGAATAACTATAACCAAGTCCCCAGGAAAGAGAGAGTTCTTTAACCGGGATATCGTTGCGCAGCAGAATAGCATATCGGGCATCCTGAAACTCGAGGTGATTGCTTTCAATCTGAATTTCGGGGTAAAACTTACTGGCAGTAAAGAGGCTTAACGATAAACGATCACCGTTATAAAAACTTAGTTGTGTCTGCTTTTCCTGACCAAATACGTTTAGGACTAGTAGGGAAACCAGCATTAGTA
This sequence comes from Sunxiuqinia rutila, assembly GCF_050589705.1. Taxonomy (NCBI): domain Bacteria; kingdom Pseudomonadati; phylum Bacteroidota; class Bacteroidia; order Marinilabiliales; family Prolixibacteraceae; genus Sunxiuqinia; species Sunxiuqinia rutila. The sequence continues at coordinate 74,907 of NZ_JBNGOT010000002.1, forward strand.
AAAAATACTTTTTCTTCATGTTTAAATGTTTAATTGTGATTCTATAATCATACTTATTTATTATGAAAACATGAAAGTAGTATTTTTATCTTAAATAAACTACAAGTAAATGGGTGAAGAAAAGCTTCTTATTTTAGACTGAAGTTTTTAGACCTTATCAGATAGGGCAAAGTTCATCCGATCAGTAGTTTCCTCCGGTTTCCTTCCTCCGACTCCCTTCTCCCTACTGCCTGTCCTGCTTCTAGAATCTAAGGTCTAAAGTTTATTGTCTGTTATCCTTTCGTGCCTTCGTCCGTTCTCCCTCTCACATCATCTCTCCCTCTCACATTCTAAGCTCAGTTATCTGACTCCCTACTGCTTGTCTCCTTTCTCCGGATCAACCTTCACCCGAAAGCTGGGGGTCTGGTAATCTTTGGGCCGGTAATCGGCCGGAATAGTCGATTGGTTGCCGTCGCGTGCAGCCCGGTAGTGTGGCGACATAATTTCAATTCCTTTTTCATTACACACATCCTGAATGTTTTGGTGCAGGTTGGAATAAATAAGGGCCTGCTTGGTGGGCACCTGCGTGTAAGCATTGATTTGGTACGACACAAAAAAGTCGTCGAGGCTGGTTTGCAGCACAAAGGGGCTGGGCTCGTGCAACAAATGCTCGGTACGCAAGGCGGCGTCAATCAAGGCCTGGTGCACTTCCTTCCAGGGCACATCGTAGCCAATGGTTATGGTGGAATGAATAATCAAACCGGTTTCAACGGCTTCGCTGCTGTAGTTGATGGTATTGCCCGAAAGAATGGTTGAATTGGGAATAGTGATGATTTCATTCTTAATGGTTTTGAGGCGGGTAACCAGCAAGGTTTTTTCGACCACATCGCCAAAGATTTCGCCAATTTTAATGCGGTCGCCAATTTTAAACGGACGCATGTAGGTAATCACCAGTCCGGCAATCATGTTGGCAATGGCCGAGGATGATCCCAGCGAAAACAACACCCCGATAAAGACCGAAACGCCTTTGAAAATGTTGGAGTCGGAACCGGGCAGGTAAGGAAATATCAACACAAACATAAAGGCATACAGCAAAAAGCGAACGATGCTGTAGGTGGGCATGGCCCAGTCGGCATGAAAGCCGGATATTTTAAGCTTCTCCGATTCAATTTCAGCAAAAATGTACCGCACAAACCGGATGAAGTATTTCATGACAAAATAAATGACCAGGATGCTGAATAAATTGGGCAGGTAGTCCCAAACCGCAATGAATATGGCTTTAAAGGGCGACCACACCAACTTAAACAGCTGGTCGGCCCAGCCACGGGTGAACGGAAAAATGCTGAAGACCAGGGGCAGGGTAATGTACAGCATCAGAACGTAGAGGAACCAGCGCACAATTTTCAATAAAAAGAGGATGGCCTGCATTTCCTGCTCAATGGACAGGAAGGTGTAATCGCGGTACGACAGGCTTTTTAGCCAGGTTCCCTTTTTTTGGTGAATGAGTCTCAGGGCGCGTCGGTAGCCCCGGCCAATGAGCCATATAATCAGCCGCGCAATGATAAAAACGAGAATGACCAGCCCCACCCGGATCAGGATTTTGATCAGGCTGTTTTCCTTTTTGGCATGAGACAAGGCTTGTTTGATGGTGTCGGTGTGACTAAGTGCCAGGTCATGCGTGGTTTGGTTGGTCCAAAACGCATCGGTTTCGGTGACGCTCATAACAATGGTTTCGCCGTACACAATTTCGTAGCTGTTTTCGGAAGCCACAACGGAAATTGAATCCAGCTTCAGAAAGTCGTCGTTGTACAGTTGTCGGATGCGCTTGCTGATGTTTTCGGCCCGTTCGGCTGGTGTAAAGGCTCCGATTTTGGAGTAGATGTGAAACAAGGTGTCGTGCAATACGCCTACCACCGGAGCTCCAATGGCTGAATTGCGAAGCGCATCAATCCGGGCTCTCTTGTTATTGATGCGTTGTATTTCGGCCTCTTCAATTTGCTGAAGTTGCAGCTGCAGTTCTTCTTTCTTGAGATTGTCGGTCGTTTTTAGGGAATTCAGTTCCTTTTCAAGCTCTACTTTCCGGATGGAGTCGGCCAAACGCAGTTGTTCAATCTCCAAAAGCTTTTGGTTAAAGTCCTGTAATAACACTGAATTAACAGAATCGTTGTGCTGTGTGATACTGTCCGACTGGGCATTGCCTGGGCTTCCAAGCAGTATGAAAACGAAAACAATCAATAAGCGGTTTAGCCTTTTCATCTTTGTCAATTAAGGAATCAATGAAAACGAAATCATCGTAATAGAAACGCTTTGTTTCTCAATATGTTTGCGTTTTCCGATAATTGGGAATAAATAAGGATCGATTATTCCCGGGCTATTTCCGTTTTGCGGAGGGGAAGTTGGGCGTGGATCAATTCGGGCATAAAAAAATCCGGCACGTCTAGTGTCGGATTTCTCGATGTTGTATTTAATGCGTTTGGCTGGCTTATTTGGACCAGTTGGTAGACTTAATCCAGTCGACCACAAACTTGGCATTTTCGTAAGGGATGTCTGGCAGAAAACCATGTCCCAGGTTGAAAATCCATTTGTCGTTCTTTTGGAAGAATGGTATGAATTTTTCCAGTTCCCGGGCAATTTCCTCTTGCGGGGCATACAGTTGCCGAGGATCCAGGTTCCCTTGCAAACCAACTTCGGGATGAACCATTTCGCGGGCATCCTCAATGGGCATTTGCCAGTCGATACTCACAAAATCGGCAATCTCAGGCGTCACATATTTTAAGCCGGTGCCAATTCCTTTCGGGAAAAAGATAAACGGTGTACCGGTCTCCCGAACAGCCCGACTGATTTGTTTTACAGCAGGCATAAACAATTCGTTATACAATTCAACCGGGATAAGGTTGGCGTGCGTTTCAAACAGTTGGAAGGCATTGATGCCATGCTCAATTTGCTTTTTGGCGTAAATCACCGACAGGTCAGCAATGGCATCGATCAGCCGTTTGGCTTCTTTTTTGTGCTGGAACAAGAACTTGATCGCCTCCGGGAAATTCGGGTTCGAGCTGATTCCCTGAATCATGTAGCACAAGGTGGTTAGCGGCGCTCCGCAAAACCCGATCAAAGGAATGTTGGCCGGACGCTGACGGATGATTTCATCAATGGCACCATAGATGTATTCCAGTTTGGAGGGATCCGGATTCAGATGATCGGCCGGGTTGGTAAGGCCTTTCAAAGGCTTGTTAAACACCGGCCCGTGATCGGTAAATTCCAGCTCCATGCCCATGGCGTTGGGAATAACCAGAATATCGGAGAACAGAATGGCGGCATCCACTCCCAAATCGTAAATAGGCATCAGGGTTACTTCGGCAGCCAGCTTGGCATCGTCCATCAATTCGCGGAAGGTGTATTTTTCTTTCAACTGGTTGTAGTTGGGCAACACACGTCCGGCCTGGCGCATAAACCATACCGGAGGCCTTTCGGTCTTCTTTCCCTGAAGTGTATCTAGAAATAGTGATTGCATCATTTGATTGTCATTAGTGATTAATAGTTGTTTGTGGCGGAACACAGCCTTGCGGGTATTTACAGGCTTTTCAGGGCCTGTTCGTTGGCTTCAATTACCCGGGCAATATCCTCATCGGTGTGCGCATCGGTAATGAATAAACACTCAAACTGCGAAGGAGCCAGGTAAATACCGCTTTCCAGCGATTTTTTGAAATAGGCCGCATAGCGCGCAGTATCCGATGTCATGGCATCGTCAAAGCTTTTGACGGCTTGGTTTTCAGTGAAAAACATCGTCATCATTGCTCCAATCCGGTTGATCACAGCGGGGATGCCTGTTTTCTCCAGGTTGGCTTTCAAACCTGCTTCCAGCAGGGCTGCTTTTCGCTCCAGTTCATCGTAAATGGAAGGATTGTTTTTTAGGGTGCTGAGCATCACACAACCTGCTGCCATGGCCAAGGGATTGCCCGAGAGCGTTCCGGCCTGGTAAACGGGCCCGTCGGGAGCCAGCTTGTCCATAATTTCCTTGCGGCCACCATAAGCGCCAACAGGAAGTCCGCCGCCAATAATTTTCCCCATGGTTGTGAGGTCCGGCTCAACGCCAAAACGTTGTTGTGCTCCTCCGGCAGCCAGGCGGAAGCCGGTAATCACCTCATCAAAGATCAGCAGTGCACCATATTCCTGGGTAATTTTCTTCAAGCCTTTCAAAAAACCTTCTTCAGGCAAGACCACGCCCATGTTTCCGGCCACCGGTTCCAAAATAATGGCTGCAATGTTGTCGCCATGTTGTTTGAACAGTTCTTCAACCGACTCCAGGTTGTTGTAGTCGGCTGTCAGCGTATCTTTGGCTGACGCTTTGGTTACGCCGGGGCTGTCGGGCAAGCTGAGGGTAATTGCACCAGAGCCGGCTTTAATTAAAAAGCTGTCGGCATGACCGTGGTAACAGCCAGCAAATTTGACTACCAAATCGCGGCCGGTAAATCCACGAGCCAGTCGCAAGGCGCTCATGGTTGCTTCGGTTCCGGAGTTGACCATCCGTACTTTTTCTACGGAAGGCACCATGCTGGTAATTAGCTCAGCCATCTCATTTTCAATGAGGGTGGGGGCACCATAGCTGGTTCCCAGCTCCGCGGCTTGCTTAACTGCTTGCACAATTTCTTCGCGCGCATGCCCCAAAATCATTGGGCCCCAGGAAGCCACAAAGTCCAGGTATTCGTTTCCATCGATGTCCCAGATTTTAGCTCCTTTGGCTTTGGCAATAAATACCGGATCGGCATCTACGCTTTTAAAGGCACGCACAGGCGAGTTAACCCCACCGGGAATCAGTTGTTTTGCTTTATCAAATGCTTGTATGCTTTTGTGTAGTTCCATATTTCAGTTTCAAATTTCAGGTTCCAAATTCCGTTCTCAGAGGCTTCAATTTTTTAGACCCGGTTGCCTTTTTCAAGTTCACTTAAAACAAATTCTTTGGCGTGATAGGTGATAATCACATCGGCTCCGGCCCGTTTCAGGGAAGTCAGAATTTCCTTGATCAAACGTTGTTCATCAATCCAGCCATTGGCTGCAGCTGCTTTTACCATCGAGAATTCGCCACTTACATTGTAGGCAACCACAGGTACATTGTAGGTTGATTTTACACGGTTGATGATGTCCATGTAGCTTAAGGCCGGTTTTACCATCACCATGTCAGCCCCTTCTTCCAAGTCGGTTTCCACCTCGCGTAAGGCTTCATCGCCATTGGCCGGATCCATCTGGTAAGTACTGCGGTCTCCAAATTGAGGAGCACTTTCGGCCGCATCGCGGAAAGGACCGTAGAATCCGGAGGCATATTTGGCTGAGTAAGCCATAATTGGCGTGTTTGAAAATCCGTTGGCATCCAGTGCTTCGCGAATAGCAGCAACCCGGCCATCCATCATGTCGCTGGGAGCAATAATGTCGGCACCAGATTTGGCTAAGGTCACCGATTGAGCAGCCAGTGTTGCCAGGGTGCTGTCGTTATCCACGTCGCCATCAACAATGGTTCCGCAATGCCCGTGAGTGGTGTATTCACAGTTACATACATCAGCTACAATCATAACTTGCGGCACTTCAGCTTTAATGGCACGAATGGCCTGAGGAACAATGGCATCGTGTTGACAGGCAACTTCACCGGTTTCATCTTTTTCGGCAGGAATACCGAAAAGCAAAATTTTATCGACCCCTGTGCGATCCACCAGGTCTTTGACTTCCTTTACCAATAAATCGATCGACAGCTGAAAGTTGCCGGGCATGGATTTGATGGGGTTGCAGATATTCTCTCCAGGAAGAACAAAATAGGGCATGATTAAATCATCACGGTTCACTTCTGTTTCGCGTACCATATTGCGAATGGTAGCCGATTTTCTTAGTCTTCTTAGTCGTGTTATTGGAAAGCTCATATTTTTTAGTTTTTAATTTTTGCCTGATAATAGTCGATTATTGTTTGAGCCATGCCTTCGTAGCTTGGCTCTTCTGAAGTTGCCACAGGCTCACCTCCATACTTGCGAATGGCCGCTGTTGTTGTGGTTCCGATGCTGACAAAGCGCAGTTGATCTGCAGACTTGCTGACCTTCTCCAAAATTGCCCTAACCGATGATGGGCTGGTTACCAACAGAAGATCGTAACGATCATGTTCCACCCATTCCATAAATCTTGGGTCTAGCTGCTCGCTGGAGCAGGTTTGATAAGCATTGATCCGGTCAATCGAGGCTTTCGAGCCTAGTTTTTGTTTCAACGTATCGGGAGCTAAATTGCCCAAAACCAGCAAGATCTTTTCATTGACTTGTACCACATCAATAAACTGAGTTGCAAAGTCAACGGCTGATTTCCCGGAGCCAATGAATGCCGGATCCACTTGGTATTTTCGGAGGTGGATGGCTGTTTTTTCCCCAAGCGCTGCTACTTTGCACGGAATAGAAGGATACCGACTGGTGAACGGTTCAACCGCATTTTTGCTGGTGAAAATGAGCCAGTCGTAATCGTTTAAATTTGTTTGTAGCTGAAAGGGGAGAGGTGAAATTTCAATTACTGGCATGGAGAATACGCTTGCTCCTTGAGCAGTCAGCATTTCAGCCAATTCATCCTGTCCGGTTTTGGGATAGGTACAAATAATCACCTTGCCTTGTAATATGTTTGTATTTTGTTTCACACGCTTCTTGAAATGATTCATGAATTCGTGCTATTGGGGTGCATGGTTCAGGACGAGCCGATCATTGGTATTCTATTTTCGGGAGCCTTTGTTGCACTTTAATAGCATGGATTGCCGTTTGGTAAAATTTGAGACCAAGCTGCACTAAGCTTCGGATGTGGGACGGATACTGTCCAGAATTTCCTTGCCACCATCGTCCAGAATGGCCTGGGCCAATTCGATGGCTTTTTCTGATGCCTCTTCCAGACTTGCCTCAATCGATTTCCGGATGCATTTGGTTCCGTCGAGACTGGCTACCATGCCGGTTAGCTTGATTTGATCGCCTTTCACTTCCGAAAAACAACCAACCGGAACCTGACAACCTCCTTCAAGTTCGCGCAAGAGTGAGCGTTCGGCCAGGGTAGTTGCCCGGGTTGCTTCATCAGTAATGGCATCCAACAGAAGCTGAGTGCGTTCATCATCTTCGCGAATTTCAATGGCGATGGCTCCCTGGCTGATGGCAGGAAGCATGATTTCTGTATCCAGCATCTCTGTAATTACATCCTCGTAACCCAAACGTAAGATTCCGGCTGCAGCCATAATCAGTGCATCGCAGTGCCCGTCGTTCATCTTTTTCAGGCGGGTCTCCACATTCCCACGAATATCTACAATCTGCAGATCGGGGTTGAAATGCAGCAACTGAGACTGACGTCGCAGGCTTGAGGTTGCAATTTTATCTTTGGCTGTAAAGTCTGCTAATTTTCGGCCATCTTTTGAGATGAAAACATCCCGCACTTCGGCCCGTTTCAGCATGCCGCCAATGATGAGGTTTTCGGGCAGCTCAGTAGGCAAATCTTTTAAACTGTGTACCGCCAAATCAATGGTGTTGTCGTAAAGTGCCTGTTCAATTTCTTTGGTAAACAACCCTTTGTCGCCAATCTTGGAGAGGGCAACATCCAATATTTTATCCCCTTTGGTTTTGATAATTTCCAATTCGAATTGGAGGTTGGGGTGAGCTTTTTCGAGTTCGCTTTTTACGGTTTCAGCCTGCCAAAGGGCAAGCTTGCTGCCACGCGTTCCTATTTTAATGGTGTTTTTATTCATGAGTTTGAGAGAAAAGGTCGTTGATTACTTTAATATATTCGGTTTTTCGGCCATTGTCACTGATGTTTTTCAGGTTCCGAATCATGGATTTAACTAGTTTTTCGGCGATATGTTTGCCATATTTTTCCATGTTGTGGTATTCCTCTTCATTGTGGAATCGTTTGAAGACGGCCAGCTCGGATGCATTGATTTCATTGACACCCGAAATGATATTCTGAATGGCTGGTGACAAGTTCTGAATACTTAACCAGTCGGAGAATTCATTCAGCTTTTTGGAAATTATTTTTTCAGCAGTGACAATGTAGCTTTTCTTTTTTTCCATGTTCTGGGCAACCACTTCTTCCAGGTCATCCACATTGTACAGACTAACGGATTCCTGTTCGGTAATTTTTGGGTCGATGTTACGTGGAACACCCAAATCAATAAACACGGTTTGTTTCTGTGTGTTTTCTTTGCTTAGAATTTGCGGGGTGATTAAAGGCTTTTTACAAGAGATGGAACTAACCACAATGTCAGCCTCCTGAATGCCTTCTTGCATGGCTTTAAAATCGATCACCTGGCCACCATAGCGCTTGGCTAGTTCTTCGGCTTTGGCAGTGGTCCGGTTGGTTACCAGAATGTTTTGACAGCCTTTTTTATACAGGTTTTTGATGACTAGTTCTCCTGTTTCGCCGGCACCAATCAGCAGAATTTTTTTGTCGGGAAGTTGATCAAAAATGCTGTTGCACTTTTCTACTGCGGCATAGCTTACCGAAAAAGCTCCGGTGCTCATAGCTGTTTTGGTGCGCACTTGCTTGCCGGTTTCCAAAGCTTTATGGAACAAGCGGGTTAGCAATTTCCCGGCTGAACCAATTTCTTCGGCATGGCTGATTGCTTCTTTAATTTGAGCTACAATTTGATATTCGCCCAAAACCATTGACTCCAATCCGGACACCACACGAAACAAATGGCTGGCAGCCGATTTTCCTTCGTACTGATAAAAGTGGGATTCGATGCCGTCTTCTTCCTGAATGTGTTTTTTTAGATAATGAAATAAGATATGGAATGCGCCCGGAGAGCAACATTCATCAGCGGCAAAATACAATTCGGTGCGATTGCAGGTCGAAATGATTACGAGTTCTCCAATATTCTTATTTTTCAAAATGGTCTGTGACAAATCGGTGTACTCTTCTTTATTAAGAGCAAACTTTTCACGTATATGTACGGGTGCCGATTTATGACTTAAGCCTACTACTCCAATCATGCGCGTTGAAAATAAATGAAAGGTTGGTTATTGATTTCTTTTATGAATGTACTAAGAAACCAATACCGGAGGCGACAGGCCACAGTAGGTGTGGTGTGATTTGAAGGAATAAGTATGATGTACTAAACTAAAGATCGTTTTCCCACGAGGCTCATAGATTATGAAGTCCGTTTTTTGGAAGAAAGCAGCTGCAGAAGCAAGTTGGGTACTTGGGCTATCTTCATTGGTCTGGTGAAAGTGACAACAGTTTTCGGTGTTGAATTCCTGCTTGTCGGACTGCTGGTACTCGATTGTCTTTTCTGCAATGACCTCGGCGTCATCATCACCCCTCAGGTTTATCCCCAAGGTGAGGACAAACAATGCACCCATTAACAACAGGTAAGGCATAAATGGACCAACTAATCCCAGAAAAAACATAGTTCTCAATTATAATTCAGAAACAAAATTAACAATGTCTATCGAAAAACGACTATAAACGGATTGATATTAATCAATGATTTGACATGTTTAACAATCATGTTTATGCTTTTTGATATCAGCCTTTGCAGACTTTGTTGTCCTCTATTTGTGTTTCCAATGATTCTTTATTTCCTTATTCAGCTAACACAACAACCCAAAGGAGCTTAAGTTTCTGTAAGAAGTGTTTTTCTTTGGGAAACGTTTTTTCCCCTGACTTAGAATTCATGGAACGTTGACTGACCTTTCAGATCTGCAGTTAAAATGGCCTGCAGAGCTTAGAAAATGAAGTCGTATGAGCTGAACCAGTTGTATTATTTTTGCGGAACCTTATACCATTTATTGACTGGGGCAGGTGGTGCGTAGTTCAGTAAATAGTTAATGGCTTCTTCACTGTCCTTGGCAACAAAGTAAAGATCGCGGTAGCTGGCTTTGGCAAAGTTCTCGTTAAAAGATCGTTCGAACTGTTGAAAGAGGTGATCGTAAAAACCATTGGTGTTGACAAAAACAATGGCTTTTTTATGGTAATCGAGTTGCTTGAGGGTAATGACTTCAAGAATTTCTTCTAAGGTACCAAAACCGCCAGGCAAGGCAATAAAGGCATCCGAAAGTTCGCGCATAAGCGATTTGCGTTCCATCATGTCTTTCGAAATGATCAATTCCTGAGCATATTCGGAGGCCAGCTTATGGCCGTTCAGTTTTTCGGGAAGAATGCCAATGGTTTTCCCTCCGGAAGTAACAACTTCTTTTAACACTGTTTCCATGAGGCCTACGTTGGCTCCGCCATTCACCAAGGTCATTTTTTTCTGGCCAATGAGGTGCGACAACTTAACGGCTTCATGAATGTAAACCGGGTCGATTGCATTGCTGGAGGAAGAGAAAACACAAACTTTCATGAAAGGGATTTATTGGGTTGAAAAAAGAATGCCATCACAGCGAATGGCATTCTTTAAGTCATCTATTAATTAAGCATCAATGTTGGCATAGATCGCATGGTCTTCGATGAATTTCCGGCGTGGAGGAACTTCATCACCCATGAGCATACTGAAAACGTGATCAGCTTCTGCTGCATTTTCAATCGTCACCTGGCGAAGTGTCCGGCGCTCCGGATCCATGGTTGTTGACCACAGTTGTTCTGCGTTCATCTCTCCAAGACCTTTATAACGTTGGGTGTGTACTTGTGATTCTTTTCCGTCAGCCCACTCGTTAATCAGCTGTAAGCGTTGCTGCTCGCTCCATGCGTATGATTCGCGTTTACCCTTTTTAACCAAGTATAAAGGTGGAGTCGCAATGTACAGGTAACCTTCTTTAATCAGGTCTCTCATAAAGCGGAAGAAGAAAGTCATAATCAAGGTGGCAATGTGGCTTCCGTCCACGTCGGCATCCGTCATGATGATGATCTTGTGGTAACGAATTTTGCTCATGTTCAGTGCTTTGCTGTCTTCCTCGGTTCCGATAGACACACCAAGTGCAGTGAAGATGTTGCGAATCTCTTCGCTTTCAAACACTTTATGCTGCATGGCTTTTTCCACGTTCAGAATCTTTCCTCTCAAGGGAAGGATTGCCTGGAAGCGACGGTTACGTCCTTGCTTGGCTGTTCCACCTGCCGAGTCTCCCTCGACCAGGTAAATCTCGCATTGTGACGGGTCTTTGTCCGAACAGTCGGCCAGTTTTCCGGGTAGTCCGCCGCCAGTCATCACGTTTTTACGCTGAACCAGTTCGCGGGCTTTACGTGCCGCATGACGCGCTTGTGCAGCAAGAATAACTTTGTTTACAATGGCGCGCGCTGCTTTAGGGTTTTCTTCCAGATAGTTGGCGAGCATTTCACTTACCGCCTGATCTACAGGAAGACTGATTTCGGAGTTTCCTAATTTGGTTTTAGTCTGTCCTTCAAACTGTGGCTCTTGTACTTTTACTGAAACAACAGCCGTCAGCCCTTCGCGGAAGTCATCACCACTAATGTCAAATTTCAATTTTGAAAGCATGCCTGAAGTTTCGGCGTATCCTTTCAAGGTGCGAGTCAACCCACGACGAAATCCGGTGAGGTGTGTTCCTCCTTCAATGGTGTTGATGTTGTTGACATACGAATGGATGTTTTCTGAGAAGGACGTGTTGTAATGCAAGGCGATTTCAACAGGAACTCCGGCTTTTTCAGAGGAAATATGAATCGTTTCCTCAATCAGCCTTTCCCGGGTATGATCCAGAAATTCAACAAACTCTTTCAACCCTTCTTCCGAATAGAAGTTGTCCATTTTGTAGTTTCCTTCTTCATCCTGTTCCCGCTTGTCGATCAATATCAGCCGGATTCCAGCATTCAAGAATGCCAGTTCGCGCAGACGCGCAGATAAAATTTCGTATTTGTAAGTGGTAGTCAGGAAAATGGAATCATCGGGCTTGAATGTTACGATGGTTCCTGATTTTTCCGTTTGTCCAATTTCTTTAACATCGTACTGAGGAATTCCTTTGCGGTATTCCTGTTGGTAGACTTTTCCATTGCGGTGCACTTCGGCAATCAATTGTGTTGAAAGCGCGTTTACACAGGAAACACCCACTCCGTGCAATCCCCCGGATACCTTATAACTGTCTTTGTCGAATTTACCTCCGGCGTGAAGCACGGTCATTACGATTTCAAGGGCAGACTTATTTTCTTTGGTATGGTTTTCCGTGGGAATACCACGACCGTCATCGGTAACGGTGATTGAATTATCTTCGTTGATAATAACCTCAATGTTGTTACAATACCCTGCAAGGGCTTCGTCGATGGAGTTGTCAATAACTTCATAGACCAAGTGGTGAAGTCCTTTTTCGTTTACATCTCCAATGTACATCGCCGGACGCTTGCGTACTGCCTCCAAACCCTCCAGTACCTGAATACTGTCTGCAGAATAACTCCCGTTGTCTCTATTCTGCTTGTTTTCTAATTCACTCATCTATTGTATGTTTATTTTTATCAAAAAAATACTTCATTCATCTTGTGTGAATGATGAATAATTGGTTGGCTTCAGGTTAATTAGCCTGTTGCCATTTGGTTGTTGATCAAATTGGGCTGATATGAGAAAAAGTGTCTAATTTACAGTTGATTAAAAGTTGTCTTTTGTCTCAAAATCACAACTCACAAATATAAGAAAAATATGCTTAAAACCGACTGAAAAAGCCCGTAGAAAAAGGCATTTTTTTCTACGGGCTTTTTGCATGTAATTGCCAGTTTATGAGTGGTTTAATCTGGTTTTTGTTTGGGGGTGATATTTATCACCTCCATTTTATTAGAGTCTTGCTCTAGTTAAAATGAAAAACTGGCGCCAATTAGTAAATTGAGGCCTTGTTGTGAGTAGCCAAGCCAGTTTTCATATTTCTGGAACGCAACATTGTTCATGCGTCCCCAGAAGCTAAGATTGGGGCTGTATTGGTACTCAACGCCTACGTTTAGGTCAACATAGGAGCCAAGCGTATGGATGGTTCTGTTTACCTCTTGAGGACCAACGGTTGATTCCATTGGGAAGTAGAGCTCGTTTTGCTCAAGTGCTTTCCGTTCCCCCTTAAAGAAAATGTCGGCGTTAAACTTCAAGGGTCCTTCCGGGGTGATAATGGTTGATAGCGTCAGCTCAAAATCGGGTTTGTTATAGGCTTCTTCCAGCGAATCCAAGGTATAGGAAAAGTAGTTGGCTTGTAAATGAAAGTTGACCAATTCAGATGCTGTATAATAAAACTCAGTGCCTAAAGTTACCTGCTTCAGGTCGTCGTAAAGAACATCAAACGTGTTTGAACGGGTAACAGTTGGCAGATCAATTACCGGTGATACCGGTGGAATGATCGTTTTCGTGTTGATCAGGTAAAAGTGTTCGTCTTTAATGTTGGCATATTCGGCCTGAAAGCGGTAATTGAGCTTTGGTGTGAACTTTCCTTTAATACCTCCGGAAAGGATGTAACGGTACTCGGTGTTGCGAATATCCTGCGTTGGGGTGACAAACCGGTTCTCCGCAGCGATAACCGAATAGTGGTTCTGTTCCAGGCGTCCGTCAATGGCAGCAAACAGGGTCATTGTATTTTCGATGGGCGACCAGTCAGCCTTGATGTTCGGCGTCACCAGTATGCGTGCATCATCATCGTCATCCAAAAGAGAGAAAGCGTTTAAGCCCAATTGTAATTTTGCCAGGTCAGCTTGCAGCAAAAAGGCTGGGTTCAAATCAATTCGGATTTGTTGCTTGTCGCCATAATCTTCTGTAATTTCTTTAATAACTCCATCGGTTTTCAGGAAGGATACGGAGGCATCCAGAAGTCCTTGGTAGCTGTCGTAATCTTTTTGGAGTGATGTTCCCAGTTTGATGTAGTTCTCGGTCTGGTCGGTTTTGGTTCCGAAGTGATGGAAGTATAAATCTACGCCATAGTTCATGTCTGCACGCGAGTCTTCATCGTTGTTCAGGTTAAGCTGAATCCCGCCTTTCGAAAAGGCCTGATCTTCGTTCCAGTAGGGGAAGAGCAGCTCTTTGTCTGCATCAGGAAGTGCTTCTCCGGTGTAACCGTAATAGCGATGCGCCTGACGATTGAAAAACAGCTTGGTGTTCAGGCTTGACCGTTTGAAAAAGTGCTTGGTGAATAGTTCAACGCCATTTTCGCTGTGAGGAGCATCTACTTTGTCATCATTCTCCAGCTTGACCGAACCATGGGAGGAAAGGTGCTTGAAATGCATGCCCAAAATGGCATTCTCCCCAGCCTGTGTGTTGAAGAACAATTCGCCGTAGGGAGTCATGTAATTCCCAAAACCGGCTTTTAGCAGCCCTCTACCAAGCTGTGCCTGAGGTTCGCCCACCATTTGTGCGGCAGGTACAGGTTCTACTTCAAAAGTACTGAAAACGGGCTGTGCGTTAATTTGATAGTCAAATACCGGCTTTTCGCGTTTTTCGTCCTGAACTTTAGGAATGTCATTGATTTTAAAAACATCAGAAACGCTTGGCTGGTATGCTTTTACCACCTCTACTTCTTGGGTCAGCGTGGTGTCCTGTTGTGCTGTTGCCAGGTTGCAGCTTAACACGGTTAATAAAAAAGTAGGGATATAATTAAGATATGATTGGCTCATCATGCTTGTTTTTACTGTTCGTTAATGTTGATTTTCATTGGGCTTTTGCCATCTTGCTCTTGCTGTGCTTCCAGTTCTTCCAGGTGCTGCAGCTTAGCTTGGGCTGTTTCAATGATGCCGTCATCGGTTTCGGGGTAGTTTTCAATAATGCTCTTGATGGTGTGCCGGGCCTGAAAATGGTCGCCTTGGCTCAGGTAAATGTCAGAAAGCAAAATGAAGCTTTTGGCTAGCCAATATTGATGAGGCGTGTTTTTCGAGATAAAGTCCATCACTTGCTCTTCGGCTTCCGGTAGTTTATTTTTTGCAACCAGAATCTCCGCTAACAGGTATTTGGCTTCGGCTCCTTCTTCTGACTTGGTGTCTTCGGCTAACGTGCCCAGCACCGGAAGTGCTTCGTCCAATTGCTTGGTTTGGTAGTACGACTTAGCCAGTTTGTATTGGGCTTCCCGTTTTAATATGTCAGTTAACTTTTCTGAACTTAACAGCATTTTGGCCGCTTCGATGCAGGCCGGATAGTTGGCCAGTTTATACTGGCAACGCATTTTTCCGGCACGAGCCCGAAGCAGGTTCCATTGCGTGTTGGAAATTTGCTCCAGCTGTTCGTAGTAGCTCAAAGCTTGTTCGAAGTTTGAGGCATTGAATTGTAGTTCTGACGCTTTTTCGAGGGCTGGTTCTGTGAAAATATTATCGCCTTGACCGAGCACATATTCATAGTTTTTTAGTGCCAGTGCATATTCCTTGTCTGAATAGCGCTTTTCGCCCAGGTAGAACTGCGCGTTTACGCTGAAGCTTCCCTTGGGATATTGACGCAGATACCGTTCCAGTTGCTGTTTGGCATTTTCGTCGCGGGCCATGTACAGTTTTTCGGCTGCCAAATAGGTCAGCGAGTCTTGTTCTGAAACCGAAACCTGGGCGCCTGAACCGAGGCGTTGGGTGTAGGCAAAGTAAGCATCAATATTATTCAGCTCAACGTAGTTGTTTTTGATGCCAATTAAAGCTGACTGGGCTTCCGGGCTGTTCGGGTATTCTTCAACCACTTGCTTATAGGCTTCAAGAGATTGGTTGAACTCCGACTGGTTGTACAGCACCAGACCAAGTTGCAGAATTGCTTTGGTTCGGTAGCTACTCTGCGGGTAATCGTTAATGATGTCGCGGTAATAGCCTTCAGCAACCTTGAGTTGGCCTGTTCGGTCGTAGGTCCGGCCCAGTTCATACATGGCGTCATCAACCAGCGATGAATTTGGGAAGGTTTGAATCAAGGTG
The DNA here is from genome assembly GCF_050589705.1 of Sunxiuqinia rutila. Taxonomy (NCBI): domain Bacteria; kingdom Pseudomonadati; phylum Bacteroidota; class Bacteroidia; order Marinilabiliales; family Prolixibacteraceae; genus Sunxiuqinia; species Sunxiuqinia rutila. The sequence goes on from NZ_JBNGOT010000002.1 coordinate 90,660, forward strand.
CGCAGGTTGCTGATTTTTTGATTTTGCTCACGCAGAATGCCCAAACAAATGGCTTTTTGAAACAGCGCGTAATCCGGATCGTATTGTTTCAACCGGTAAGCTTGCTCGTAATTTTTGATGGCCTTGCCATAATCACGACTGACAAAATACGAATCTCCCAAACGATTGAATGCATCAGCTACTTTTTGGCCTTCTTCTTCACTGTTTGAATTCAAAAACGTTTGAAAAGACTGGATGGCGTTGGTGTAATTCTTTTCCTTGAAATAGGCGTAGCCCAAGTTGTAATATACGTTCTGAAACTCAGCTCGAGCCTTGGCTCCCGGCGTTTTTAAAAACTGATTGAAGCCACTGATTGCCTGCTGGTAATTCTCCAGCCGGTAATTAGCCTCCGCTTTCCAGAATAACGCTCCGGCTTTGATGTCGGAGCTGACAGCTGCATTTTCAAGCGATTGGTCGAACAATGCAATTGCAGCTTCATAGCGCAGGTTGTTGAACAACTCCAGTCCTCGGAAAAAGGTAACGCGCTGGTAGGCTTTTTTTACCGCCGGGCTTTTGACCTGAATTTTTTCAATTGATTCAATGGCTTCCTTGTAATTGTTGGTACTCATGTAAACATTGACCAAGTAATCATAGGCGGCATCATTGCGCTCTGAATTGGCATAAAGCGAAATGTATTTGTCAAAAGCCTTGATGGTTTCATTGAAAGGAGAGTACGAAAGTTCGTATGTTATTTTAGCGTAGTTAAACAACGCATCTTCTTTTATTTCAGGGTTGAAATCCAGCTCGGAAGCCGACTCGAAAGCAATTCGGGCTTTGTCTTTCTGGTTGGTTCTGATGTAGCTGTCGGCCAAATGGTAATAGGCGTTTTGTGCTAACTCGTCTTTGCCACGTGAAGCGTTTTCAAGCGGGGAAATGGATTTTTCATACTGACGGGTTTGGTAATAGCAATAGCCAAGCATGTAGCTTTCTTCGCGCAGCTTACTTTCGGTAAATTCAAAGTAGGCTTCGAAATACGGAATGGCCTTGTCGAAGTTCTTCAGGTGAAAATAGCTGTTCGCAATAATTTTGGCCAGCTCTGGTTTTTTATCTTCGGAAACTTCGTCCAACAAAGGGATCGTAAACTCAATCACCTTTTCGTATTGCGCACGCTTGTAATAAATCTGGCTCATGTAAAACGGAATTACTTCCGCAAAAGCCGGATTGTCTTTCAGCTTGTTAAACTCCGAAAGGGCCGCATCGTAGTCTTCTTTTAAATACTGAATGTGTGCCCAGTAGTATTTGGCAGGCCCCGCATACAGGTTGTTGGTATCCTTGATTTTTTCAAACTCATTTTCGGCTAGTTGGTGCTTCTCGGTTTGAAAAAAAGCATAGCCTTTTTGGTAGTGAACCTTGATTTGATCTTCCGAACTCAGGGTTTTGCCCTGAATGTTTTGGTAAGAACGAAGCATTTGGGCGTATTTCCCCTTATTAAACTGACTGCTTCCAAGTTCGAACCAAGCCTTGTTGGCGTAGGGACTGACCGGGTTTTCGGCAATGAAATTTTCGATCAGTTTTTCGCCATTTTTAGCATTCAGACGCAGCGCGCTGAGTGCCATGTAGAATTTGGCTTCAGACTGGATCTCGGAATCAGCCTCTGCTTGTTCGGCAATGGATGCAAATTGCTGCTGGGCAACAATGAATTTATCTTTTTCGAAAAGCTCTTTGGCTTGATGGATCTCGGCTTCGAGAGAAGGATAATAAGCTGTTTCTTGCGCTAAGGCGGTAACAATGAGGGTGCTCCACAATAGTGTGAACAGCAAAATTCTTGTTCTCATAGACTTCGTTTTATTTTTTGCATAAAAATAGCGATTCTGTTTGCTTTTCAAGCGGAATAATGCATTGATTTCTTAACAAAAAACTGTTTATTCCCGGGCTTTATTATTTGGTTGTTTAAAAAAAATTAGTTTTGTACTGAGTAACCAAAATCAGCTCTATGAACTCCGAATCTATTATTTCACTACAGGGTGTCGATGTTTTTCAGCAAGACCAGTTGATCTTAAGTCAAGTTAATCTGGATGTTAAAGCGGGAGAATTTGTGTATTTAATTGGCAAGGTAGGCAGTGGAAAATCGAGTTTGATTAAGCTTTTGAATGCAGAACTGGACCTGTATACCGGACAGGCGCAGGTGGCAGGCTTTAATTTGGGTAAGCTGAAGCGGTCCGAAGTTCCGTTTTTAAGGCGGAAGTTGGGAGTTATTTTCCAGGATTTCCGGTTGCTGACTGATCGCAATGTTCACGATAACCTGTCGTTTGTGTTGAAAGCAACTGGCTGGAAAGTAGAACGAGCCATTGAAAATCGCATCAATGAAGTGATGGAACGGGTGGGGATGAAGTCGAAACTGAAAAGCATGCCCCATCAACTTTCCGGAGGAGAGCAGCAACGCATTGTAATTGCACGGGCTATTCTGAACGATCCGGACATCATTCTGGCCGATGAGCCTACGGGCAATTTGGATCCGGAAACTTCGGATGAACTGATGGGCATTTTTAAAGAAATCAATGAGCAGGGCAAGACCATCCTGGTGGCTACCCATGATTACCATATTTTAAATCGTTATCCGGCACGTACCTTGGTTTGCGGTGAGCAAAAGGTAAGCGATTCTTCAAAAACTGAAAGCGAAGTTGATTTTTCTGAATTGCTGGAGGACTAAGCGGATCGCAAGGCATCTTCCGGCTTATTTTGCAACTTATGTTGCATAATTGGGCGGGCTTTCAGCCGCTTCATTCAAGGTGAATTTTATACATTAGCTACACACTAATTGGAGATTTCCAGTTGGAGGAACAGACGTTTCTCAAAACTGCAAAATCCGAAATTAGGAGAAGGTGAATTCCTCTTTCTGAATCACGTTTCATTGTTTAATAATCAACCGTGCCTTTTGGGCACGTTAATGTCTAGTACCATGAATTACCTTGATTCTTATCAAAAGCTTAGGGCTGTTTTAGCATTGGAGAGCAACCGGATTGAATTTGAAAACCTGGATATTTACAAGCAGGATTTCCACTCAAAATCACAGCGATTGCTTCCAGGCGAAGAGCATTATTCCTGTAAAGAACACGATGAAGAATTCTATACGCCACAAACTTTTTTCAATGATTTGGGAACCATTGATGGCCAGATTTACAGGCATGATGTGGATATTCAGGAAAATGAGCGGTTTTCTTACCGGGTATTTATGCCGAAAGGAATGAAGCGTGCAAAATGCGCCATTTTCCTTTTTCATGGGTTCAACGAAAAAAATTGGGACAAATACTTGCCCTGGGCCCATTTTCTGGCAGAGCAAACCCAGTGTGCTGTCATTTTATTCCCCATCGCTTTTCACATGAACCGGACGTTGTCGGTTTGGAGCGATAAACGAAAGATGTTTTTATTGAGCGAAAAACGGAAGGAAATGTTTCCCAACGTGGTGAACTCATCGCTTTCCAATGTGGCCATCAGCCTGCGTTTGCATGCCCGCCCGCAACGGTTCATCTGGTCCGGCTTACAAACCTACTACGATGTGATTCAGTTGATGGAAGAGTGCAAGCGGGGAGATCATCCACTGATTGCACCCGATGCGCGTTTTCATATTGTGGCTTACTCCATTGGCTGTTTACTGGCCGAAATTCTGAAGCTGAGCAATTACAACAATTACTTTGAAAAATCGAAGTTGTGCTTGTTCTGCGGAGGGGCTGTTTTTAACCGGTTGTCGCCCGTTTCAAAATACATATTGGACAGCGAGGCCAACATTGCTTTGTACACATACATGGTGGAGCATATCGAAAAACATATGGAGCACAACCCGCATCTAAAACATTATTTAAATGGACCGCACCTGGAAGGTCAGGTGTTTTATTCAATGCTTGACTATAAAGTGAAGCGGGCTTATCGTGAAGAATTATTTCAAAACGTGAGTTCCGATTTGATGGCGATTTCCTTAAAGCAAGATACGATTATCCCATCCTACGAAATTGTAAACACTTTACAAGGGGCTGCGCGCGATATCCCGATTTCGGTTGAGATTCTTGATTTTCCATTTGATTACGATCATGTAAGTCCTTTCCCATTTACCGAAAAAAACAAGGAATTGATTGACGTGGAATTTAAGCGTGTTTTTGGAAAGATTGCCAGTTTCATCAATCGCTAAAGGTGTATCAGCGAAGCTCACGAACGATATCTTCGAGTATTTTTTCTTCGTGTTCCCAGCATAAATCGCGGGCAGCCAGTGGAAGATTTTCAATCCATTGTTCGCGGAGGTCGCGGTTGAACAAAGCCTCCTGAAGCTGTTTGGCTAAAACTTCAGGATCATGTTTCTCCAGAATCATCCCGATCTGGTAAGTTTCCACAATGGCTCTCATCTCCGGCAGGTTGCTTACCAAAACGGGCACCTGCTGCTGGATGTAGTCGAACAACTTGTTGGGGAGTGCATAGCGGTAATTCAGCCCCAAGTCTTCCTCGATGGATAATCCCAGGTGAGCTTGTGCTGTGAGGTATTTGAGTTCCTGCAAAGGGATTTTGCCCATAAAGCTAACCCGGTCAGCCAGCTTCAGGTCGGCAACCAGCTTTTTCAATGGCAGGGTAATGTCGCCATCTCCGACAATCAACAAACGAGCGCCTTCGAGGTGTTGCATGGCTTTGATTGCATATTCAAGCCCGCGCCCAATGTTTAAAGCGCCCTGATAGAGAATCAGTTTTCGCTCATCTGCAGCCAGGCTTTTTTCTGGCGGAACCATTAATAGTTCTTCGCGGTGGGGCAGGTTGCGAACCACCCGAAAAGGGGTGCCATACTTTTTTTGATACAAGCGGGCAATGGACTCGGATACCGTGTAGGCTTTTGAAATTTTAGGAAGAATGAGTCTTTCGATGGCCCGCCAAAAGGCTTTTTTCCCAGGGCGGTTAAGCAACTCGGGCACTTCTGTAAATAGCTCGTGACTGTCGTAAACCAGGGGCTTTCCTTTTAGTTTTGAAATCAGGAAATTGGCCGGAAGGGTGTCCAGGTCATTGGCTAAAAAGACATCTCCTTTCCGAAGGCGTAAAAACCAAAAGAGCCGGATGTTGTATTCGGCATAAAAAAGCGGGCCTTTTTTGAAGAAAAGCTTGAGACGTTTGGTTTTATAGGGACGATGACCCAATTTGGGGCTACCGGGAAGTTTGCGTCCAACCAGCACCACCTTAAAATTCATCTTCAGGAGGGTAAGAGCTACTTTATGCACCCGGCTATCGGTAACTAAATCATTCGTAACAGAAAGAATAACTTTTTTCAACGGGCTTTTTACTTTTTTACAAAATAAACGAAATTGAAACAGCTTCTATTATCTTTGCCCAAAAAATTCTATGATCCGCTTTTTTGAAGACTTTTCCTTAAAAAACTACAATACATTTGGCATTGATGCCAAAGCCCGTTTCTTTTTTGAGTTTACTGAATTAGACGATTTGACTGAGTTTCTGCAACAAAATACCAGCTGGCGGGAAGAGCAGTTTTTGTTGCTTGGTGGAGGAAGCAACCTGCTTCTAGTGCATGATTTCGATGGCTTGGTTATTCATCCTAATGTGCCGGGTGTGCAAGTGGTGCGCGAAACCCGAAATCAGGTGTGGTTGGAGGTTGGCGCCGGTGAAGATTGGGATCGTTTTGTGGATTATTGTGTGAAGTCTGAATTTTATGGACTGGAAAACTTATCGCTGATTCCGGGAACTGTGGGAGCAGCACCTGTCCAGAATATTGGGGCTTATGGAGTAGAAGTGAAAGACTACATTGATACGGTGAATGGCTTTGATCTGGAAACCATGACCAGCTATTCCATTCCGGCCGAAGAGTGTCGGTTTGCTTATCGGAACAGTATTTTCAAGAATGAATTGAAAAACCGCTTCATCGTTACTTCTGTTGTTTTTCGCCTGGAGAAATTTCCGGAATTTAAGCTGGATTATGGCAGCCTGAAAGCTGAAGTGGAAAAACGCGGCGAACTGAATCCTTTGCACGTTCGTGAGGCAGTGGTTGCTATTCGTCAGTCCAAACTTCCGGATCCGATGGAATTGGGCAATGCCGGAAGTTTTTTTAAGAATCCGGTGGTGGATGCGCAACTGGCTGAAAAGCTGAAGGCAGACTACCCGGAGATGCCTGCTTATCCGGCAGAAGACGGAAAGGTTAAACTGGCCGCTGGATGGTTGATTGAGCAATGTGGATGGAAAGGCTTTCGGGAGGGCGATGCCGGCGTGCATGAGCATCAGGCGCTGGTGTTGGTGAATTACGGTTCGGCCACGGGAGAGGAGTTGTTTCAGCTTGCTGAACGAATCAAAAGTTCCGTAGCCGATCGGTTTGGGGTTGAGCTTGAGCCTGAGGCCAACATTTTGTAACCGGTTAAAGATCGGTTAAACGGAGAATTGGACTGTTTAACGACATGCTGTCTTCTCTTTTGCCAACGAAATTGTATCTTTCGATTGTAAACCAACTATAGAAATCATGATGAGAAATTTTTTCACACTGCTTTTCTTGGGTTTGTCTGCATCCCTGTTTGCACAAACTGGAAAAGTATTCGACAAGCTTTCTTTAAAAAGTGAGATCCTGAATATGGATCGCAACTACGCCATTTATCTGCCACCTGATTATGAAACTTCGGAGCGCAGCTATCCGGTTTTGTATTTGCTTCATGGAGCAGGTGATGATCAGACAGGCTGGGTTCAGTTTGGCGAAGTGTTGCGTATTGCTGATGAAGCCATTCTGAACGGTTCGGCCACAGCGATGATTATTGTTATGCCGGATGCCAATACGGGGCAGCGTGGTTATTTTAACAACATCAAAGGAGACTGGCGTTACGAAGATTTCTTTTTCAGTGAGTTGATGCCTCATGTAGAAAAGAAATACCGGATTAAAAGTGAAAAGCGCTACCGGGCCATTGCCGGACTCTCCATGGGTGGTGGCGGTACTTTCATGTACGCCATGCATCATCCTGAGTTATTTTCGTCGGCTTGTCCGTTGAGTGCAGCCATGGGGCCGGTAACTAAAGCAGATGCCCGGAAATACTATGAGCGCTGGGGTGAAACGGGCGCTACGGATGAGGAAATCGAAGCTTACTATCAAAAGTACAGTGCCTTGGCTTTAATTGAGAGCATGCCGGAAGATCAAAAAAACGCGGTGCGCTGGTTTATTGATTGCGGCGATGATGATTTTCTGTTTGAAGGAAATTCACTGGTGCACATTGCCATGCGTAAAAAAGGAATTCCGCATGAATTTCGCATTCGGCAAGGAGGTCACACCTGGACTTACTGGCGCGAGTCATTGCCAGTAGTCCTGTCATTTATATCAGACGCTTTTCATCAATATTAAAATTGAAGATTGGCAAACGAAGCTTTACGCATGTTAAATGAAAAAAGCGGAATTGTATCTACAATTCCGCTTTTTTCGTCTTAGGAAAGCTTGTTTGCGCGGGCATTTCCTGTTGCCAAACTATGCCTGAAAGTTATTTCCATATTTTCTTTGCATTCAAGGCTTGCTGGTAACGACGGGCATTTTTGTTGTGTTCCCGAAGCGTGCGTGCAAAGTTATGGTATCCGTTAAATTCGTCGCTGGCGCACATGTACAAGTAGCTGTGATTTTCCGCATTTAGCACGGCTTCTATGCTTGATATTTCCGGAAAGTTGATGGGACCCGGAGGTAGTCCTGCATGCTTGTAGGTGTTGTAGGGCGAATCGACCTCAAGGTGTTTGTTCAGCACGCGCTTGATGCTGAAATCACCCACAGCAAACTTAATGGTTGGGTCGGCTTGCAAAAGCATACCCCGCTTAATACGATTCAGGTAGAGGCCAGCCACTCGGGGCTTTTCATCGGCTTTAATGGTTTCTTCCTGAACAATGGAGGCTACGGTTGAAACTTGAACCGGAGTTAGGCCCAGGGCTTCAGCCTTAGCCAGACGCTCTTTGTTCCAGAAACGCTGGTATTCCGAGTGCATGCGTTCAACGAATTGTTCCGGAGTTGTGGTCCAGTAAAACTCATAGGTGTTTGGGATAAACATGGCGTGAAACGAGTAGCGGTCAAACCCATTTGCTGCAATAACATTGCTGTCGTTCAGGTAAGTCAGAAATTCGATGGAATCCGGCTCCAGGCGCTGGGCAATTGAACCGGCCAGCTCATCAATAAAACGCAGATTGTTGAACGTAAGGGTTACCGGTTTCTGATTACCTGCCCGCAGCATGTTCACAATCTGATTGGTGTTCATGCCCCGGTTGAAAACATATTTTCCTTTTTTGATGGCCGCAGGGTAGTTCTTCTTTTTAGCCACCCATCGAAACGCTTTCTCATTTTCTAAAATTTGATGTGCATTCAGCGAATCCAGCACTTCCTGGAAGGTCGCTTCCTTGGGAATGGTAATGCTTCCGGACTGTTTCACGTTTTCAGCAAAAATGTATTGAAAAAGCTGGTACCCACGTAGACCGGCAACGATAAACGCGGCAGCAAAAAAAATAAGCACCCATTTGTTGAGCTTTGGGAAAAGGTGTAAACGATTATTCGATTTCAAATCCATTATATCTTCTCTAATTTCGTAGTTAGGTTACAAAAATAATCTTTTCTGGGACTTTTCGGCTGTGTGAGCTTTACCTTAATTTTTGAAGAATTGAAAGCCCGGAGGTTCAGGTCTGGGCTAAATTCGTTATTTTCGTGACCCGAAGAATGACTTTAAAAAATTAGATAATTATGCATCAGGTTAAGCTTGCTGAAAATATTTACTACTTAGGTTATAACGACCGAAGAACAACCTTGTTTGAAAACATCTGGCCAATTCCTCACGGCGTTTCGTACAACTCGTATTTAATTGTTGATGAGAAAATCGCTTTGGTTGATACGGTAGAGCGTCAGTTCATTGATGATTACCTGGATCAGATTGAAACATTGATCGGTGACCGTCAGGTTGATTATTTGATCATCAATCACATGGAGCCGGACCACTCAGGAGCCATCAAAGCCGTAAAAACCAAGTATCCGAATATTACGCTGATTGGAAATAAAAAGACATTCGGTTTTGTGGAAAGTTTTTACTTCAAACCTGAAAATACGTTGGAGGTAAACGACGGATCAACTCTGGATCTTGGAAAAGTGAAGCTTCAATTTCAAACCATTCCGATGGTGCACTGGCCCGAAACGATGGTGACTTATGATGAAACCAACAAAATTCTGTTTTCGGGTGATGCCTTTGGTAGCTACGGAACGTTGGATGGTGGTGTTTTTGACGATGAAATTAACCTGGATTTTTATGAGGTTGAAATCATGCGCTACTTCACCAACATTGTCGGTAAATACTGCCCACATACGCAGCGCGCCATCAAAAAACTGGCTCCTTTGGATATCCAGATGATTGCGGCTACACACGGACCAATCTGGCGTACGGATTTGGATTGGGTGCTGAGCCGTTACAACAAATGGAGCACCTACGATACTGAAAGAGGGGTGGTGATTGTGTATGGCTCGATGTATGGAAATACGCAAAAAATGGCTGAGGTAATTGCTCGTCAGCTAAGTGAGCGTGGAATTAAAAACATTCGTGTTTACGATTCATCTAAAACGCACGATTCATACATCATCAACGATATTTTTAAATACAAAGGGTTTATTGTTGGAAGCTGTGCCTACAACAATGCCATGTTCCCCAATGTGCAAACCTTGCTGACAACCATTGAGCATATGGGAGTTAAAGATCATTACCTGGGCGTGTTTGGTAACTTTGCCTGGAATGGTGGTGGTGTGAAAAACCTGATGAAGTTTGCCGAAAAAATTAACTGGGATTTGGTTTATCAGCCCGTAGAAGAAAAAGGCGCTTTGAAAAAAGATAAGTACCAGGAATGCATTGAAATGGCCAATGCGATGGCTGATAAATTGTTAGCTGAGTAATTGAGCATCTGTCAGGTCTATTCTTTCTCTTTTGAGAAAAGAGGGGAGTGGCTGAACATTGGAGTAATGCCTGTTAAAGTAATTTAGCAGGCATTATTTTTTGTCATTAAGTAGGGTCAGCTATATAAAACAAAATCCCTCCGGCACTCCGAAGGGATTTTTACTACTACTACTCAATTACTACTAACTACCCCTACCCGAGGGGATATTTTAATCTTTTACAGGGTTATTCCGGTTTTAAAGATAGCAATTTCTTTGAACCCGCTAAGCTCATGTTTTAATTTTTTACCTTCTGCGACGAAAATTATTTCGTTAAATAATTCGTTGGTCAATTCTTCCATGGAACAACCTTCAAGAAGTTTTCCTGCATTAAAGTCAATCCAGTTTGTTTTCTTTTCGTAAAGTGCTGTGTTCGTGGCTATTTTCATGGTTGGCACAAAGCTACCGAAAGGGGTGCCACGTCCGGTGGTGAACAGTACCAACTGGCATCCGCTGAAGCCAAGTGCAGAGGCGGCAACCAAGTCGTTACCCGGCGACGAAAGCAGGTTTAACCCATTTTTGCGCAGTGGTTCAGCATAGCCCAGCACATCAACAATAGTTGCTGTTCCTCCTTTTTGGGTACATCCCAGCGATTTATCTTCGAGTGTGGTAATACCACCTTGCTTGTTACCGGGTGATGGGTTTTCGTATACCGGAAGCTTGTGTCTCAGGTAATATTCTTTAAAGTCATTAATCAGATGAACTGTTTTGTCAAAGACTTCCTTGTTGGCTGAGCGCTCCATTAGCAAGTGTTCGGCTCCAAACATTTCTGGTACTTCCGTCAGAATGGTGGTGCCTCCGCGGGCGATCAGGAAGTCGGATAGCGAGCCCACCAGCGGGTTAGCTGTAATTCCGGACAAGCCATCAGATCCTCCACATTTCAGACCAATTTTTAAGGCTGAAACCGGACAATCGGTGCGTTGATCGTAACGCATAACCTCGTACAACTCTTCCAAAAGCTGCAGCCCTTTTTCCACTTCATCTTCAACTTCCTGAGCTACCAAAAACTTGATACGCTGCTCATCGTAATCACCAATAAACTTTTTGAGATGGCTGATTTGATTGTTTTCGCATCCTAAGCCCATCACCAGCACACCGCCGGCATTGGGATGGTTGATGAGGTTGGCCAGAGCCTTCTGGGTGTTTTCATGGTCATCGCCCAATTGAGAACAGCCATAACTGTGTCTGAATACCTGCACATTATCAATGTCGTTTGCCGGATGGCTGGCCTTAAACTGGCTAATGATCTGATCGGCCTGCCCATTTACACAGCCCACGGTTGGTACAATCCACAGCTCGTTGCGGATACCAACCTGACCATTGCTTCGTTGGAAACCTTTAAAGCTTCGCTCTTCTTCCACAGCTTGCAGGGGATTCAATTTTTGATTGAACTTATACTCCATCGTTCCCGACAAGTTGGTTTTTGTGTTGTGTACATGAACGTGGTCACCGGCCTGAATCGCTTCGGTGGCATGTCCAATGGGGACACCATATTTCATGATGTTGTCCCCTTTAGCGATGGTTTTCAGAGCAATTTTATGTCCTCGTGGAACATCTGTTTTTAAGGTGATTTTCTGATCTTCCAGTTCGATGAACTCTCCGGCAGAAAAGTCTTTTAATGCGATGACAACGTTGTCCTGCGCATTTATTTTAATGGTATTTGCCATGTTTTCCTAATTAATTGTAGCCTCAGCTTCTTTGGCTTTTCCTTCGATGGTCATTTCCATCAGCGGGTTATTTTCGCTCAGCACAGCTTTTACAGCTTTTTTCATGCCTACCTGCTGAATCAGGAAAAGGTAGTGGCTAACGGTGATTGTTAAGTTTGGAATTTCATTCAGGTTTTGTTTCCAGACTTTGTCCAGAGCCAGCACTTTTTCAACTAACTGGTAAATTGAAATAGGACGGCCATCGCAGGCTTCCCAAGCTTCTTTGTAAAAATCCAGAATCCACTGATCTTCCTGAATAGGGTAGCTCTTACCTTCAGCTTCGCCTTTGAAATAGGCAATCATAGCAGCCAGCGAGAATACCAGCTTTTGTGGCAGCATGTTATGAAGCTTCACAAAATTGCGTAAAGAGGGGAGGTTACGTGTTTCCCATTTCGACATGGCATTCAGAGCAATACTTTGCCATTGGTGACGAATGTAAGGGTTTGAAAAGCGCTCCAGAATTTTACCGGCAAAGTTTTTCAATTCTTTCTCTGAGCCATCCAGAACCGTCAAAACTTCATCGTAAACCAATTCTTTCATGAAACTTCCTGTTTCCAGGTTGTCATAAGCTTCGCGCACCGTTTCAATACCACTTAAGTACGATACCGCATAGCTTCCGGTGTGGCAGCCGTTGAGTACCTGAACTTTTTGTTCGCGGAAACGGGTCATATCTTTTACAAATTTTACATCAAGACCAGCTTTGGCAGCAGGAAATTCATCGGCAACCCACTCGGGCGCCTCAATCACCCACAGGTGAAAATATTCGCCCACAACAACCAAGTTGTCTTCGTAGCCCAGCTCGGCTTGAATTTCTTTGATATCATCTTTCGGGAATCCGGGTACAATGCGGTCGACCAACGTGTTGCAAAATGCACAGGCTGTGTCCACCCATTGCTTGAATGTATTGCCCAACTGCCAGTTGTCGGCATGTTGCAACACATATTTTTTCAGCATATCACCATTGCGGTCTATCAATTCGCAGGTGAAGAAAATGAGTCCTTTATCCTGGGCCCCTTCAAAAGCTTTAAAGCGCTCGTACAGCAGAGCCGTTACTTTAGCAGGGAAAGATTTTTGGGGCTTCATGTCCAGTGAGTCAGTCGGATCATAAGCAATACCGGCCTCCGTGGTATTCGAAATCACAAAGCGTAAATCCGGATTAACAACGGATTCGCGGTACGTTCCGAATTCGGTGTATGGATTGATCCCTTTATTCAAACATTGAATAAATTCATATTCCTTAACCGGTTTCCCGTTTTTAATTCCTTTCAGGTAAACATGATACAGACCGTCTTGCTGGTTCAGCAAATCCACCATGCCACCGGGAAGGGGTTGAACGACATCAATTCCGGCGTTAAACCCGATTTCATTATTCATTTTTTGTACTATCCAATCGGCAAAGGCTCTTAAGAAATTACCTTCTCCAAACTGAAGAATTCGGGTAGGATATTGAGCTGCATCTTTTACGTTTGATCTATTAAGCTTCATTTTATTGTTTTTGAGTTATTTAAAAAGAACCGTGTTCGCACACGAAATTGACGCATAAAAAAACCGTGTTCGCACACGATTCGGTCGACGAAAGTATACTATTTTTTGAAATTCCCCTAATTTGTATCTGGATTTTGACGTTAAATTATCTTTAAACAGCTTTTCATCGTCTAACATAAAAAGATAGTTGTTGACTTCATCTCACCTTGCATAGGGAATTAAGCAAATTCGATGTTCTGTAGTGAAAAATTGACTGCGGTAAAATTATAACAGGATTTATGGCTGAATATTTTACGATGAAATAAAATTCTTCCTGATGCAATTTCTGTTGTCATTTATCGACTATTCTATTTACTCTTTTAAAGAAAATCTTGTTTCACTAGGGACGTTGGATATTTAAAAAATGTAAAGAATATTTTTATTAACGATCAAGCTGTAAGTTCAGAGTCAGTAAACTTATTTCTTCTAAATAGTATTGCTATCCTTTGATTTTTTAGTTAACAATCAGTTAGTTAGAATGATTCTAAATTTCAGTTTATTCTTGACTTATTTCAGGAAGAGTTATAAATTGTTTTGTAAAACAAATTTTAACTACCATGAAATCAATCAATCAGAAGTCCATTTACGCGATAGTAGTTGTCACCATTTGTCTTTTAACAAGCGCTTGCCGTAACAATGAACCCTTACCTGAAGAGATTACCGGAAAACTAAAACTTAAAGTGGGCTTGTCTTTAGTCGTAAAAGAAGTCAACAATCCTTTGAAATCAGTATCTACAGGTAATTTTGGTGTGGAAATATTCAGTATTGGGAGTACTGAACCTGTTATGACCTTTGATAGTGTGCTTGATATTCCGGAGGTGCTTGAACTATCCACAGGTGAATACTATGCAACTGCCTTCTCGCAGGACAATCCAGTTGCTGCATTTGACGCTCCTTATTATTATGGTGAATCTGAATCATTTACTATAATGGAGGGAGAAACAACCCAAGTAGATATTGCCTGTTCGTTGGCAAATATCATGGTGACTGTTTTATATTCCGACCAGGTGATTAGTTCTTTTACCGATTACAGCACTACAGTGAGCAATGCAGGCGGAAGCCTAATATTCACCAAAGGGGAGGAAAGAGCTGGCTATTTTAATGCTGGACCTTTAAACATTGAATCAGAACTTAGGTCTGGAGATGGAGTAACCAGTCAACCCAAAACAATTAGCGGTACAATTAACAGTCCTCAGTTGGGTAAACATTATGAAATTCATATAGATGCATCGGTGGATGATGGTCGTGCTCTTTTCAATATTTCACAATCAGACATGGTGGAGACTGAAATAGTTACCTTTTCAGATGGGGCAAATGGAGGTAGTAGAGAATTAGCTCTTGGTGATTTGCTGATTACGGAGATCATGTATAATCCTGGAGCTATAGTAGACTCTGAAGGAGAATGGATTGAAGTGTTTAATAATTCAGCTGAAGAAATTAATTTGAAAGACCTTGTACTTAGACGAGGTTCAACCAATGCATTTCATCAAATAGCAACAGATCTGATTTTGCCTCCTGAAGCTTATGCTGTTCTGGGGAGAACTACATTAGCAGCAGACCGTGTTGATTATGTGTATGGCAGTAGTATAGGCTTGGTAAACGGAGGAGATGAACTTTTACTAAATACGTATGGGACTGATGGAACAGATGGACTTGTCATATGCTCTGTAGACTATGGGGCTGGAAGTTTTGTGCCTGATAGAGAAGGGAAGTCTATTCAGCTTGATCCGGTAGTTCGTGATGCAGTGGCCGCTCAGGATGGTTTGAACTGGTGTTCATCGACACTTGCCTATTCAACCGGCGATTTCGGTACGCCTGGAACAGTTAATTCTTCGTGCGAATGATTTTCTTTAGTTTATCGAAGATTCAGTTATAACACCTAGCAAGGGGCGGGATGGGCCTTTGCTGACCGCGGGATTCCGGATCAACAGGCATTTGCGCGCTATCGGAGATTTCAAAATCCAAAGTTTCTGGTTGACAATGCTAAAAAATATCGTTATTTTCCGGTGTTTTTTTTGATGCCCCCTGGAAAGATATTTACAGAGAGGATAGGATTTGAACGGAGTCCTTTGAAGAGGCATGCCAAATTCACAAATTAATTGAAAAGACATACCAGGAGCTAGGCTAGCAGTTGGTTGAAGCGCCCAAAGTCCCGGTTCCAGAACGGGTCGTGTTTATTCAAAAATATCTAACGCAACTAAATTATGAGTTTATCAAGAAGAAAATTTTTTAGACGCTCTGCTGTTCAGGCGGCCGGAATTGCCAGCATCCCAATGATTTTGTCGGCCACCGTACCTGAAAAGAAAAAGAAAAAAAAGGATCAGTTTGCAATCTTGCCTCAAGATGGGACTGTTCTTTTTCAGGGCGATTCGATTACTGATGCCGGAAGAAACCGGGAAAGGCAGCTCCCCAATGACGCCAGTTCTTTTGGAAATGGATATGCCCTGATGGCGGGAGCGAGTTTATTGACCAAGCAGGCTGAGAAGAACCTGACGATTTATAACCGAGGAATTAGTGGAAATAAAGTGTATCAGCTGCATGACCGTTGGTATGAAGACTGCCTGGATCTGAAACCAGACGTTTTAAGTATTCTGATTGGTGTGAATGACTACTGGCACAAGCGTAACGGAAACTACGAAGGAACGGTGCAGGTGTACGAAAACGATTTCCGGGCTTTGCTGAAACGCACGAAAGAGGCCCTGCCTGAAGTGACTTTGGTGATTTGTGAGCCGTTCTCTGTTCCTGGCGGATCAGCCATTGGCGAAGGCTGGATGGAGGAATTTACACCTTACCAGCAAGTTGCCAAAAAATTGGCTGACGAATACAAAACCTTGTTTGTTCCTTATCAAAAGATTTTCGAAAAGGCCATGAACTATGCGCCGGCAACCTACTGGAGTGGGGACGGAGTTCACCCTTCGATGGCCGGAGCTCAGCTGATGGCCAGCGCTTGGTTAAAAGTGGTAAAATAACCAACAGATAAATCAAAACGGAAATAGACGACAGCTTGATTTTGCTTAGCTTTCGTTTCTGCTATCGAAGATATAGGAAGGTCGGGAAAAATCCCGGCCTTTTTTCGTGTGTTGTACTGATGATTATTTGTCCCAGGCAGGCTTCTTTTTTTACTCAAAATAAATCAGCCTATTATTTTGAATTAATTTAGATAAGGCGTAACTTGATTCCTCATTTGCAAGACTATGGGACTGATTGATAGTCCGTTCTCTCTCAAACTCACTGCCTGTCTTAAACTGTATGATTCGCCAAAAATCGCTTCTCTTTATTCGTTGAATGAAGTGTTCATTCGTACTGCTATTGCTTTAGCTGGACTCGGAAATGCATGAAAGAGTTCGATTGTGCAATGGAAAAGACCAGCGGCTGCAAGATTAAGCAGATTGAGAAATCAGGGGTAATGGAAACAAATTTTAAATGGGTAACATGGGTAATTTAGAGATTTTAAAAAAGGGCTACCAGGATTTTGCGTCTGGTAACATTAAAGGAGTTCTTTCTTCTTGGCATAAAGATATTGTTTGGGAAGAATGTATCGGTTTTCCGTATGTAAATGATGATGGTCGCTATGTAGGCGCACAAACTGTTGTAGATGAGGTTTTGGCACTCATTCCGGAGTATTATGAAAACTTTAAAATTGAAGTTTTTGACTTCGTTGATGGCGGAGATAAAATTGTGATGGTTGGTCATTACACGGGAACCTGGAAAGCTACAGGGAAAAAGTTCAAGGCCAATGCCACACATACCTGGACTTTTAAAGATGGAAAAGCAATTCATTTTTTTCAGGCGGCTGATTCGGCAGCGATCATTAAGCCGTAACTCAAACGAATCTTAGCGAACAGGAATCCCTTATTGGTTTTTGTTCGCCAAGATTTTCACACCAGGGCATGCCGAGGATTTTATTCATATAAATACCTCAAGTTGTCGGTTGTCCGGATTTTATCAACTCCTTTTGACAGTGGCTTAATGCTCACTTCCGAATATTAATAATAAACGACAGATATTATGAGAACAGTAAATGCCTATGCAGCGAATGAGCCAGGAGGAAAGCTCGTTCCTTTTTCTTACGAATTGCCGGATATCGGTTCGGATCAGGTCGATATTAAAGTTCATTACTGCGGAATTTGCCATTCGGATTTAAGTATGCTTAACAACGAATGGGGAATGACGCAATACCCGTTTGTTCCCGGGCACGAAGTGATTGGAGAAGTGGTGAGTGTTGGGCTGGAGGTTAAAAATATTAAGGAAGGAGATCGTGTTGGACTAGGCTGGAACTCGGGGTCATGTATGCATTGCGACCAATGTATGAGTGGCAGCCATAACTTGTGTTATACTGTTGAAGGCACCATTGTGGGGCGTCATGGCGGGTTTGCGGATTATGTGAGGTGCCACTGGTCGTGGGCCATTGCTATTCCTGATGGAGTGGATAGTCAAAAAGCCGGTCCGCTGCTATGTGGAGGCATAACCGTTTTTAATCCGATTGTGCATTGGGGAATAAAACCAACCGATAAAGTGGGGGTGATTGGAATTGGAGGACTTGGTCATATGGCGTTGAAATTTTTAAATAAGTGGGGCTGTGAAGTGGTCGCATTTAGTTCCAGTCCGGACAAGGAGGAGCAAATCAAAGCCATGGGAGCAACTAAAGTTATTAATTCGCGCGATCCGAAGCAGTTGGAGAGTATTGCCGGAACGCTTGATTTCATTTTAAACACAACCAATGTAACGCTTGACTGGAATGCCTATTTGTCAACGTTGGCTCCAAAAGGTAAATTTCATACGGTAGGAGCGGTACTGGAGCCCATGGCTATTCCGGCTTTCTCATTGATCATCGGAGAAAAATCGGTTGGTGGAAGTCCGCTGGGTAGTCCTGCTTTAACACGCACCATGCTTGATTTCTGTAAGCGTCATGCCATTTACCCGATGGTTGAAGAATTTCCGATGGAACAGGTGAATGAAGCCCTCGAACATCTTGAAAAGGGAAAAGCCCGTTACCGTATTGTGTTAAAACGATAGGATTTAATGGTCCATTTTTTAACTCAGTACTTTTAGTAAGAAACAAAAAAAGGCCGGTTATTCCGGCCTTTTCTGATTTATTATAGTGTGTGATTAAGCTAACAGCTTTTTCAGTTGATTGTAAACGTTTTGTGCGTTGAATCCTAATTTCTCATCCAGCACCGTGTAAGGGGCTGAGAATCCAAACGAATCCAATCCGAAAACAGTTCCATCAGCGCCAACCAACCCTTCAAGGTTAACAGGCAAGCCAGCAGTCAAACCAAATTTTTTCACGCCTGCTGGCAGTACTTCATTTTGGTATTCAGGTGTTTGGCTTCTGAATAGTCCTTCGGAAGGAACTGAAACAATGCGGCATTTGATGTTTTCTTTTTCCAGTAATTCAGCTCCGGCAACCAATGTGGCAACTTCAGATCCACTGGCCAGCAAAATAACATCCGGTGTTCCTTCAGAATCAGTAACGATGTAAGCACCTTTTTCCGATTTTAACGCATCGGCATAACGATTTTCACCCGGAAGGTTCGGAATGTTCTGACGCGACAGGATTAATGCTGTTGGCGTTTTTGTGTTCTCCAAAGCCAGTTTCCAGGCTACTGTTGTTTCTTCTGCATCAGCCGGACGCAATACCAAGGTTGAATTTTCACCTTTGTGGTTTTTCAATTTCTCCATCAGACGAATTTGAGCCTCTTGCTCAACAGGCTGGTGGGTAGGACCATCTTCTCCTACGCGGAAAGCATCGTGTGTCCATACGTATTTTACAGGCAATTCCATCAAGGCAGCCATTCGGATAGCTGGTTTTTGGTAATCGCTGAAAACAAAGAAAGTACCGCACACCGGAATTACACCGCCGTGCAGGGCCATACCATTCATGATGGAGGCCATGGTTAACTCACAAACACCAGCTTGAAGGAAAGCTCCAGTGAAGTCACCTTTGCTGAAAGCAGTTGTTTTCTTCAGGAAACCATCGGTTTTGTCTGAGTTTGACAAGTCAGCTGAAGATACGATCATATTTTCAACCTCTTCAGCAAAAGCGGCCAATACGGTTGCCGAAGCAGCACGAGTGGCTGTTCCCGCTTTTTGTTGGATTTTGCTAAAGTCAAATTCAGGCGCTTCTTGTGAGTAGAATTTCTCCAGTTTTTGGGCCAGTTCCGGATTGGCTTTTGCCCATTCGGCTTGCTCGGCTTTCTTCACAGCTGCTGCTGCAATTAGCTCTTCGTTGCGCTTTTTGAATAAGTCTTCCACTTCAGGGAAGATTTGGAACGGGTTTTTAGGATCGCCGCCCAAGTTGGCAATTGTTTTGTCTAATGATGCTCCTGCAGCTCCCAGAGGCTGTCCGTGTGTTGAAACTTTGCGTTCGAAACTTTCGCCAGTTTCTGTCATCGCACCTTTACCCATAATGGTTTTACCAATAATCAGGGTTGGCTTTTCAGTTTCTGCGTTAGCTGTTTTCAGAGCCTCACGAAGAGCATCGTGGCTGTTGCCATCAATTGTGAGGACATTCCATCCCCAGGCTTCGTATTTTTTAGCAGTATCTTCAGTTGATACCTCGTCTGTTTCTGTTGAAAGCTGGATATCGTTTGAATCATAGAACATGACCAGGTTGCTCAATCCCAAAAATCCGGCAATTCGTCCGGCTCCCTGCGAAATTTCTTCCTGAATACCACCGTCTGAAATGAAAGCGTAGGTTTTATGAGCCATCCATTCGCCAAAACGAGCTACCATAAAGCGCTCAACAATTGCTGCACCAACGGCCATGGTGTGTCCTTGTCCCAGCGGACCAGACGTATTTTCAACGCCGCGCTCAACATCCACCTCGGGATGCCCGGGGGTAACGCTTCCCCACTGGCGGAAGTTTGCCAGGTCTTCCATACTGTATTTGCCTGTTAAAGACAAAATGGAATACAACATGGGCGACATGTGTCCCGGATCCAAAAAGAAGCGGTCACGATTAGCCCAGCTCATGTCTGAAGGGTCGTAGTTCAAAAACTCAGAATACAATACGCTTACAAAATCAGCTCCGCCCATGGCACCACCAGGATGGCCGGATTTTGCTTTTTCAACCATTGCGGCAGAAAGAATGCGAACATTATCTGCAGCTTTTTCGATCAACTTGTTACTCATGATTCTATTTTTTGCCAGAATTAAAATTATCCAGTTCTAGTGCGTTTTTTCAAACGCTTGCAAAATTAAGATTATTTACGAAGTGAGAAGAATAAAAAGAAAGATACCGGCTGAATAAAGCAAAAAGCTTAATGCGAGCCGGTATCCGTTTGTGTTGTAAGATCCTTATTGAATGATTCTTACCATGATGACTCCATCGATTGCTCCAATTTTGTCAATTAAGGAAAGATCAGCTTCTTTTCGGTCAACATCAATGATGTTGTAAGCAATGTCTGCTTTGTTGCGGTTAAGCATGTTGGCAATGTTGTAGCCCTCGCCAGCTAATAAGGTCGAGATTTGGCTAACCATATTGGGGACGTTTTTGTTAGCCACCACAATACGTGCTCCTCCTGTGCGCTCCATTTCAGCTGCAGGAAAATTTACCGAGTTAATGATATTGCCGTTTTCCAGGAATTCTCTGATTTCATCAACAGCCATCACAGCGCAGTTGGTTTCCGATTCAGCCGTTGAAGCTCCCAGGTGAGGAATGGAAATTACCTTGTCCATTTTCAGGGTTTCTTCATCGGGAAAATCCGTGATGTAGCGTGCAACTTTACCTGCCTCAATAGCAGCGGCCAAATCCTGGTTGTTCACCAGACCTCCACGCGCGAAGTTGAGCACCCGAACGCCGTCTTTCATCATCTTGAATTTATCCTTATTGATAAAACCTTTGGTTTCCGGAGTTAAGGGGATCTGCAGGGTTACGTAGTCTGCATTAGCAAGCAACGATTCCATGCCTTCGGCTTGTTTTACATTGCGGCTTAGTTTCCAGGCATGTTTTACCGAAATAAACGGGTCATATCCTAAAACATTCATGCCAAGAGCTTGTGCGGCGTTGGCCACTAAAACACCAATAGCACCCAGTCCGATAACAGCCAGCGTTTTTCCACGAATCTCTTGTCCGGCAAAGTTCTTCTTGCCTGCTTCAATTAAAGCAGGAACTTCATCGCCCTTGCCAATCAATGTTTTGGCCCATTCAATAGAACCTGCAATATCGCGCGAAGCCAGCAGGAGGCCGGCAATGGTTAATTCTTTTACAGCGTGGGCATTGGCTCCGGGAGTATTAAAAACAACAACACCCTGGTTGGTGCATTTTTCAATTGGAATATTATTGACACCTGCTCCCGCACGGGCAATGGCTTTCAGGTTTGATGGCAATTCCATGTCGTGCATTTTCATGCTGCGCACAATAATTCCATCGGGATTTGAAAACTCACTGGCAATTTCGTATTGATCTAAAGGGAAGTTTTTTAAACCAACAGGATCAATCTTATTTAAGGTTTGAATCTTAAACATATTATTAAATTTTTTGATGTTATGATTTTAGCTTTGTTTGAGAAGTTTAAAAAAGTCTGACAAATATCAGAATTTTATTTAAGAATTGATCTTTTTTGTTTTTGTTTTTTAAGAATCTGAAGCTTTTGATAACGTTCCGTACACAATGCTAAAAGGAGGAACAGGAAGGAAGAAACTTATTTCCCTTTGCGCCACCGAAAACTGCCTTTTACCTGTTGGGGCATGCTCTTGCCGATCGATTTGACGTCTTCAATGGAATAAAATGCGTTGGGGTTGTAAGTGCGCATGATTTCAAGCACTTTGTTTAATTCATTACGTTTGATGATGGTATAGATGACAGCGACTTTTTCGACAGCTCCCTGGGCTTCATGGTGAGTAATGCCATAGCCACTGGCTTTCAGCTTGGCAATTAAATTCTGGGCACTCTTTCGGGTTATAATCTGAAGTTGAACAATGCCAACAGCCAACTTTTCTTCAATAATTAATCCAACATAATTTCCGGTTGCAAACCCGGCACCATAGGCAACATAAGCGACCCAATTGTCAATGTTTTGGATGATTTTACTCATGGTAATCAACCAGATAATGACCTCGAAAAATCCAAGTAGGGGAGCGATTAGTTTTTGTCCTTTGGAGACCATCACAATACGAAGGGTTCCAACGGTTACATCACTAATGCGGGCAAAGAAAATTAATAGTGGCAGAAGAATATAGGAAAACAGATCGCCATCGGTAAAATTAAGGGTTAGAATTTCCATAGTCAGTCTGTCATGTTTTTTCTAAAAGTAGAAAAATATACCTTGAAAGGCAAGCGGACTAAAAGTCCGCCTGTTACCTAAAATTCGCTGGTAAAATGGAACTTGATGTCTTTAAACTCATCCTGGGCCATTTGCAGAATGAAGCTGGAATCGGCCATGAATACGTCACGTCCGCGTTTGTCAGTTGCCATTTTCTGATGTTTCCGTTGTTTAAATTCGCGGAGACGCTTAGGATCGCTGCACTCAATCCAGCAGGCTTTGTGCATGGGCAGGTTTTCAAAGCGACATTTTGCGCCATATTCGTGCAGCAAACGATACTCAATTACTTCAAACTGAAGCTGACCTACGGTTCCAATAATTTTTCGACCGTTAAATTGGTTGGTGAACAGCTGTGCAACACCTTCGTCCATCAGCTGGTCAATTCCCTTGGCTAATTGCTTCGATTTCATTGGATCCGCATTTTCAATGTAGCGGAACAGTTCGGGCGAGAAGCTGGGCAGACCTTTAAAATGAATTTCTTCACCCCCGGTAATAGAATCGCCAATAACCAGGTTTCCGGAGTCAGGAACACCAATGATATCACCCGGATAGGCCTCTTCAATGATTTCTTTTTGAGAAGCCATAAAAGCAGTGGGACTTGATATGCGGAGTGATTTTCCGCTGCGGATGTGTTTGTAGGGTTTGTTTCGTTCAAACTTTCCGGAGCAGATCTTTACGAAGGCAATTCGGCTGCGGTGGTTGGGGTCAATATTCGCGTGAATTTTGAAAATGAACCCACTAAACTGATCCTCTTCTGGTTTTACTTCCCGCTCTTCCGTAAAGCTAGGACGAGGAGTAGGGGCTATTTCTACAAAAGCATCCAATAACTCCTGAACTCCGAAATTGTAAAGGGCACTACCAAAAAATACCGGAGCGAGGTTACCTTGTAAGTAGTCTTCGTGATTAAATTCGGGATAAACGCCTTCCACCAGTTCCAGTTCTTCGCGTAACTCATCGGCATCATCGCCAATGTATTTTTCAAGCTCCGGACTGTTGATGTCTTTAAAGGCGATTCCTTCTTCAATTTCCTGCACATTAGCATCGAACAGGCGAAGGCTTTGGTTGTATATGTTATATACGCCTTTAAAGTCGGGACCACTGTTGATGGGCCAGCTTAAAGGGCGGGTTTTAATCTGAAGTTGATTTTCAATTTCATCCAACAGGTCAAATGTATCCTGAGTTGGGCGGTCGAGCTTATTAATAAAAACAATGACGGGTGTTTTGCGCATTCGGCAAACATTCATCAACTTTTCAGTTTGTGGTTCTACCCCCTTGGCTGCATCAATGACAATAATAACACTGTCAACCGCAGTAAGTGTCCGGAACGTGTCTTCCTGGAAATCCTGGTGACCCGGAGTATCCAGGATATTGATTTTATAATCCCGGTATTCGAAGCCCATAACCGAAGTGGCTACCGAGATTCCCCTTTGCCGCTCAATTTCCATGAAGTCGGAAGTGGCTCCTTTTTTGATTTTATTACTTTTTACAGCTCCGGCTACGCGAATGGCGCCACCAAAGAGCAGAAGCTTTTCTGTCAGGGTTGTTTTTCCGGCATCCGGATGACTTACAATTCCAAAAGTTCTTCTGCGTTTAATCTCGTCTTTTAAGCCCATACATTTTATTTGAGCTGCAAAAATAGAATTTTTTGTAGAATAATCAGGTGTCGGTTTATTGAATGGATTTGGATATCAATCGCCATATCTTTTTATGAAATTTCACCCCTTCCGCTCCAATCCGTTCGTTGTATGTTCGGGGTTGATCAGAAGGAGAGAACAGCAAGGAGTCTGCCGGAGCAAACAAGGTTGTATCTTCAGGATGAAATTGGAAGGCAAAAACATTGGGGTACTTTTTATGGCGAATGCCTTCAATGACTTTTTTGTCTTTTGACCAAGCTGTTACTTCCCAGCAGTCATTTAAGTTTTCAACGGCCTGGTGGTGAGAACTGAGTACAGGCGGAGAGGTGGTTCCACGCCACTTCACGTCATTTCTAAAAAAACCATCTTCTGGCAAATGCAGGTGATGAAAGCTGACAGACATCAACTGGTCATTTTCAAAAATTTCCTGCCAGTAGTTCCGGTGTATTTTATCCTGTTCTAATTGAACAATTTCGGCCGGCTCATCAATCCCGTATACTTCAGCCGGAATATCCTGAACCAAAGTTCCACCGGTGGCCACATTCATACTTTGCATACCCAGGCAAAATCCACCAATAAAATATTTGGGGTTCTGCTCCAGCAGCGGCACAAAGTCGGGGTTTTGAGGTCCTCCCAGAAGATGAAACAGAAAGCTAAGCTCGAACAAGTGCCTGTAAGGATCGGTAACGACTGCATAGTTATTTTCTTCCTGGTATAAAGCTGGCTGAATATCGGGACCACCAAAGAAAAAGATGCCCAGGGTTTGCTGAAAGATAATCTCAAAATTGGCCGAGAAGTCATTTTCCGTATAAATGTTTTCCGGCGTTAACATGCCTGTTAAGTGTTGAAGGTGGAAATTCTCCAGTTCATTTTCATGAATGTAATCCACCGACTGGCTGTAGTTGTAGTTTTCGAAACTATAGTAAACGCCAACAATCTCTGTTTCGCCTACAAACAGAATATTATTGTCGATCAGGTATTTCATGGTTTTTATGTTCTCTACTGTAGGATGCGCCATAAGCAGGTAAGTCTTTCCCGCTTCTCCACCATCCTTGAAATAATCCTGAGCAAAGATTGGAAAGTGGAAGATAAAGCTTAAAACAAACAGAAAGAGGAGCGTACGTTTATTCATTTTCATAGGTGCAGGATTGTTTTTCAGGTGTTGAAATTAATATTTTTCTGAGAGATGCTAAAAAATGTTACTAACTAACTTTTTTATTATTATTTTTAAATCTCATAAACCTGAAGTAAAAGGATCAACATGTCTCTAAAACTGTTTCTGCTAAATACCTTTGGCGGTATTAAAGCCACTTCAAAGATCGAATCGCAAAAAGACTCTCTTTGGAAAGATTATCATGTATTTGTACAAGTTGAACAATCGGATGAACTGAAAGAGTTTTTGCTGTTGGAAGAAAAAGTAAAGTCTGGTTCTTTCAAGAAAGCGAAGGCACAACTGAAAAAATTGAAATTTAAAGGCAGCTCTGAAGAGCGGCAATTGAAACAGTTTAACAAACTAAAACGAAACAAACGCTTGCAGCAATACTTGCAGGTGGCAGATTCGGCCGATTTGAAACGCTACGAAAATCTGAAAGAGGGAAATGACTTGGATCGTTATTTCGAACTGGAAAGAATTATCCAACAAGGAGCAGGTGCTTCCGAAGAAGAAAGCAAAGCCCTTAGGGAAGAGTTTAAGCAGCTAAAAGCATCAGCCGATGTACAGTTCTTCCTGAAATACCCCAATTCAGCAGCTTATAAGAACTATCTGCACATGCAGAAATCAGAGGAACGACGTACCTTTAATGAGCTGAAAGCTGTGATTGAGTCGGACGAATTTAAAGAGCGCAAAAACTACCTGGAAGACCCGAAGAAATGGGAGAAAAGTCAGGAGCACAAAGAAGAACAGCGTTACCTGGAATTGAAAAATAAGCCGGAAATACAGCTCTATCAAAAATACAAGAATACCAATGCTCTGGATTTTCCTAAAAACTGGGAACTGGTTTTTGAGGACCAGTTTGAGAACACGGAGTTGGATCGGTCCAAATGGAAAACCATTAATTATTGGGCCGAGAAGACCGTCGGAAAGAATTTTTCGCAACATGGCGATTTACAGGCTTTCGCCGATGGGAAAAATGTACAAATAGCCGGGGAACGCCTTCGAATTCAAGTCAAAAAGGAAAAGCGGAAAGGCTTGGTTTGGAACCCGGTTTTGGGTTTTGTTGAAAAGGAAATGGATTATTCGTCGGACAGCCTGACCACAGGTGGAATTTTTGAAGCTCAATATGGTATTTTAGAAGCCAAAATTAAGTATAACCCGGATAAGAACTTTCAGGATGTTTTTTACTTGGGAGGCGAACAAAATGGGGCACGGCTTAATTTATTCGAGTGTGGGGCCAAGAGTCAGTTTGGCTTAAGTGCTTCACCAGCAGGGCAGGCAGAAGTGAACTTTTCCTTGTCGGGCTTATCAGCCGGCAAGCTGTACATTTTCTCCATGGTTTGGGAAAAAGGCAAGCTTAGCTGGAAAATCAATGACAAGGAGTTGTTTGCAGTAAATTCCAATGTTCCGGACTATCCGATGTTTTTGAACTTAACATCGCTGGTTATTCAGGATAGCCAGTCAGCTTCCCATCAGTTTGATGTGGACTGGGTTAGGTTTTATCAAAAGAGAAAATCTTAAAAACAGAAAAAAATAATTGGTTGGGCTGTTTGGTTATTACTATAACTGAACAGCCTTTTTTTATATTAATACCCCCGTTTATTGAAAAGGACATAGCCAAAGCTGAACACCACATAAAATTTCGTATTCTCTTTGTCGAAATAATTCAGCGTTAAACTTAATGGCCCAAGTCCGGAATGATAAACAAGACCTCCCATTGCCATTAGGTTTAAGGTTGAAAAATAATCAGAGGCATAGGCTGCCTGAAAATTCTCACCAAGGATGATTTCCTGGGCCGGAGTAAATGAATAGCCTTCAAGGCGGAAGTGCATTTGGTTGCTGAGGTTAAAAATTGTTTTTAAGCCGGAAGCCAGGTATTTATTGGCCCGGTATTTCTTCATAAACAGGGTTTGACTAAAAGGAGTTGGTGAAAAAGTATTGGCTGCGAGCATGGTTGCCGTATAGTTATTCAGAAACTTTTTGTTGCTAAACACGCCATCAACTTCAAAACCCAGGCTGAAATTCCGGCTGATGGGGTAGTAGCGTTCATATTTGGCCTTTAGCGTGTAATAATCTTGCGAGCCGTTATACTCCCGGTTAAGAGGAGAATTGGTGCCTGGTTTGTGTTTCTCACTGCCAACGGTGTAAGTAAAATTCAATTCCGAAGACAAGCCTTCGGTGGCATATTGCTTGTAGTTTTGAGAATTACGCTCAAAGCTGATTTTGGTCGAAAAAGCATCGAACTTTGTTTCTTCAGAGCTATCATCTTTTTTAATCGATTCATTAAAATAATAAGCGTCTGCTGCCGACGAGAAGCTGGTGCCAAGGGTTAGCTTTCCATGGGTTTTCACCGGAAAACCAAGTTCGAAGCGAACGTTGTTTTCATCCTGAATAATATAGGGAGAACTTACATCTTCAAAGAAAAATTCGTTGCTGCTGGTGAAAAAATCCCAGCGGTTAAGGGTGAGGTAGCCCGAAAGGTAAAACGGAAGACTGGTGGGAAAATCAATGCGTCCACCGGCTTTTATTGAACTGTAAAAACGTCCAAAATAAATGTTAGTACTCAAGGTATAGGCCCGGTTATCAAAAAACAGGTAGTCCAGACTCAGGAAGCCTTGGTTGATGGGCTTGGTTGAAACATTGCCACCAAACTTGATTTCCAGCGACTTTTCTTTCGTTACTTTCAGGTGCAGGTCAAAATAGCCGGTTTCTTTGTTATAAAAGGAGACCGGGCGGATCGACCGGAGCTGAGGATCGGCCACAAGTTTAAAATATTCATGTCGAAGTTCATCCAGGTTGATCACATTGTTTTTGTGCTTCACACTCTGTATGATGTATTTGCGCTGCATGGGGTCGGTAACGCCTTCAACCTGTATGTTTTGAAACAGCAGTTCCGGTTTCCGAAGATTGAAGTTTCGTCGTTTTTGTGTCAGGGTTTCTTGAGAAACTCTTCTTTTTATGAGCATTTTGATGCTATCCATTTGAGCCAGCGTGGTTTTGTAGCCGGCCTCTTCAATGGTCAAAATTTTGTTGAAATCAAGTAAGTTGACATTGGAAAAGGAGGTTTCCAGCAAAAGCCCTTTATTTTCCGGAACTTCATAATCGGTTTTTTGCATGATCATGTTTTCCAGCTGTGCCATTACGTCATCCTGACTTGGTTGTTTTGAGTTGTTGGCAACTTTATGTCCAATAATGATGTCGGGTTGAAAGGCTTCAATGGTATTTTTAACCGGAAAGTTATTGACAATTCCGCCGTCAAACACCAAAACACCATCAATTGTAATGGGTTTAAAATAAAGAGGAAAGGTCATGGAAGCACGGATAGCTTCTCCTAAATCGCCATCCCTCAGTTCAACCTCTTTGTTTTCATAAATATCGGTCGCAATGCACAAAAAAGGAACCATCAGGTTGTTAAAATCATAGTTGCACACGGCGTTGGTGGATGAAAACATCTCCATAAAGGCAAAGTCAATTTGCTCTTCAGGGATAATATTGGTCGGCAGTAAAATCTTAAGTCTATCTTCTGTTTTCTGAAGATCAAGATTCAGCCACGCCGGGGTTTGTTCCAGTTTTCTGAAGTAGTAGCGGTATTCTTCCTGTATTTTTCCGGTGGCCCAAAACATAAACTGTTCCGACTGGAAGAGCTCTTCCATTTCATCGGGGGTGTAACCGGCAGCATAAAGTCCGCCTACAATAGCCCCCATGGAAGTTCCGGAAATGTAGTCAATAGGGATGTTGTTTTCTTCCATTGCCCGAATAACACCAATGTGTGCCAGACCTTTTGCTCCGCCACCGCTAAGAACAAGTCCAACAGATTGAGCATTGGCAAAAAGGATTGAAACAGACAACAGGAGTGTAAGAAGAAAAGCTTTCATGGGAATAATAACTAGTAACAGGTTTTTGACCTACTAAATTAAGCATTTGTGCCCTAACTTTCCTTTTGCTGAAGAAATAAAATATACTTATGGGTCAATTTTCACTTTTAGGTTCTGAAATCCTTCCCCCAGAATTTCGCTGGTGTCCATTACGGTAATAAAGGCATTCGGGTCAATTTGACTAATGTATTGTTCCAAAATAATCACTTCGCGACGGCTGACAACGGTATAAATAATTTCTTTCTCTTCGCCGCTAAACATTCCTTGCCCTTTCAAGTAAGTTCCTCCACGTTCCAGATCGACCAGAATTTTATTTTTGATTTCATCATGTTTGTCGGAAATGATAAACAAAGCCTTGTTGTAATTAGATCCTTCGATGGTAATGTCAATAGCACGGCCCGTGATGTAGATCACCAACCAGGAGTAGAGGGGAATTTGCCATTCGCCAAAAGCTGCAAGCCCAATCAGAACGATGGCTGAATCAACATAAATCAGGAGTTGCCCAAGTTGGATGCCGGTGTACTTGGCAATGATCATGGCAATAATATCCGATCCGCCAGAGGTGGCACGTGACTTAAAAATGAGGCCTAAACCAAAGCCAATAAGCACGCCTCCAAACACACAGGATAGTAATACGTCTTCAACTAAAGGAGCATTGCCATCAGCACGCATGTAAGTTATCAGATCCATAAATACGGATGAAAGTACAAAGCCAATCACTGTTTTTACGCCAAAGCGGGGGCCCAGGATTTTAATTCCGGCAATGGTTAACGGAATGTTTAAGATCAAGCCAAACAGTCCGATGGGAATTCCTTCGGGCCAAAAAGAAAAAACACCTTCAGTAAGGTAGTGCACAACGATAGCAATACCGTATACGCCACCAGGAACAATCTTATGTGGTGAAATGAAATAGACAAAACCAACTGCAAGAATAAAAGCACCAATGGTGATGAAGCTATACTCCTTGAACCATTGTACTGTAAATAATTTTTCTTTTTGAAGGAAGGCCATAAGTTTCGGTTTTTATTGCAAATTAAGGTGAGCCAAGCATGACATGCTGTGATTTTTATCAGTAAATGTAACAATTGCAAGTGTTTTGCAAAAGAGAAACCGGATAGTAGTAGATGGATTTCGGTTTTTATGGATGAGCCTGTGCTTGGTTTATCGTGAAGCTAGGTTGTTGGGCAAAAAAAATGCTCTCCGGTAAAAGAGAGCATTTCAGAGCTATATAATTTTATTGAATTAGCATCTAGGAGGAGTTTGTTCTCCTGCTTTTTCATGGTACCACTTGAGCGGGAAAGATGATGGCCGTTCAATTGGAAGACCGTACAGCCGATCCATTACCAAGCTGGCCAAAACTCCGAGTGCTCTGGACACGCCAAACAGGACGGTGTAGAAGGAATGTTCTTTCACGCCATAGTAATACAACAAGGAGCCCGAGTAAGCATCAACATTAGGCCAAGGGTTTTTAACTTTGCCAGTGGCTTCCAGAATTGGAGGAACGACACGGTGAAGCGTATTCACAATGTTGATGAGCTTATCATCTTTTACATATTTCTTGGCAAATTCTTGTTGTGCCGTAAAACGGGGATCGGTTTGGCGAAGTACGGCGTGCCCATAACCTGGAATGACGCGTCCTTCATCCAATGTACGTTTGGTGTAGGCTACAATTTGCTCTTCGCTTGGGCTATCCGTGTCCAATTCCTGCATCATGCTAAAAATCCAGTTGATGACCTCCTGGTTGGCATAACCATGAAGCGGGCCTGCTAAGCCAAGCATACCAGCGGCATAAGCATAGTAGGGGTTACTAAGTGCTGATCCAACCAAATGGGTGGTATGTGCTGAAACATTTCCTCCTTCATGATCGGCATGAATAACCATGTACAAACGAAGCAAACGCTTTACTTCTTCGCTGTCGTGTCCCATCATATGTGCCAGGTTACCGGCCCAGTCCAAGCGTGGATCCGGCTCAATGTGTTCATCGTTGAAAAACTGACGACGGTAAATGTATGCGGCAATTCGCGGCAGACGGGCAATCAGGTTCATCACATCTTCATAGGTCGTGTCCCAATAGTATTTTTTATGAACGCCTGCGCGATAAGCTTTTTGAAAAATAGAATCCGTAGCCATACTGAGGATGGCCGAACTGAACTGAGTCATGGGACGTGAGTTCTTCGGAATGGCGTCAATCACGTCAAAAACATGCTGAGGTACATGTGCACGAGTGGCCCAGTCCTTGCTAATATTTAAAACATCATCGCGTTCTGGTATTTCGCCAATGAGCATCAGGTAAAACAAGCCTTCGGGAAGTGGTTCTCCGTCTGGGTTTAAGCGGGGTAGCTTTTCGCGTAGTTCCGGGATGGTATATCCGCGAAAGCGAATTCCGGTGGTTGGGTCTAACTTAGAAGTGTCAGTAATTAAGCTGGGAACGCCTTTCATCCCTGTCATTACCTGACCAATAGTAACATTGGCAATCACTTTATCACCATGCTCATTTTTGATCCGTTGGTACTCGCTAACGCATTTGCTCGCCTTTTGATAAAACCTATTCTTAATGTATTCCATTTTAAAAAGTATTTTAGTTTGATTTCTCTTTTAAGTTAGTGAATGTTTCGGATTATTTCATCAGCAAACTCCGTAGTAGACAGCAAGGTTGCGCTTTCCATCATGGTGTGCAAATCTGAAGTGACCCGACGTTTGGAAAAGGTGTGCTCCATGGCATCAAACACATGTTCAGCAGCCTCATGCCATCCGAGGTATTCCAACATCATCACTCCGGACAAAAGCAAGGAGCTGGGGTTGGCTTTCCCAGTTCCGGCAATATCAGGAGCAGTTCCATGGGTAGCTTCAAAAATGGCAAACCCACTTTGGTAGTTGATGTTGGCGCCTGGTGAGATGCCTATGCCGCCGACCATGGCTGCAAGCTGATCAGAAATGTAATCGCCATTTAAGTTCATGGTGGCAATCACCGAATGGTCATAGGGATGTAACAAGCTATCCTGTAAAAAGGCATCGGTTATCGTATCTTTAATGATGACTTTTCCGGATTTTTTGGCTTCTTCCAGTGCTTTGGAAGCATCAAGCTGTCCTTTTTCCGCTTGAATTTGCTGATACTGGCGCCAGGTGAAAACCTGTTTGCCAAATTCCGATTCAGCCAGGTCATATCCCCAGTTTTTAAAAGCACCTTCGGTAAACTTCATAATGTTTCCTTTATGGACCAAGGTTACAGATGGGAGATGACGAGTAATGGCATACTGAATGGCTGAGCGAACCAATCGCTCGGAGCCATCTTTGGAAATTGGCTTAACGCCATAAGCGCTGCTTTCCGGAAAACGTATTTGGGTGCTTATGCCCATTTCATTGATCAGAAAATCCTGAAACTTTTTCGTTTTCTCATCGCCAATTTCAAATTCGATACCAGCATAAATGTCTTCGGTGTTTTCCCGGAAGATATGCATATCAACCATGGAGGGGTAGCGAACAGGAGAGGGGACCCCTTTAAACCAACGTACCGGGCGTAGGCAAACGTATAAGTCAAGTGTTTGCCGCAGGGCTACGTTAAGCGAGCGAATGCCGCCGCCAACAGGGGTTTCGAGCGGCCCTTTTATACCAACCAAGTGCTCTTTAAAGGAATCCAGCGTTTCTTGAGGCAGGTAATCGCCAGTTGCTTTGAATGCCTTTTGTCCGGCCAAAACTTCTTTCCAAATGAGTTTTCGGGAAGAACCATAAGCTTTCTCAACAGCGGCATCCAATACGCTTTGGGCCGGCTTGGTAATGTCCTTGCCAATCCCATCACCCTGGATAAAGGGAATGATGGGATGATCAGGAACTATCAAACGACCATTTTCAAGTTTAATCTTTTCTCCCATGAGTTATAGCTGTTATTTTGCTTTTCAGGTTTTGATCGATGGCATTTAAGAATTCCTCGGTTGTCAGGTAATGTTCCTGCTTAAGGTCTTTCTCGTGAATAATCAGTGCCAGGTCTTTGGTCATTTTGCCACTTTCAACCGTTTCAACACATACCTGCTCCAAGGTGTTGGCAAAGTCAATCAATGCCTGGTTCTCATCCAATTTTCCACGGAAGGCCAGGCCTCTCGTCCATGCAAAAATTGACGCAATGGGGTTGGTTGACGTGGGATTTCCTTGTTGATGCTGGCGATAGTGGCGGGTTACCGTGCCGTGGGCTGCTTCAGCTTCCATGGTTTTTCCATCGGGCGTTATCAGCGTAGAGGTCATCAGTCCTAAAGAACCAAACCCTTGTGCTACGGTATCTGACTGTACATCCCCATCGTAGTTTTTACAAGCCCACACAAAGCCTCCTTCCCACTTCATTGCGGCTGCAACCATGTCATCAATCAAACGGTGTTCATAGGTGATGCCGGCTGCCTCAAATTTTTCTTTGAATTCTTCATTGAAGACTTTTTCAAACAGATCCTTAAAGCGGCCATCGTACTTTTTCAGAATGGTATTTTTGGTGGACATGTACAGGGGCCATTTTTTGCTTAGTGCCTGATTCATACAAGCCCGGGCGAATCCAATTATTGATTCATCGGTGTTGTACATAGCCATGGCTATTCCATCGCCTTCAAAGTCATACACATCATACGATTGCACTTCGCCACCATCTTCAGGGGTGAAGGTGATGGTAAGTTTGCCTTTTCCTTTAGTCAGGAAGTCGGTTGCCCGGTATTGGTCACCAAAGGCATGACGACCAATGCAAATGGGTTTTTTCCACCCGGGAACCAGGCGCGGGATGTTATTAATGATAATGGGTTCGCGGAAAACAGTTCCTCCCAGAATGTTACGGATGGTACCATTCGGCGAACGCCACATGTTTTTCAAATTGAACTCGGTTACACGCAATTCATCAGGAGTAATGGTGGCACACTTAATTCCCACACCATACTTTTTGATGGCGTGAGCCGCGTCCACAGTAATTTGATCATCCGTCTCATCGCGCTTTTCCATTCCCAGATCGTAGTATTTTATATCCAGATCGAGGTAAGGGAAAATGAGTTTTTCTTTAATAAATGACCAAATAACCCGGGTCATTTCATCTCCGTCCAGTTCAACAACTGGATTTGCTACTTTAATTTTATCCATTACGGGTGTCTTATTTTGATTAGTTATTTTGTTGTTTGATCAGATTTAACGCTGAGCCCGCCTTGTACCATTCAATTTGCTGGGCGTTGTAAGTATGATTTAATTCGATTGTTTCTTGTGAACCATCGGCATGAACCAACTGTAACTGCACAGGTTTGCCAGGAGCAAAGTCAGCCAGGTTGATGAAATTAAAGATGTCATCTTCCTGAATTTTATCGTAATCGGCTTCCTGGGCAAAAGTAAGTGCCAGCATTCCTTGTTTTTTCAGGTTGGTTTCATGAATCCGGGCAAAGGATTTTACAATTACCGCTTTAACTCCCAGGTGGCGAGGCTCCATGGCCGCATGTTCGCGTGAAGATCCTTCGCCATAATTGTGGTCACCAACAACAACGGTTGGAATACCTGCAGCTTTGTAAGCGCGTTGCACTTTAGGCACTTCATCATAGCCTCCTGTCAGTTGATTTTTCACCTTGTTGGTTTCGCTGTTAAAGGCATTTACCGCACCAATCAGCATGTTGTTGGAGATGTTGTTCAGGTGCCCACGGAAGCGTAACCAGGGACCAGCCATCGAGATGTGGTCGGTGGTGCATTTTCCTTCGGCTTTGATCAGCAGTTTCGCTCCATTCAGGTTTTGACCATCCCACGGTTCGAAAGCTTTCAGCAGTTGTAAACGCTCTGAATCGGGGGAAACAATGACTTCAACTGAAGAGCCATCCTCGGCAGGTGCCTGATAACCGGCATCTTCAACAGCAAAGCCCTTGCTGGGCAATTCTTCTCCTGTTGGCGGATCCAGTTTAACTTCTTTTCCATCCTCATTAAGCAACTTATCGGTGAGCGGGTTAAAGGTTAAGTCACCAGCAATAGCCAAGGCGGTAACCAGTTCCGGAGAAGCTACAAAGGCATGGGTGTTGGGGTTTCCGTCAGCCCGTTTAGAGAAGTTACGGTTGAACGAGTGCACAATCGTGTTCTTTTCTCCTTTTTCGGCCCCCGGGCGGTTCCATTGTCCGATGCATGGGCCGCAAGCATTCGCAAAAACACTTGCTCCAATCTTATTGAAAATATCGATAAATCCATCACGCTCGATGGTGTAGCGCACTTGCTCCGAGCCCGGAGTAATGGTAAATTCCGATTTGGTCTTCAGCTTTTTGTCGACCGCTTGCTGTGCCAGTGATGCCGCACGCGAAATATCTTCGTAGGATGAATTGGTACAGGAACCAATCAGTCCAACTTCAATTTTGGTTGGCCATCCTTTTTCCTTCGCAACTTTAGCGACTTGTGAAATTGGAGTTGCCAAATCGGGCGTAAACGGCCCGTTTAAGTGAGGTTCCAACTCATCCAGGTTGATTTCGATCAGTTGATCGAAGTACTTTTCAGGTTGAGCGTAAACTTCGGGGTCGGCAGTTAAATGTTCTTTAATGCCATTGGCCAAATCGGCGACTTCTGCGCGGTCGGTTGCCCGTAAGTAACGTTCCATGCTTTGGTCGTAGCCAAAGGTTGATGTGGTTGCCCCAACTTCGGCACCCATGTTACAGATGGTTCCTTTGCCGGTTGCAGAAAGTGATTCCGCACCTTCTCCGAAATATTCAATAATAGCACCTGTTCCGCCTTTTACGGTCAGTATGCCAGCTACTTTTAGTATAATGTCTTTTGGGGCTGTCCAGCCGTTTAATTTTCCAGTGAGTTTTACACCGATTAATTTGGGAAATTTAAGTTCCCAAGCCATACCGGCCATTACGTCTACCGCATCGGCACCACCGACACCAATAGCCACCATGCCCAACCCGCCGGCATTTACTGTATGCGAATCGGTTCCGATCATCATTCCACCGGGGAATGCATAATTCTCAAGCACCACCTGGTGAATAATTCCGGCACCCGGTTTCCAAAATCCGATGCCGTATTTATTGGAGACAGACTCCAAAAAATTGAACACCTCCTTATTGCTTTCGAGGGCAAATTTTAGGTCTGTTCGTCCGCCCACACTGGCTTGGATTAAGTGATCGCAATGCACCGTAGATGGAACTGCGGTCCGGCTTTTGCCTGAGTTCATGAACTGAAGCAGAGCCATTTGAGCCGTTGCATCCTGCATGGCTACCCGGTCGGGCGCAAAATCAACGTAGTCAACGCCACGTTTAAAATTGACAACTTCTTCAGGATTGAAAAGGTGCGTGTACAAAATCTTTTCAGAAAGTGTGAGTGGTTTTTTTAAAATGTTTCTGGCTTTGGTTATACGAGGGCCAAAATTCTCGTAGGTTTTCTTTATTAAATCTAAATCAAACATATTGTGGTTTTTTAATCGGTTGTAATTTCCGGTTTAATATTTACATCTTCCTTAACAAAAACAAGGGCTAAAGGTTTCCTGTGATAGGCTTAAGATATCAAATTTTTGGTGATAAAATATGTAGCTATTTAGATGTTTTAAAGCTGTTTTTCTTTATTTAGAATAAATAAAAGGAAGGTCAGGTTTGCATTCGGGAAGTGAAAATATGTTCTTTTTTGAAGAACGTAAAGGGGAGTGTTCGCTGAGCGCTGTTGTGTAAGGCGCTGGTAGCTAGTTTGCAAAAAAAAACCACCAAGAGAATCTTGATGGTTTAGAGGGTATAATCTATAAACTGCTTGTTTAAGGAATGAAGCTTAGCAGCGTATCGCCGCGAAGACCTCTTCGGAGTGTTTCCAATGGAATGACTTCCGATTGGGAAATATTCCCCAGGTTGACATTGGAGCCCAACAATTTGATAAACCATACTTGCTGGCTTTTAAGCGGGGCTTCCCATAAAATATGTTCGGTGTCAATTTCTTTTTTAATGTCCATGATGAGTTGGCTGTTGGCTGAGCCATCTTCTTTGTAGATACCCATGTTTCCGCTTTCGCGTGCTTCAGCAATGACTTTCCAGGCACCGGCTTCCAATTCTGTTTTCATCCAGGAAACCCACTCTTCGTTGCTAATCTCCTTGCCTTTTAATTTGGTTCCGACTTCTGAAAAAATCTGAAAATCTTTTGCCAGCAGGTTGATGTATTCGCATTTTTTGTCATGCTCAATGGGAAGAACACCGTCAGACACTTCGGCTGTTTCAACACCACTTTCAGTAATAAATTTGCGGTAGTCGTCAAACATATTGCGGGCAATAAATGCTTCGAACAGTGTACCTCCAAAGTAGGGTTTAATGCCTGCTTGCTGATACAGTTTGATTTTCTCTTTTACACCTGGAGTTAGCAGGCCGGTACCAAATCCTAGCTTGACAAAATCAGTGTATTCTGATGCGACTTCGCATAAGTCTTCGGCTTCGCGGAGGCTAAGCCCTTTGTCCATCACCATCGTAATGCCTGATGATCTTGGCTTTTCAGGACGTCCAGGAATAAAGGGTAAGTTGAAATTCATTTTTAATAATTGGTTGATTGGTATTCTTTTATGAGTTGTTTGATCGACTCGTTTTGCTGTGCTTTGGGATAATAGTCAAATAAATCGCGGTAACTATTGAAATCGGCTCTTAGGGCTATTTCAAAATAATCCGTTGCGGAGCGTTCTTCATTATTTTCAAGCAGGTAAGCTGTTAACCGGTAATTGATATTTGAATCGTCGGCAATTACTTCCAGTGCTTTTTTCAAGATATTAATGGATTGCTGCAACATACCACGATGGTACTGCATCTCAGCATAGGCAATCCAGCTTTCGCGGTTGTCCGGATCCAGCGACGTTGCCATTTCAAAGGCTGATTCTCCTTGCTCGTAAGCCGCCAGTTCATGATTTATTTTCCCGTACATAAGCCAGAAGTCCGGATTGGTGTCATCCAGCTTGAGGGCTTTTTTGACCAGCGTTTGACTTTCGGGCAGGTCGTTTTCAATCCATCGGATCAAGCTTGAACCATACCAGGCATTGGCATTATTTTTATTGATGCGTAATGCTTTTTTGTAATTGGCCAATGCATCGTTGTACTGATCCATGTTCAGGTAGCATTCACCTAAATAGCAGTAGGCATCATCATTGTTTTTATCGCTTTTCAAATACTCCAGGTAGCATTCAATGGCTTCTTCGTATTGGTTGTTGTTCGACAATGCATTGGCTTTGTTGAACAGGGCCTGTTCAAACTGATCGTTTAGGGCAATCGAGAAATCGTAGGCTTCAATGGCTTTGTCATGCTCACCAATTCGGTTAAAAGTGATGCCAAGGTTGTACCAAACCGAGGGATTGAATGGATCAATGTCAAGGTATTTGTTGTAATAAAGGATGCTTTTTTCATCCTGATCATCTTTGTCGCAATAATAAGCCAGCTCGTAAAGAACCTGCTCGTTTTTGGGGTTGGCAGTGTGTGCCCGCTCTAAAAACGTAACGGCTTTTTTGACTTCTCCGGCCTGTCCTAAGGTGATTCCGATATTGTAAAGCAGTTCATCTTTCTCATCGTAGTTGTACATGATGGCTTGCTCAAAAGCGGTAATGGCTTCTTCAACCAAGCCCTCCATGATTAAGGCCGAGCCTTTGATCAGGAAAATGTCGGGGTTGCTGTCTTCGATTAACTCAACAACATTAACGATGGCCAGTGATTCATCCACTTTGCCATCCACCAAAAGGAGCTGTGCTTTTTTAATTTGGAGTGAAGTGGAAGACGGATGAATTTTCAATCCATTGTCAATTGCCAGGTTGGCCATTGACATTTGGCCTTCATCCATAAAATAATCCACAATGCCTTCTACTTCAAAAACATCAAAATAGTCAACTTGGTTGGCCTTCATCATCCTTTCAAAGCGTTTAACGGCTTCTCCTATTTCCTCACTGTCGTAAAAGTCTCTTGAATCTTCTTCCATAGAATCCCAAAAAAATGCAGCTGCAAATTTAATAATACTTTTTAGAATTACTTAATCGGGCTGATGCTCTTTTCGTAATAAGTCGTTCACGGTTTTTACCGGGTTGAAAGTCAGTATCGGAACTTCAACAAACAGGGTGTTCCAATCCGCCATGGCTCCATTCCAAAGCCCCGGAAGTTCCTGCGCTTTGAGTTCTTTGCCATCTTTAGACTTGTAGGATATAAATCCGGTTCTGGGGTCTCTTAGCAATAACAAATCATAAGGTTCTCCGAGGTAGTTTTTTGTTCCACAAATTAAATCCACCGGGTTGAAGTGGGTGGCATGCTTTACAATGTCAGCCTGTTTTTTGTCCTCAAGATTGATTTGGGAGCTTTCAACTACCTGAAGCGAAATTGACTCATCGGCATTTTTTGCCCAAAAGGGGCCGCCGCCGGGTTCGCCTTCATTCTTTACCATGCCGCATACACGAATGGGGCGGTTGAACTTCGATTTCAGGTAATGATACAATTCTTCTTTTTCCGCATAATATTGATTCGTGGGTGGTTTTACGTTTAAAACATTTTCGAGGAAAGCAGATGCTTCCGCGTAAAACTTGCAATCAAGTGCCGTGTAGTGTCTTTCGTCCAGCACGCGCTGATAATTGAAAATTCGTTTCTGGTAGTTCAGCAGCAAACCTGCCAGAGCCTTTTTGTACTTGATGGTTTCGGCCTTGAGGTAATCGGGTACCACATTGTCGATGTTTTTTATAAAAATGAGGTCTGCATCCAGGTCATTCAGGTTGTCAATTAATGCACCGTGGCCTCCCGGGCGAAAAAGCAGGCTGTTGTCTCCGTTTCGGAAGGGCTTGTTGTTCAGGTCTACCGCAATCGTGTCGGTCGCCGGTTTTTGCTGGCTAAAAGATACTTCATAGTGCACACCAAACAGCTTTTCGTACTTGCTTTTGATGGCTTTCAGGTGCGCCTCAAATACCGGTTTATGCTCGGGCGAAACCGTAAAATGCATTTGTACTTTGCCCTGTTGGTCTTTGGCGTACAGCGCTCCCTCGGCGCAATGTTCTTCAAAGGAGGTTCGGGAGTGATCCTGATACTGATGAAATTTCAGTAAGCCCTTGGGAAGATTGCCGTAGTTCAGTCCTTGCTCAGTGAGCACCAAATTGAGTACTTCAAGGGCTGAAAGCTGTTCTACTGGTTTGCCGGTTAATCGTTCAAGGTCAGCATAAAAGGCAAATTTTTTAAGTCCGTTAAAGAAGCACTGCACCTCCTTGTCTTGTAGCACCTCTTTTTCAGGGGTTCCGTTTTCGAGACGGGCTTTGGCTGTAAACAGACTTTTAAACATGCGGCTGGCTGCCCCGGAGGCCGGCACAAACTTTAGCAGGCTGATACCTTTTTCGAGTTTGTGCTCAAAAAAATCAATAAACTGTTGTGCATGATCCTCGTTTAGTTGGATGATGCCTTTGCCAATTGTGGCTGCTTGTATTATTTCAAGGTAGGGAAAACCTTGCTCGAAATTTCTTACTTGTTTTTTGACGGTTGTTAAATCACTTCCGCGCTCTTCAATGAAAACCAAATCTTCTGCATTAAACATAGGTTGTTGTTTTACGGATTACGTTAAAGGTAAAAAATAGCTTGTAGAAATAGAACCAATAAGCGATGCCAAGGTTTTAAAGTTTTCAACATTTGTTGATAAGGCCGGATTGACTTTTCATTTCCAGAGCGATAGATTATCTGGGGTATTTGGTTGACTTCTTGCGAATTGATCTTTGAGGCATATATTGTCTTTTTTCTTTCAGATTTGCCTTACTTTTGTCGGACAAATTTATTTATGACGGATCAGAATTTCCCCTGGGGACATGACAAACGATTTAATGATTTTCCGACTTATTTTAAAAATAAGTTTAACGGAAGAGTGCAAAAAGTAGCTGTAGATGCTGGCTTTACCTGCCCGAACAGGGATGGGGTCAAGGCGCGAAACGGATGTTCATATTGCAACAACAAGTCTTTCCAACCCGACTATTGCGGACCGGAAAAAAGCATTGCCGTGCAGGTTCAGCAGGGCATTGATTTTTACTCCCGTAAGTATCCAACCATGCGGTTCTTAGCCTATTTCCAAGCGTATTCGAATACTTATGCTGACTTGGAGGTGTTGAAACAAAGGTATCAGGAAGCCTTGGCGCATCCTCAGGTTATTGGCTTGGTGCTTGGAACTCGTCCGGACTGTGTGACTCCGGAAATCCTGGATTATCTGGCTGA
Source organism: Sunxiuqinia rutila (assembly GCF_050589705.1). NCBI lineage: Bacteria > Pseudomonadati > Bacteroidota > Bacteroidia > Marinilabiliales > Prolixibacteraceae > Sunxiuqinia > Sunxiuqinia rutila. Next base: position 131,901 of record NZ_JBNGOT010000002.1, read on the forward strand.
GCTTTCCAAGGACTATTATGTGATGGTGGAATATGGCGTGGAGTCGGTTCAGGACAAAACGCTGGATCGCATTAATCGCGGACATCATTTTGCGCAGGCGAAGTGGGCCATTGAGCAAACTTCCAGCCGCAACATTCATACTTGTGCGCATTTGATTTTGGGACTTCCTGGAGAAACGCGGAATGACTTGCTGAATCAGGCGCGGGAAATTTCGCAATTGCCGGTTGAGAATCTAAAACTGCATCAGTTGCAAATTCATAAAGGAACCCAAATGGCCGTTGAGTTTGCCCGACAGCCGGAGGATTTTCACTTGTTTACAGCAGAGGAGTATGTGGAGCTGATTGTGGATTACCTGGAATTGTTGAACCCTGAAATTGTGGTTGAGCGATTTGTTAGCCAAACTTCCAAAAACCTACTAATTGCTCCCAAATGGGGTTTGAAGAATTTTGAATTTGTGGTTAAGGTTGAAAAGCGGTTGGCGGAACGAAACACCTGGCAGGGTAGGCTGTTTGAATAATTTTGATAGGGAGTTTGACTGCTGATGGATGAACTCCGTACACCAGTTTGTTAAGTGCTGAAATTCATCCATCAGTAGTTTGTAAGCTTATCCAGTTGATCGTTAGTAGCTCCAGGCTAAGGACTTCTTTTCTGGTCAATTTATTGACGGGCGAATACCCTTTTCAGTAGGTCGGTTACCCGGGCAGCCGGATCTTGCCGGATGTTTTTCTCGGTTTCTCCAATTTTCAGAAACAAGCCATCCAAGGCTCGTTGGGTGAGGTAGGCACTCAGATTGGTCTCTACCGTTTCAAGTTCAGCAAGCTGCCCAACGAAGGTGCCGGCCACTTGGTTCCATTTTCCCGTCATTTCGTCCCACGACTGTTGAGCCGAATAGTTGCCAATGATTTTCTTGTTCAGCGATCCCTCAATCTTGGGTTGATAGAGTGCTACCAGTGCATCATAATTGGTGCGTTTCAAGTATTCCGTTGCAGCATAATCGCCACCGGTAAGCAGACTGGCTGCATCCTGAATACTCATTGATTTGATGCTGTTAATCAGAATTGGCGTAGCTTCTTTGGCCGCATCTGAAGCTGCGGAGTTGATGCTGGTAATTACTTTATCAACCAGCTGTTGTCCACCGGGAAGTTTGCTCAGGTTGTTGGTGATCATATCCGCCTCAGGGGGGAGCAAAATCTTTACTGCTTCATCTTTTAAGTAACCATCAATGGCAGATAGTTCGGCAACTGAGCTGTCGGTTCCAACCACCAGCGCTTGTTTTAGTCCGGCGATAATTTCTGTTGTCGACAATGGTTTCTGCTCATCATAAATGGTTCTGGCCATTTGCTGCATCTCGGCACAACCCGACAGTGTCAGCATAAATAATCCTAAGAGTATCAGTCTTGTATTCATTGTATATGGGGAATAAAAGGTTAGCGTTCCCAATTACAGGGCTTTTGGTCAATTCAGAAACCCTGTGATTGAAAACTCAGCAATAAGTGATTTTGTTTAGTTAATCCAATATTTTCTTTAATAAATCTTTACGGTTCAACTTAATCAATTCTTGCCGTATTTGCTGTTTGTACTCCTTTTTGTACCAAAAGAAAAATTTGCGTTGCGATAGTTTTTCCTTCTTGGACTTGGGCGTAAAAACCTTTTCCATGGTATATGGATGGTAGCCCGTGTAATAAATGACGGTCGCCAAGGTCATTGGTGTAGGTGTAAAGTCCTGCACTTGCTCTAGTTTAAAATCGAGTTGCTTGGTTTCTGCAGCCAGGTTGGCCATGTCGGAGTTGTGGCAACCCGGGTGGCTCGAAATAAAATAGGGGATCAATTGCTGATTCAGGCCTTCCTGTTTATTTATTTCGTTAAAGGTCTTATTCAGTTTGTAAAACAGCTTAAATGAAGGCTTACGCATGATTTTTAGCACGTCGTCGGAAGTATGTTCCGGAGCCACTTTCAATCGCCCTGAAACGTGGTGCTTTACAACTTCGCGCAAGTAAGTCATGTTTGTTTTATTGACCTGCTTGTCTTTGGTTTCGTGCAGAATCATGTCGTAACGAATGCCGCTGCCCACAAAGGCTTTCTTGATTTTAGGGTGCTGACGAACTTTGCGGTACAGGTCGAGCATGGGTTTGTGATTAATGTCCAGATTCTTGCATATGTCGGGGAAGATGCACGAGGGACGCTTGCACTTGCGGCAAATTTCTTCATGAATCCCTTTCATTTTGTACATGTTGGCTGACGGGCCACCCAAGTCGGAAATATATCCTTTAAAGTCGGGCATCTGGGTAACCTGGTCCAGCTCCTTCAGAATGCTCCTTTCGGAACGGCTGGCGATGAATTTTCCTTGGTGTGCGGAAATGGTACAAAAAGTACAACCTCCAAAACAGCCACGGTGTATGTTGATGGAATGGCGAATCATTTCGTAAGCCGGAATGGTGCCCTTGTTTTTGTATTTGGGGTGCGGCAAGCGGGTGTACGGCAAATCGTAATACCGGTCAATTTCCTTTTCAACCAAGGGGGGCCAGGGCGGATTGACAACCACCTGTTGATTGCCGATGTGCTGCGTGATTTTGTTCGCTTCCGTTTTATTCGACTCTTCTTCGATATGCATAAAGTTTTTGGCAAACTTCTTTTTATCGCTTAAGCATTCCTCGTGCGAATACAAATCAATGTTATTCCATTTCTTGTTGGTTGCGTATGGCGCATCTTTTTCAATCAAAAAGGCCGTTTGGGGCAGATTGGTAATGGTGCGCGCGTCAACGCCCCGTTGAATCAGACGCGTAAAGTCAATGATTGATTTTTCGCCCATGCCATAGAACAGCAAATCTGCTTTTGCCTCTTTCAAAATAGAGGGCTTCAGCTTATTTTGCCAATAATCGTAATGGGTAACCCGGCGCAGCGATGCTTCAATTCCACCCAGCATGATTGGGGTGTCGGGGTACAATTCTTTCAGAATATTGCAGTAAACTGTTGCTGCATAATCCGGACGTTTGTCGTGCTGACCGCCGGGCGTATAGGCGTCTTTTGAGCGCTTGCGTTTGTTGGCGGTATAGTGGTTTACCATGGAGTCCATGTTTCCTGAAGTAACTGCAAAATAAAGTCGGGGAGCTCCCAATTTTTTGAAGTCACGCAAATCATCCTGCCAGTTGGGTTGCGGAACAATGGCCACGCGCAGGCCTTCGGCTTCCAAAACCCGTCCAATTACGGCAGCTCCAAACGAAGGGTGGTCAACGTATGCGTCGCCTGTAAATAAAATCACATCGACCTCGTCCCAGCCGCGTTCTTCAATTTCCTTTTTGGTTGTAGGCAACCAATCGGTTGTCTGATATTTATCGTATAACTGATTCACGTATTATCCTTTCTTAATATTCAATGTGCAAAGTTAACCTGCTTTTATTGATTTAAAAGACTTTGTCCTCTTTTTTTAGAGGCGGATATGTTTAAGAACCCATCCGCTTTTGCAAAAGTAAGCCGTATCCTTCTTAAATTTAATGCGTGCTTAATCTGGTTAACTATGGAAATCGTAAAACCCAAAGACATTCTTAAAGCAAGTCCGTACCTGGCTTACCTTGGAGGAGAAAACCTCGCTAAATTTATCATGTATGTGTTACGGTTCAACAAGCTTAACCGCATTTATGGTCAAATTGCCGATAAGCAGGGGATAGCGTTTATCGATGAATTGATTAAAATCCTGGAAATTAAATATGAATTTGATGAGTCAGAGTTGCGTAAGATTCCTAAAACCGGGCCGTTTATAGTGGTTGCCAACCATCCGTTTGGTGGGCTTGACGGTATTTTGCTGATAAAAATACTTAGCCTGGTTCGGCCGGACATTAAAGTGATGGCTGATTTTTTGCTGAAAAAAGTTGAGCCCATCAGCGAATTTTTCCTGCCGGTTAATCCATTTGACGCACGAAAGAGCGAACAATCAGATGTTGGAGGAATTAAAAATGCCCTTCAGCACCTGAAAGCTAGTGGAGGCTTATGTATTTTTCCTGCTGGAGAGGTTTCGGGTTACCAGGCGAACAACAAGATTACTGACCGCCAGTGGCAATATGTCTCTCTTCGGTTTATAAAACACGCCCAGGTGCCTGTTGTTCCTGTTTATTTTGGAGGGCACAACAGCCGGTTGTTTCATCTGATTGGGCGGATTAATCCGAACCTGCAGCAAGTAAAACTTCCTTCGGAATTGCTGAACAAAAGACGCCGGCCAGTTAAAGTTCGAATCGGGTCGCCCATATCGGTGAATGAGCAAGCTGGTTTTCCCGAGGTATACCAGTTTGGGCGCTTCCTGCGGGCGAAGACTTACAGTTTGAAGTCGCAGATTGAAATTCGACGTTTTTTCAATTATTCGTTGAAAAGACAACGGCGCATAGAAGAAATCGTCAAGGCTTCATCAACCGAGTTGGTGGTCAGCGAGATTGCCGGATTGAAAAGCGAACGTTTGTTGTTTCAGGTTAAGAATTTCCAGGTGTTCTGTGCGCCATCCAGCGAAATACCAACCGTGCTTTATGAAATTGGCCGCTTGCGCGAAATTACCTTTCGCGAAGTGGGAGAGGGCACCAACCGGGGCATTGATCTGGACGAGTTTGATTTGTATTACCATCAACTTTTTATTTGGGACGATGAGGCGGAGAAACTGGTTGGAGCCTACCGAATAGGTAAAGGAGCCGATATTTTGCATGAGTTTGGTGTGCGCGGGTTTTATATTCAAAGCCTGTTTAAACTGAAGGAGGCCTTTGAGCCGATTCTTCGGGAGTCGCTTGAGCTAGGCCGTTCGTTTGTGGTGAAGGAATACCAACGTCAGCCTTTGCCCTTGTTTTTGCTGTGGAAAGGCATTTTGTACTTTCTGCTGAAAAACCCGGAGTACCGTTACCTGATTGGCCCGGTAAGTATTAGTGCCAACTATTCGAAAAGCTCGAAAGAGCTGATCATTAAATTTATCATGTTGCATCATTTCGATTGGCAAAATGCCCGTTTGGTAACTCCCCGAAAAGCTTTCAAGTTTAAAAGCCAGGATCCGGATATGAACGTGATTATGGAAAATCTGAATGACATTAATAAGCTCGATCGCTTTATTGGCGATGTTGACCTCCAAAATCCGGGACTTCCGGTTTTGTTGAAAAAATACATTCGTTTAAACGCCAAAATCATTGGATTTAATGTTGATCCAAAATTTAACAACTGTTTGGACGGGTTGATTTTGCTGGATGTTTACGATGTGCCCAAACACACCATTGAATCACTCTCAAAAGAAACAAACGACGGGGCTATTCTGAATCGCTTTTATAACAGCAGGGAATGAGCTTAAAACCGGTAAGCGCTTTTTGAGACAAATTTTAATGGTCTTTGGCTCAGTTGGAGGGGATCAGTTTGAAGCAGCCACTGACCAAAATCGGATAAATATCAATGTCGTATTTAACTTTCTTTTGAAGTGTTTGTTTACTTTTACTGTCCTGTTAAGTTTTTATCTGTGAAATAAAATGTAGTAACTTATGAGATTATTTATTGTATTGTTAATGAGTAGCCTGCTGATGGGCTCTTGCGTTCAGAAAAAGAAAGAATCCGTTCAACCGCTCGACACTAGCTCGCTCATGCACCAGGTGGAAGTTAAAGAAGTGATTCAAACCGATAGCTATACTTACTTAAAAGTTTCAGAAAATCGTGAGGACTTTTGGATTGCGGTGAGTCGTCAGGAAGCAAAAGTGGGCGAAAAATATTATTATGCTTCAGCTTTGGAAATGAAGGATTTTGAGAGCAAAGCCTTGGGGCGGGTGTTTGATTCGATCTTTTTTGTTCAGAAGCTGAGTAAAGACCCCATTCAGAAGAGTGCTCCGGTGGCTTCCAAAAAAGAACCATTAGGGAAAGCCATCGAATCGTTTGATTCCAATATTGAAGTGGAGCCTGCTGAAGGTGGAGTGACAATCGGTGAATTGTATGCTTCCAAAGGAAATTACGAAGGAAAACGCGTACGCGTAAAAGGAAAGGTTGTCAAAGTGAATAAAAACATCATGTCGCGCAACTGGATTCACATTCAGGATGGAACTAAGCACGGCGAGGATTATGACCTGACCATTACTTCGGACCAGATGGCAGAAGTTGGGCAGGAGCATACTTTTGAAGGCGTAGTAACCCTTAATAAAGATTTTGGTGCCGGCTATTTTTATGAGCTGATCATGGAAGAAGGCCAGTTGGTCAACTAACAAAGCACCACTTAGTTTTTTAAATTTTTTTGTTTAAGGTTTGAAATGGGAGTGAAACATGAAGCTCCGGATTTCAAACCTTAATTTTTTCTTTCCTTTCTTCATTCTGGTTCGCTATTATTTTTTTGTCAGCGTGAGAACAATTACTTTCGCCGCCGTTTTTAGCGACCTTAATTACATGAAACTTCCAACAGGGGAGCGCTTCTCACCTTGAAGCTTGAAAACTATGCTTAACTCCTGCCTGTCGTGTATGTATTAAGGGGCAAGGTCTCGCTCAATCACAACCATTTATTTATTGTTAGTTATGAAACGAATTTGGCGTTTGTATCGTCCTCACTATGCCGAAACCCGTAGGCTTGCCCTGCCGGTAATTGTGGCGCAAATTGGACAGATTACGGTTGGTTTGGCCGATAATATGATGATTGGCCGTTTGGGCAAAACAGAACTGGCAGCAGCAGCGTTTGCCAATACCCTGTTTTCGCTTCCCCTGATTTTTGGGATGGGATTTGCGATGGCCATTACTCCCTTAACCGGGAAGGCTAACGGTTCGAATGATTATGCGGAACTGTTGTCGCTGAAGAAAGCGGCTTTTGCTGCCAACAGCATTATGGCGGTTTTGCTGGCTATGGCTTGCCTGCTGTTGTATTCGGCGATGCCATTTATGCATCAGCCCGAAAGTATTCTTGACTATTCACGGCACTACTTTAGTGTTATCGGACTTTCCATTGTGCCTTTGATGCTGTTTTTGAGCGGAAAACAGTTTGCTGATGGTTTGTCGAACACCAAACTGGCCATGATGATTACCCTGGGGGCCAATGTTGTGAATATTCTAGGGAACTACATGCTGATTTTTGGGAAATGGGGAGCGCCTGAACTGGGACTTGTTGGTGCAGGTTGGTCAACCTTGATTGCCCGGGTGTTAATGGCTGTGGGGATGCTCATATTTGTCCGTAAGCTTTATCGCGAGCAACTGCAGTCGGTTGTTGCTAATGTGAAGTCGGTAACCGCCTCCACGCTTAAGATAATCAAGCTCGGCATTCCTATGGGATTGCATATGTTTTCGGAGTCTTCGGCGTTTATTGTGGCCGGTATTATGATGGGCTGGATCAGCGAAACCGGACTGGCTGCACATCAGATTGTGATTAGCCTTTCCACTTTTGGTTTTATGCTTTACCAGGGAATTGGTGTGAGCACAACCATTCGTATCAGCCAACTTGCCGGACGTCAGGTACCCTCGCTGCTGAAAAGAGCTTCCAATGCTTCGATTCAGATTGTGTTGGGAATGGTGGTTATTATTTCCATGTCCTTTGTGAGCTTGAGCAACTGGCTGCCAACTTTGTTTACGACCGATGCGGAAGTGATCCGGCTTGCCTCGCAAATGATTATCGTGTTGGCTATCTTTCAGCTTTTTGATGCCATTCAAATCATTTACTCGGGTATTTTACGGGGAATGGCTGATGCCACGATTCCGGGAATTCTTACTTTTATTTGCTATTTCATCATCACTATTCCGTTTAGTTATTGGGCAGCTTTTCATGGCGGATTCAATGAAATTGGCATTTGGATGGGCTTCCCGGTGGGCTTAAGTATTTGTGCGTTAATGTTTCACTTCAGGCTTAGTTACCTGCATCGAAAGTTGAATTTAGAGATGCAGGCCTCCTAGGCACTTTTGGCGGAAGCGAAGGCTCCAGTACGCTGTCCTTTTTTCAGCAAAGCTGTTTCAAAAGAAACTGCAGCTTTGGAAGTAAGGGGAACTTTTGCGTAACTTGAAGGGAGTTTCTACCCTCCAAATGATTGCGTTATGAATTCGTTGAAGTTTTTATTGAGCACAGTGTTTTTAGGAGCTTACTTGCTGACCTTTGGGCAGCCAAGTGGCAATCCGGAAAAAGAAGTTCGCTTTCGTGATAAGCTTTTTACAGGTGGCAGTGTCGGGCTTTCGCTAGGGAGTTATACCAACATTAACATTAGTCCGATCATTGGTGCCCGCTTAACCGATCAGTTTTATGCCGGTGCAGGAATTGAATATCAATATACCCGCTACAAGTATCCTGATGGGAATCTCACGGCCAGCCAGTATGGCGGGCGATTGTTTGGGCAATACAACATCATTCCCCAATTTTATCTTCATAGTGAGTTTTCGATGATCAACATGGAGTATTATTCCTTTAACCGGGAAGAGCGAAGTTTCATTCCTTTTTTTTATGTGGGAGGAGGCTACCGGCAGGTGCTTTCTGACCGCTCTTTTATAAGCTTTCAGGTTTTGTTTGATGTAATTCAGGATAAAAATTCGCCCTACAAATCATGGGAACCCATTTACAGTGTCGGATTTGGCGTGGACATTTGGTAGATGAGGCTTCAGGCACTGAAAATAAAAAACCGGGTTAATCATGGATTGACCCGGTTTCCTTTTTTATTCTTGTTTAGCGTCTTCTTTGGGATCTATAATTTTCAGGAAGTGATTGGCAATTTGCATCACCGGCAAATCTTCAAAATCGCTTCCCAGGTTGGCACAGAGAGTAACCACCAATTTCTGCTCGGGGTAAACGGCAATGGCCGAAGCTCCCCCGGTAGTGCTGCCAGCCTGACCAATTACTTTGCGGCCTTCGCGGTCGGTAATAACCAGCCAGCCAAAGCTTGAATTTAACCGTTGTCCGGTGCTTAATTGGTAAGGCTCGTAAAATAACTGGAGTGTTTCTTCATTGAAAAATCCTGGCTCCAGAAGCTGTTGGGCGGCCAGATTCAGGTCATCAGCTGTTGATAGCATTCCTAAGGCCGGAGCCAGCGGGTTAAGGTTGATTTGAGGCGCATTGGTTAACCGGGCAATGTAATCACGGTCGTAAGTATTGCTGCGGTTTTCAATGATTGCCATGGTGTTATCCAATTGGGTGTTGTTCAATTGGAGGGTGTCAATAATCGTTTCCTGTATCAAGTCTGCAAACCTTTTTTGACTGATGTCTTCTGCTAAAATTCCAAGCAACGCCAGGCTTAAATTCGATTGCAGAAAGTAGCTGTCGGGTTGGTAAACCAACGAATCGTTTTCGTGAAGCTTGATGTAGTCTTTCAAGGTTCTGATTTTCTTGTCGAGCTGTTGAGCTTCGCGGTTTGAGCTTTCCGGGAAACCGGCTACCTGGTTCATCAGCATGCGCAAGGTAAAATCTGCGCGCTTTTTAGGGAAGTCGGGAATGTAGGTATAAAAGCTGCTGTCAATATGGAGCTGGTTTTCTTCCTGCATTTTGGCAATGAGGTAGGCTGTAAAAAGCTGAGAGCTGTTGCCAATGCGGAATTTGGTATTGCGCTGTGTCGGAGCTTTCAGTTCTTTGTTGGCATAACCGAGTCCTTCGGACCACACCAACTCGCCATCAACCGAAACCGAAACCGAGCCTCCGGGGGTAAAGCTGGTCATGAGGTGGGCTCCTAATTCCTTTCGGCTTTCTAAAATTGCTTCCTTGTAATCCCTTTTGTAGATGGGGCCATTCGCTGTTTTTTCCTGTTGGCAGGAGGTAAAACTTAGAATAACTACAAGAATTGGGATAAATGTTTTAAGCATTGAAGTGGGTGGAGTAAATTTCTTTTCCATCATTCTAAATTTATTAAGTCTGGTTTGTTGTGAAAATTGTATTGAACAGGGAGGGGGTGAGCCTTCCCTTTGATTTTTGCAGCCCTGAAAATAATAATTTCAATCAAAACAGGTGGTTGGTCTGATCATTTTTTTAGATAAATGATGAACTTTCATTTTTTCAGAAATAAAAAAAGCCCCTTTAACAGGAGCTCTTTTAGAAGTATTGTTTACTTAAAACTTTTGCAGAATTGCTTTTACGGCATCTTTATGAATGGTGAACCCCATCATTTTTAGCTTGATGTAATCTTCGTGAAAAAAGTAGTAGCCAAATTTCGGATCGTCTTCGCCTACATTGCGCGAGCCCGAGCTGGAGTCTTTTATCAAATACCAATCTTTGCCGCTGTTTTTGTAGTTTTCCAGCACGCCCACCAGGTGCATGCCATGATCGTCGGTCGTTGTTTCGTTGGAAAAACGAAATTGCCGGGCATCTTCATTGATGTATTCCGAAGGGATATCATAATCAGGAATCATGGCACAGTTGGTTTCACGGCTAAAGCCAGTTTCTGAAACATCGCCGCCAATACTCATCGAGTAGCCATCTTTGATTGCCTGTTTGATAATTTTCATATACACATCCAGCGGAACATTGTAGTATTCGTCGCTGTGCCACCAGTTGTCCGGTACTTTGTATTCAACCTGCTCCCAGTAAGGCTCTTGCTTATAGGATAAAATTTCGACAAAATCATCCGGGTTCAGTTTCAAATAGTCAGTCATGTAGCTTTTTGGGGTGTAAGTTTTGCCTTCCACTGTAAACTCAACAGGCGGTTCGCCAATGTAGTGATTCATAATTGCCTTAATGGTTTCCAGCCCATAGTTTACGTTCCAGGCATTCGACTTTTTCATGGACTCCAGAAAACCACGCATTTCTTCCATCATTTTGGCGTGGGTGTGAAACTTGCGGTTGTGGAGCAAACCTGTGTAAGCTGATTCGGGCACTACCCCATAGCGGTTCATAATGCGGGCAACAGCATTGCCCTCCGAACCTTCATCAAACAAGGATTCGCCTCGCTTTTCAATGTAGCGCCGGGCTTTTTCAACATACTCCCAGTAAACGGTGTAAATTTCCGATAAGGCCACTTTTTTTCCGGTTTCCCTAAAAATCTCCGATTCGTAAAACGAAGTGGTTGAAAACGACCAGCAAGAGCCGGCATTGCCTTGCGACTCGGTTGGCTGACACCATACGGTTCGGTAGAGCGATGGATCATTGGGAAGGTCCAAATCCGACTGATCCATGTTGAAACGGATAAACGGCGTGGTTTCTTCCAACTGTTCATCTACCGCTGTTACATCTTTCAGAATAGATTCGTAATAGTACCCTTTGCCTTTGTCGTAAACTTCTACTTTTCCTTTGCTTTTGTTTTCTTGCGCCAAGCAGTTCAGCACCAGGAAAATGGCAAGCAGATTTAAAATGTGTTTGTTCATCAATTAATTTTTTTAGATAAAGCCAAATTACTTTTTATCCGTGAATTAGTTGCTAGAGTAAGGCTAAAAATTTAGGTTCTGTTTTTTTATGCTTATTTTCGTTCGTCCGGATGATTCTTCATCTGAATAGGATTAACAGATTTAAAGCCCGGAAAAACTGACTTTTGGAAGCTTGTTTTACACGGAGTTCTGTTATTTTCGCATAGAATAAATTTACCACCATGCCTTTGTTGAAGAGAGCGTTGCCGGTAAATGTCTGGCCTGCTGTGCATGCAGGCGCCAATGAAGCTAAAAAACAAACAATTCAAGACACATGAGAATCCCTTTAGCATTGATCGATAAGTATAATGTTCCGGTTCCTCGTTATACCAGTTATCCACCCGCCAATTTTTTTACCGATGATTTTACAACAGCGGATTATTTGCAGGCGGTAAAGGAATCAAACCACACGCAACCCGAGAATATTTCCATTTACCTGCATATTCCGTTTTGTACGCAGTTGTGTTTGTATTGCGGATGTAATACGCATATTACCAAAGATCAGGATATGATGAAAACGTATGTGGAAGCCCTGAAAAAGGAAATTCACATGCTTGGAAAGTTGATCGATAAGAACCGGAAGATATCACAGATTCACTGGGGGGGAGGAACGCCCAATGTTTTGCCATCAAGCTATATTGGTGAAATCATGGAGCTTTTTACGTCCAATTACCAGTTTATTGATAAACCTGAAATCGCCATTGAATGTAATCCGGCGCATTTGGACGAAGCCTACATTAACGATTTGGCATCTTTTGGCTTTACCCGTATTAGCCTGGGTGTTCAGGATTTTCAGGAGAAAGTGCTGAATGCCGTGCACCGTGAAGTGCCTGAAATACCGATTGCTGATTTGGTTGGCATGATCCGAAAGCATCCGGGCGTGTCGGTTAATCTGGATTTTATTTACGGCTTGCCTTATCAAACGGCAGCCTCATTTGCCGAAACCATGGAGAAAGCAGCAGCCATCAATCCCGATCGCTTGGTTACTTTTTCCTATGCCCATGTTCCTTGGGTGAAAAAAGCGCAGCAAAAGCTTGAGTCGTATGGTCTGCCAGAACCCGAAGAAAAAGTGAAAATGTTTGAGGTGGCCTGGGCAAAGATGACCGGAGCGGGCTATGTGCCCATTGGCTTGGATCATTACGCCAAACCCGACGACGATATGACCATTGCTCTGAAAAATCGTTCCTTGCATCGGAATTTTCAGGGCTATTGCACGCGCGAAACTACCGGTCAGGTATATGCTTTTGGTGTTACCGGAATCAGCCAGTTGGAGAATGTATATGCGCAAAATGCACGAACAGTGAAAGAGTATATTGATTCGATAAATGCAGGCGAAATACAGGTGGTGAAAGGCTATGCGCTTTCGGAAACCGATAAGATAATTCGGCAGATTATCAACGAAGTGATGTGCAATCAGTACTTGTCGTGGAAGCAGGTGGCCAGCCAGTTTAACCTTGAGGTGGATGGACTGAAAGCGCTGTTGAATTTTGAAGAAAGCAAGCTGGATGAGTTTGTGAAAGATGATCTGCTGTCGTACACCACCGAAGAGATTGTGATTACCGACCTGGGCCGTTTTGTGCTCCGAAATATTGCGGCGGTATTCGACATCCGGCTGGAAGGGAGTATCCAGAAATTCTCCAAATCAGTGTAACGAAATTATAGTTGGCTTGTGCTGAAACGAGCCGCTTAAGACGGATGCTTGTGACATCAGGACTTAGGTGCGAATTGAAAATAGAATACAATGAATAAAAAAGTAGCAGTAATTGGGGCCGGCTTGACAGGCTTAACAACCGCCTATTATCTTCAGAAAAAAGGAATTGATGTTCAGATTTTTGAACGGGCCGATCATGTGGGCGGTGTCATTCAAACCCGGTCTGAAAATGGTTTTCTTTATGAGAATGGTCCCAGCACCGGGGTGCTCGGACAACCTGAAGCTGCTGCTTTGATTGAAGATCTGGGTGGCGCTTGCGAATTGGAAATTGCTGATGAGGATGCCAAATTCCGTTGGATTTGGAAAGATGACCGTTGGCATGCTATTCCTTCGGGGTTGCTGGGCGGAATAAAAACGCCTTTGTTTACCTGGTACGATAAGTTTCGTATACTGGGAGAGCCATTCCGGAAACCCGGAACCAATCCGAATGAAACCTTGGCAGAGTTGGTGCGTCGTCGCATGGGCGAGAGCTTTCTGAAATATGCCATTGACCCGTTTATTCTTGGTGTTTACTCCGGAGATCCGGCTAAGCTGGTGGTAAAATATGCTTTGCCAAAACTGTACAATCTGGAGCAGACTTATGGCAGTTTCATTGGCGGGTCGATTAAAAAGGCCAAAGAACCCAAGACCGACTGGGACAAAAAAGCCACCAAAGAAGTTTTTTCCATGAAAGGGGGATTGTCCTCGCTGATTAATGCCCTGAACAGTGCGATAGGAGAAGAACACATTCATTTAAGCTTAACGGACTTGAAGGTGGCGCAGGCAGCAGAGAAATACCAGCTTATGAATGGAAACGAATCGCTTGGAGAATTCGATTATGTGATATCAACGGTAGGGGGATTTGCTTTACGCTCTTTATTTCCATTTCTGCCTTCCGGAAAACTTGAAAAAATTGAAGCAATGCCTTATGCACGGGTGGTGCAGGTTTCCGTGGGCTTTAACCAGTGGGAGGGTATTCCTATCAAAGCATTTGGCGGTTTAATTCCATTTCATGAGAATCGCGATATCCTGGGGGTTTTGTTCTTGTCTTCTTTCCTGAAAGGCCGTGCCCCCAAAGGAGGAGCCTTGTTGTCTACATTTTTAGGTGGTGTCCGAAAGCCGGAAATGGTTGATTTGTCGGATGATGAGCTTAAAGCATTGGTTGAAAAAGAGCTAAAAAGCATGATGGGCTTAACAAAATGGCAACCAGATTTGTTGGTTATTAATCGTTATCAGCATGCTATTCCGCAATACGGTTTTGAGTCAGCTGAACGTCTGGCGGCTATCGATTCCATCGAGGCCTCTTATCCCGGATTACTTCTGGGAGGAAACATTCGTGATGGCATTGGAATGGCTGACCGAATGAAACAAGGACGAAAGCTGGCGGAATCGGTTGGATAGCTTTAATAAAAGACCAACATGAGAAATGACCTCGTGGCTTCCACTTACCGGAAGCTTCAACAACAAATTTGTACAGAACTGGAAACGGCTGATGGACAGGCTGTTTTTAAAACGGACTATTGGGAGAAAGAAATCGGACATGGCTATACCATGGTCATGGACCAGGGAGATGCCATTGAAAAGGCAGCGGTAAACTTTTCGGCCGTAAGCGGAAAAGTGAGTGAACGCATGCGCCAAGCCTTGCGAATTGACGAAGGTGAAGCCTATTTTGCAACCGGAATCTCCTCCATCATTCATCCTAAAAACCCACATGCCCCGATTACGCATATGAATGTGCGCTATTTTCAACTTAGTTCAGGCAAAGCCTGGTTTGGCGGAGGAATAGACCTGACACCGCACTATGTGAATAAAGCGGAAGCCAGTTGGTTTCACCAGGAGTTGAAAAAGGTGTGCGATGCGTATGATGAAAACTTTTACCCCGACTATAAGCAATGGGCTGATACTTATTTCTACTTGCCCCATCGCCAGGAAACCCGAGGTGTGGGTGGTATTTTCTTCGACCATCAGGATGGAGCCGATGAGGCTAGCTTTACCAAGTTCTTTGCTTTTACCCAAGCCTTGGCTGAAGCCTATCCGCGCATCTATATTCAGCTGCTAAATTCCAATCGTGATCGACAGTTTTCAGAAGTCGAAAAGCAATGGCAAGACCTGCGAAGAGGCCGGTACGTGGAGTTTAACCTGCTGTATGACCGCGGAACCAAGTTTGGTTTGGAGTCGAATGGTCGCACGGAATCAATCCTTTTAAGCATGCCCCCAATGGCTGCCTGGACGTACGATTTTCAGGCTGAAAAAGGGTCGTACGAAGAAGAGACTTTAAGCTTGTTAAAAAAAGATATTGACTGGATTCATCTGGTCTGATTTAATTTGGAATCATTAACCTAACAGGAATGCAAACGATGGATAACTCAAAAAGAACCGCTGTTTTACTGGTAAACGTGGGTACGCCCGATGAACCTAAAGTACCGGCTGTGCGTCGGTATTTATTCGAGTTTTTGAACGACCGGAGAGTGATTGACCTGCCACTGATTCCGCAAAAGCTGCTGGTTAATTTGATCATTGTCCCTTTTCGGGCACCCAAGTCTACCAAGCTTTACGAAATGCTTTGGACACCGGAAGGATCGCCGTTGCTGGTAAATGCCGAAAAGAACCGGGAAAAACTTCAGGCAGCGCTGGGAGACGAATTTCAGGTTTTTACAGCTATGCGTTACCAGAACCCTCATTTGCGAAAGGTATTGCGTGAAGTGCGTGATCAACGCTTTGGCCGTATGATTGTTATTCCGGTGTTTCCACAGTACGCTTCTTCAACAACGGGAACGATTGCCCAGTTTGTTTCGCAGGAAGTAGCCCGGTGGAATGTAATTCCTGAGATCAGAATGGTTAGCCAGTTTTACGATCATCCAACGTTTATCAAGGCCTTCTCCGAGCGCATTAAATCTTATCATCCGGAAGATTACGATCATATTGTGTTCTCCTACCATGGATTGCCCAACCGGCAGGTTGATAAGGTGCACCCGGAGATTGCTTCGACCAAATGTACTTGCGAGCAAGCAATGCCTGCACACGGAAAATACTGTTACAAAGCTACCTGTTACGAAACAACTCGCTTGCTGGCCAATGCACTGAACTTGAAGCGGGAAGATTACTCGGTTTCGTTCCAGTCGCGCTTAACCAAAAACTGGCTCAAGCCTTTTTCAGATGAGCTGGTCATTCAGAAAGCCAAAGAAGGGGTGAAGCGGATGTTGTTTGTAGCGCCGGCTTTTGTGGCTGACTGTCTGGAAACCACTATTGAACTAGGAGTTGAATACCAGGAATTGTTTGAAGAACACGGAGGCGAAAAAATTCAGTTGGTGGAAAGTTTGAACGACCATCCTTTGTGGATTGAAACGCTCAAGGAGCTGATTCTGCAACCCTAAGGTTTATCGCTTTAGCGATTAGCACATCAAGTGGTTACTTTTAGTAAGTATTTTACCCTTGGTCTTGCTATAACAAGTTTTCAACGCCAAGGCCATTTTTTGAATCTTAGACTGCTAACTCCGCAGGTTTGTTAGATCATATCTACTAATTATGGAATTGTCTATTTATTCTAGTATAAATAGACAATTCCTGCATGGAGCATTTTGATCAAAGCAGCTGTCCTTAAAAAGGAAATGGTCAAGTAGGCCACCTCAAATTTTCGGAAATTATAAGAGACTGTTCCTAAAGTAAAATTTGATAGTCTCTTCTTCATTTAATGCAAACTGGGATATTTTTTTACATCCACTTCGCGCATCATTTCGTAGATGCTTTCAAAAATTTGCTCCACATTGGGTTTGGAGAAAAATTCTCCATCAATACCATAGGCCGGACGGTGTTCTTTCGCCGACAGTGTTCTTGGAGCCGTATCAAGGTAATCGAAGGCTTTTTGCTCTTCCATCACTTTTTGTAGCATGTAAGCGGTTCCGCCTCCCGGAACATCTTCATCGACAAAAACTACTTTCCCGGTTTTTTTGATAGACTCCAGAATGCGGTGATCTATATCAAAAGGCATCAGGGTTTGCACGTCAATCACTTCCACTGAAATTCCCTTGGTTTGCAGAAGTTCGGCCGCTTTAACCGCATGGTTGACATTCCAGGCATAGGTAACCAAGGTAACGTCGGTTCCTTCAACCATCACTTCAGGAACTCCTAAAGGTACGGTGAATTCGCCCAGGTTGTCGGGCAGGGCTTCTTTCATGTTATAGCCTTTCAGGGGCTCAATGACCAGCGCGGGATCGTTGGCTGCCAGCAAAGTGTTGTAAAAGCCTGCTGCCTGTGTCATGTTGCGTGGTACGCACAAATAGAGTCCGCGCAGTGAGCCGAGCAACATTTGCATAGGCGAACCGGCATGCCACATGCCCTGCAGCTGATGCCCACGGGTGCGAATGATAAGCGGTGCTGCTTGTTTGCCTTTGGTCCGGTATTGCATGCTGGCTAAATCGTCACTCAAGGTAGAATGGGCGTAAATCAGGTAATCGAGGTACTGAATTTCAGCAATGGGTCGAAATCCGCGCATGGCCAGACCAATACCTTGGCCGATGATGGTGGTTTCGCGAATACCGGCATCAGCTACCCGGTGGGCGCCGTATTTCTCCTGCATCCCTTTCATCCCTTGGTTTACTCCGCCCAGCTTACCAGTGTCTTGTCCAAAAGTGACAAGGTTCGGGTATTTTTGAAACAGCACATCAAAATTCCGGTTCAGGATACCGGAGCCATTGACGACTTCCGGCTGCTCCGTATAGGTGGCAGGCACTGCTTTTACCTTTATAGCAGAGTCAGCCCCTTCGCGGTATAATTGCTGGTTGTAGAACCCGGCACTTTGTGCTTTGAACTGCTCAATCCACTGATGCAGCAACTGACGTTCGTGTTTCAGATTGTCCTGAAGGTGAATATCATAATAAAGTCGTTGGGCAAAACTAAGGTACTTGCGGCGGGTAGGGAAGGTACGTTGCTTAATTTCCACCAGCTCGTCCAGCAGATCAACGGTTCCGCTAGATTGTTTTTTGAGTTGAAGCAAAATTTCTTCCAGGCTTTGCACTTCTTGCTTATAACCATTGGTGTAGTTGGCCCAGGCTTTTTTGCGCGCTTCACGGGCAACCTTTTCAGCCTTTTTTTCCAGTTGAGTGATGGTGTCCATATCGGCCTGGCCAGTTTCAATCAACCAGAGTTTGAACTGGTAAATACCATCGTATTCTTTTTCCCATTCCAGCCGCTCCTTTGTTTTGTAGCGTTCGTGCGATCCGGAAGTGGAATGGCCTAGCAGCTGGGTAACTTCCTGCACGTGGAAAAGTACGGGCGTATGAGTTTTCCGGCATTGCTTAATGCCTTCAGAAAAGGTTTTTACCAGCTCCGGATAATCCCATCCTTTGCAGGTGTAAATCAGGATGCCGTTGGTGTCCTTTTGTTTTTGAAAACCTTTGAGTGCTTCCGAAATACTGGATTTGGTAGTTTGAAGTTCAATCGGAACGCTGATTCCAAACCCATCGTCATAAACCGCAACGGCCATCGGAACTTGCAATACCCCGGCGGCGTTAATGGTTTCAAAAAACATTCCTTCGGAGGTGCTGGCATCACCAATACTTCCAAAAGCCACTTCGTTTCCGGTGACATTGTTGTTCAGGTGTTTCTTCAGCGACTTGTCGTTCCGCACCATTTTTGAAGCCTGAGCAAGTCCGAGCAATCGGGGCATTTGGCCTCCGGTAGAGCTGATATCGGAACTGGAATTATAGCGGTTGGCTAAGTCTTTTATTTCTCCTTCTTCGTTAATGTTTGCAGTGCAGAAGTGGTTGTTGAAGTTTCGACCGCCGGTTGAAGGGTTGATCTGATCATCCGTATCACCATAGATCATTGCGAAGAACTCCTCTGGTTGCATTAAGCCTAAGGCCAGCATAAAAGTCTGGTCGCGGTAATACCCCGATCGCCAATCTCCCTTTTGAAAGGTTTTGGCATAGGCAATCTGAGCCACTTCTTTTCCATCTCCAAAAATCCCAAAATGGGCACGGCCATTATGCACTTCGCGTTTACCCAAGATGCTTAATTGACGGCTTAAGTAAGCGACATAATAGTCGTTCAGAACTTCGGTATTCTTTTGATCGCTTGCTGTAAGCATTCCGGCTTTTTCTAAGAGCATTGATTGTATTTTAATGTTTATGACTATTCTGTCTGAAATATTCTAAACAACGCTCGTCACGGATATTTGTTTAGCCTGTGGTTTGAATGAGCAGGAAGATTTTTGGTCTTTGCGAAGCGCTTGTTTAGAGCCTGTAAAATGGCGAAGGTTGAGCCTGTTTTGTCGTCGGGTGGAGAGTACGAACTTGTTGTAGATGACTATTTGAGGGAAAGAGTTAACCTTCAATAAAGTGTGCCCGAAAATGCATCGAATCTTCGGGCAACACTGTATTTGTTGTTTTATAATGGAATATTTCCGTGTTTGCGTGGTAAATTGGATTTGCGTTTGTTGCGCGTCATATCCAAGGCGTTGATGATTTTGATCCGCGTGTCTTCCGGATAAATAATTTCATCAATATAGCCCAGCGAGGCAGCTCGGTAAGGATTGGCAAAGGCATCGCGATATTCTTCAACAGCCTTGGCTTTTTCTTCCTCGTTGGTCAGGTTCCGGTTCAGTATATTAATGGCTCCTTCAGGTCCCATAACAGCAATCTCGGCAGTTGGGTAGGCGTAGTTGATATCGCCGCCAATGTGCTTGCTCGACATCACATCATATGCACCGCCATAGGCTTTACGCGTGATGAGCGTAATTTTAGGAACTGTTGCTTCTGCAAAGGCATAGAGTAATTTGGCGCCGTGTTTGATAATTCCACCAAACTCCTGCTGTGTTCCGGGCAGGAATCCGGGTACATCCACCAAGGTAACTAAGGGAATGTTGAAGGCATCGCAGAAGCGCACAAAACGTGCTGCCTTAGCCGATGAGTTGATGTCGAGCACTCCGGCCAGAACCGATGGCTGGTTGGCGACAATTCCCACAGACCTTCCGTCAAAACGGGCAAAGCCAATAATGATATTGGAGGCATAATTGGGCTGAACTTCTAAAAAGTGCTCATCATCCACAATTTTATAAATGATGTCCTTCATGTCGTAAGGTTTGTTCGGATCAGCCGGAACAACATCATGCAAGGCTTCTATTTTTCGGTCGATGGGGTCAGTTGTGGTTTGAACCGGCGGATCTTCCATATTGTTGGAAGGGATGAAACTTACCAGTTCACGCACCATCATGATGGTTTGCTCTTCGTTTTCTCCGGTAAAGTGGGCTACGCCACTTTTGGAACTGTGGGTAACGGCTCCTCCCAAATCTTCTTTGGTAACATTTTCATGCGTCACGGTTTTGATGACATCCGGACCGGTAACAAACATGTGGCTCGTTTCATTAACCATGAAAATAAAGTCGGTAAGGGCAGGAGAGTAAACGGCTCCTCCGGCACAGGGCCCCAGAATGGTGCTGATTTGTGGAATGACCCCGGATGAGAGTACATTGTTGTAAAAAATGTCGGCATAGCCGGCCAAACTTTGCACACCTTCCTGGATACGGGCACCTCCGGAATCATTAAGTCCGATAAGCGGCGCTCCGTTTTCGATGGCCATTTTCTGAATTTTGACAATCTTATCGGCGTTGGAACGGCTCATAGTTCCGCCAAAAACGGTAAAATCCTGAGCAAAAACATACACCAAACGATCATGAATTTTTCCATAACCAGTGACAACGCCATCGCCGCGAAATTTCTTTTTATCAATGCCAAAGTCGGTGGCGCGGTGTAGCACAAACTTGTCAATTTCATTGAATGTGCCGGGATCCAGCAATTCTTCTACACGTTCGCGGGCCGTTTTTTTTCCAGCTGCGTGTTGCTTCTCAACACGTTCCTGGCCACCGCCACTTTCTGCTTCTTTATTGAGTTGTTCAAAATGTTCAAACTTGCTTTTTAAATCCATAGTTTATTCCATTAATCAATTTCAATTAATACCTGGTTGGACTCAACCGTGTCGCCATCGGCAACATTAACGGCTTTAACCATCCCATCAACCGCTACTTTGTATTCACTTTCCATTTTCATGGCCGAAATGATTACGGCTGTTTGTCCCTGGCTTACTGCTTCGCCTTCTTTTACAAGCACTTTTACAATTTTTCCCGGCATAGGAGCCGAAATTTGCTTTTCGCTTTGGCTGAGTGTGCCCGCTCCGCGATTTCGGATGTAACGAGCCTCAGCATCGATTATCTCCAGGTCGTAGGTGTTGTAAAGGGTGTGAGCAGTGTATGACTTGGGTTTTTGAGACGGAACCAGGGAAATATTATGGGAACGGTTATTCTCAATAATTGAAAAAGTTCCTTCGTCATTATGCATCAAATCAACGTTATAAACCTTATCATCGACCATGATCTCGATTAGGTTCTCGTTTTGATTCAGGATTTTAACAGATGCAATGCGATCACCTAATTTGATTTCAATAGGCATAATAGTCTGTTTTATAAACGATCAAAATTCTTTTGGTAAGTATATTTTTTCCAACGGTTTTTGGCCGGATTGAGTTCCTTGCTTGGAATCACTTTGTTTTTCCGGTTGATGAAGTCGAAGTAGGCTGCAATGATAACCATGTCCTGCGATTCATCTTCGTTGGAATCGTCGGCCAGTAATGTACTTCGGTTCTTCTCGATGAAGTTGGTGTCATAGTTTCCGGAGATAAAATCTTCGGATTCCATGATTCTTTCAAGGAATTTCAGCGATGTTCGGATTCCTGTGATTTTGTACTCATAGAGGGCTCTTCGCATACGTTGAATGGCTTCTCCACGGGTTTCAGCCCAAACAATCAGCTTGGAAATCATCGGGTCATAATGAATCGGGATTTCATAGCCCTCATAGACGTAGCCATCGGTTCGTACCCCCAGTCCCAAAGGTTGGGTAATGGAATGCACGCGGCCGGGACTTGGCATGAAGTTATTGTCTGAATCTTCGGCATAAATCCGACATTCAATGGCATGTCCCTTTTGTCTTAATTCGTCTTGCGCAAGGTTTAACGGTTGTCCTTCGGCTACCTGTATTTGTTTTTTGACCAGGTCAACTCCGGTAACACGCTCGGTAATGGGATGTTCCACCTGCAGGCGGGTATTCATCTCCAGAAAGTAATAGTTGAGCTTGTTGTCCACCAGAAATTCAATGGTTCCGGCTCCAACGTAATTGACTGCCTTGGCTGCATCAACGGCATGTTTTCCCATTTGCTCGCGCAACTCTTCGGTCATTAAAACAGAAGGGGTTTCTTCCACCATTTTCTGGTGTCTGCGCTGAATGGAGCACTCCCGTTCAAATAAATGAATGGCATTGCCGTGCTGGTCGCCCAGAATTTGAAACTCAATGTGGTGTGGAGAGGTAACGTATTTTTCAATGTATACGGCATCATCGCCAAAGGAAGCCAAGGCTTCGGAGCGGGCTGAGCGAACACCGGAAAGGATGTCGGCTTCTTTTTCAACCAGGCGCATGCCTTTACCACCTCCTCCGGCAGAAGCTTTAATCATTACGGGCAAGCCAATGGTTTTGATGGTTTCAATGGCTTCCTCTTCCGACTGAATAGCTTCAGTTGTTCCCGGAACAACGGGAACCCCGGCGGCAATCATGGCTTTTCGGGCTTCAATTTTATCACCCATTTTTTCGATAACTTCCGGAGTTGGCCCAATGAAAATGATATCATTTTCATTACAGAGCTGGGCAAACTTGGCGTTTTCAGATAAAAAGCCGTAACCAGGGTGAATGGCATCGGCTTTTGATTGTAAAGCAACCTCTATTATTTTATCAGATTTTAAATAACTGTCTTTTGATGGGGCCGGACCGATGTGGTAGGCTTCGTCAGCATAACGCACATGCATCGAAGTCCGGTCGGCATCAGAAAAAACAGCAACAGTTGCTATGCCCATTTCACGACAGGTGCGCATGATTCGGACAGCAATTTCACCCCGGTTGGCAACCAGGATCTTGTTGATTTTCCTCATAATTAACTTTTAATACTTCAAATAATTTGTATTATTAAATAGTCTCTTTCCAGTTTCTAAGTCTAACTTAAAAACCATATTCGCCTTAAAAAGTTTCTTCATTCGGTCATTAATTCGCCTATTTCTGCAAAAAAGTTCGTGTCTGAAAATCAACTTTCAGGCTGTTTTTAGAGCGATTTACTCGTCGTCTGATCAATAGTTATGTTATGAATTGAGTTGGTTGTTATGTGCTTGTTGTTTGAAGAATTTAAAGACATAAACGCATGAAAGAGTCCTGCTAACAGTGCCTTTACATGGTGACAGCCTTGTTTTGCAGTCTGATTTATCAGTCAGTGCTCTTTCAAAGGCTAACACCATTCGTTTTTTCATCGTATTGATTAAAGTCCTTTTAAAATAAACAGTTATGATAATTAATAAAAACAGATCTGGTTATGCAAAATTGCTTTCAGGGAAGGAACCAAAGCAGGGGAGAATTTTTATTGGAGACACTCGTCAAACAAGCCACCCAATGTGAAGAACAGTACGAAATTTGCCCGTGCCTGAGCTCAAAAACGTTTAATACTTTGGAGATCTGAAGGTGCAAAACAGCGGAATGTAGTGATACTGAAATTTAATTGCAGGTTTTCTTTATAAAACCAAAGCATCGGCTTATTTTTGCGCGCTTTGGCATGTTTTAAGGCTTGAACCTTTGGCTTGTCAAACGGTTTAAGTCAGTTTAAATTGAATTGTATCCGTGAAATTTTCTGATTACATCCCCTTGTACCGAAGAAGCCTGCATTTGGCTTTTCCGGTTATTTTGTCTCAGGTTGGCCAGGTAACCGTGAGTTTAGTTGATAATATGATGGTTGGCCATGTGGGCACCGTTGAATTGGCTGCTGCGGCATTTTCCATCAATATTTTTCATATTGGTATGCTGCTGGGAATCGGAATTACCTTGGGCTTGACACCTCTGGTAGGCCATGTGTATAGCCAGAAAAAAGAGCAAGAGGTGGGCGAATACTTGAAAAATGGCTTGGTGGTTCATGGGGTAACAACGCTGGTGATAACTTTAGTGATGGCAATTTTAAGCTTATTCCTTGACCGCATGGGACAACCCGCCGAGGTGGTGGCACAGGCACGGCCTTATTACCTGTTGTTGGTGGCATCCTTGTTCCCGATGCTAATTTTCTACACATTCAAGCAGTTTTTGGAGGGCGTGGGAAACACCAAGATCGCGATGTACATTACCCTCACATCAAATTTGGTCAACATCGTTTTAAATTATTTGCTGATCTATGGGAAATTCGGATTTCCGGAGTGGGGGTTGAATGGTGCCGGTATTGCAACGCTCATTTCGCGCATTTTGATGCCTTTGATGTTGATTCCTTTTATTTTGAAAAACAAGCAATACAAACAGGAATTTCGGATTGCCTACCATGCCCGGATAAAACTGAAGATGTTGAAACAGGTGTTTGCTGTTGGTTTCCCAATTGGATTGCAAATCATTGTAGAAGTCAGTACTTTCAGTTTTGGAGCCATTATGATGGGCTGGATTAGTAAGGAAGCGTTGGCTGCTCACCAGGTTGCTATCGGGCTGGCCTCGTTCTCCTACATGATTAGCTTGGGGCTTGGGGCCGGAACAACCATCTTGGTTAGTCATAACAGGGGAGCGAATAACCGTTTGCGCCTGCGTCAGAGTATTTATGCTTCTTTTCATCTGGTCATCCTGTTTATGGCATCCATGGGGGTTGTCTTTGTGTTGTTACGCTATCAGCTTCCATTTTTATTTACCGAAGATGCTGCCGTGCTTGTCATTGCTGCAAACCTATTGATTGTTGCCGCCCTTTTTCAGGTATTTGATGGGATTCAGGTAATTTTATTGGCATCCTTGCGGGGATTGTCTGATGTAAAGCACCCCATGTTTATGGCCTTTATCAGTTACATGGGCTTTGGCTTACCCATTAGTTACCTCTTTGGAATAGTGCTTGAATTTGGCGCAATGGGAGTGTGGATTGGCTTCTTAAGTGGTTTGGCTTTTGCCTCTTTGCTTTTCTCATTGCGACTAAAAAAGCACCTTCATCTCGACTAGCATTCAACCTATTCTTTCCGCGAACCATTAGTGGCTCTTCATTTCGAAATAAGTTTTGCCGATAGCCGGTAATAAAGGTGCTTTGGGGACTGACTCGCTTATTGTTTACGAGTCAGCAATACGGTAGTGGGGCGTTCCATAATGTCGCGCGATGAGAAGGCAACTTCAACATCATCGGGCAAGGCAACACCCTCTAATTTACGTTTAGTCGAAATAATCACCCCATCAGGGTACTCCTTAAAGAAACTGGCAAATTGTTCCGGTTCAAGATATTCAATTTCCTTCTGCAGATAAAACGAAAAGGACGGGTTGAACTTCTCATAGTAACGTACTTCTTTGCCTTCCAGCAAATGAATGCTCTTAGCCACCGGATTTTCCTGGTCAATTCGAGGAAACACAATGGTAATGAAGCTTAGGGCTCCCAGCATGGTACTTAGTCCAACCACCTGCAATGACCGCTTGATTTGCTGTCTGGAGAATAAGAAATAGGCGAACAACATTCCTACGGGAATAGGAAAGAAATACAACGCCAGGTAATTCAAATGAGCCAGCGCCGGATCAAACTTAATTCCGATGTACAAGGCTGGAACCAGCAGC
Source organism: Sunxiuqinia rutila (assembly GCF_050589705.1). Taxonomy (NCBI): domain Bacteria; kingdom Pseudomonadati; phylum Bacteroidota; class Bacteroidia; order Marinilabiliales; family Prolixibacteraceae; genus Sunxiuqinia; species Sunxiuqinia rutila. The sequence goes on from NZ_JBNGOT010000002.1 coordinate 157,506, forward strand.
AGACTAAAAATGAGAAGTCCGAGCATGCTTCCCTTCAGGCGTACTTCATTCATTTTGAGCTGCGAGAGCCACAGACCAATCAGAATGGCGAAAAAGGGATAGGCCGGAACTGTATAGTTGGGCAATTTGGTACGCGAAATGGAAAAGAACACCACAATGGTGATGCCTGTCACCAAGCTCAATAATGTAAAATCGTCTTTTCGGTTGGCAAAAGCTTTTTTCAGGGTTTGAATGATGAATGCAGAAAAGGGAAACAAACCGATCAGTACAAAGAAAAGGGTGAGAATAAATAATCCGCCATGGCCTTCCATTTCGCTGGAAAAACGGCCCAGGTTGTGTTTCAGGAAAAAACCTTCGGACCAGAGTCCATTGGTTTTCAGGTGTACCAGAATGTACCAGGGCAAGGCAATGAGCAAAACAATGGCAGCTCCCATGAACGGACGCAGCTGACTGATTTCGCTCCACTTAAACCGTTTGCTGAAAATCAGGAATAGCAGGAAAACCAATCCGGGCAAACCGATGGCTACCGGGCCTTTTGATAAGGTTCCGAGTCCTATTGAAATATACAACAACAGCAGGTAGGAAAGGCGTTTTTCCTTTACCGCGGCATAGAACGCATAAATACTGGCTGTGAAAAAGAAAATCAGGTAGGGATCGGGCACAGCCAGGTGAAACTGGATGGTGAGATGAATGGACGACAGTAAAACAAAACTGCTCCATAAGGCTGCTTTTTCAGAATGAAACCGACGGACAAACAGAAAGGTGATCAGGATGGTAAGTGCTCCGAAAACGGCTGAGAAAAACCGCGCGGCAAAAGCATTTACCCCAAAGATGGAATAACTCAACATCATGAAGAAATAGTGCAATGGCGGCTTGTCGGTGCGCAGTTCCTGGTTAAATGTGGGAACAATCACATCAGATCGCTCAAACATTTCAGCCGCACAGGTGGCATTTTTGGCTTCATCCAAAATGTAAATGCTGCTCCCGCCAAGGTTTGAAAGGTAAAGTGCCAGAGCGATAAGGAAAACAAACCATGGATAATATCGGGAGTTACTTATTTGTTTGATCATGAGTGGATTTCTATTTTAATGAACATTCTATTAGATAACTTTCAGGCTTTTTCTTAATTTCGTGGCGCTAAATAATAAAAATTTCGGCAAAGATATCCTATTATCGCCATAAACAGAAAATCTATGAAGCAATTAAGTTTGGTTATTTGTGTGTACAACGAAGAGTTGAACATTAAACCACTTAGCGAACAAATAAAATCAGCCCTTAAAGATTTCGACTACGAAGCTATTTTTGTGGATGACGGATCAACCGACCGGACGCGCGAAGAAGTTCGGGCCATTAACGATGAGCATTTCTTGTTGTTGGAGTTGAAGAAAAATTATGGGCAAAGCTCAGCGCTTCAGGCGGGTATCGATGCGGCAACCGGCGAATACATTGCTTTGATTGATGGCGATTTGCAGAATGATCCGAATGATATTCCCATGATGCTGAAAATGGCGGCTGAAGGGGAGTGGGACATGGTTGCCGGTGTGCGTGCCAACAGGAAAGATGGCGCTTTTTTGCGCAAACTTCCCAGCAAAGTGGCCAATTACCTTATTCGCGAAGCCACCGGAATCCGGATGAAAGATTTAGGATGTACTTTGAAGGTATTTACTCACGAAGCCATTAAAAGCATTCATATTTATGGTGAATTGCACCGGTTTATTCCGGCCCTTTTGGCTTTGGAAGGATCGACCCGTTTAACGCAGGTTGACGTAAACCACCGGGCCCGCGAGTTCGGAAAATCAAAATATAATTTAAGCCGGACCACACGTGTATTCAGTGACTTGGTTTTGATGGTATTCTTTAAAAAATACATGCAACGGCCCATGCACTTCTTTGGTGGAATTGGGATTGTTACCCTTGCCTTGGGATTCTTAATCAATTTTTATCTTCTGATTTTAAAGCTTTTTGGCTACGACATTTGGGGAAAACCAATCCTTATTTTAGGAATGATTTTGTTAATGGGTGGTATTCAACTGATGACCATTGGCATTGTGGCTGAAATGTTGATGCGGACTTACTACGAAGGGCAGGGGAAAAAGCCTTATCGCGTGCGTCGTCTGGAAACCACCAGGAAGAATTAAGCCTTCAGTTTTATCATAGATTTAATAAGGCTTTTGCTAAGAATGAAGTAGCCTAAAAACGTATGCTTTTAGTTTCCATGGAAAGTAGGGTCTGCCATTGGTTTGCCTGAATTCTAATGGGCTGTCAGTAGAAGAGAGTTTGAATCTATTCTTCTTTTTCTTCCTTGATGCCAAAGGTGTTTTTTGCTCCGCTAAAAATGGATTTCCACCAGTAGTTGACAACTGACTTTTGAGGATCGCGTTTGAAGTAAATATCATCGGGCAGAAGAATGCGTGTGCGCGGATGCTTGGATTTTAACACCAAACTATTGGTGAGGAAACTTAGGAATTTAGCCTCTTTGGTGTCGCCATCCTTTTGCTCCAATATGGCTATTCGAAGGTTGTCATAAGCAAACTTTAGTTGTCCTTGGGCCAATTCCTGATCGGCAATAAAATCGAACTCAAAGCGGTCCAATTGGCCGGAGCGGACTGCGATGCCTGCGGCATTTCGGGTTACCGGATTCAAGTAAGTCAAATCGAAAGGAGAAAGATGCCCTGAAACCTGAAACTGATTGACCAGAGAGCGTAAATCATACTTCATGCTGACTTCCATCAACGATTCGCCCATAAGCCAGGCACTGGCCTTGACGTTTAACGCTGGTTTTGCATTGGCCAGGTAAGGCAGATTGGTTACCGGAAATGCCCGAATGGTCATGTCGCGGAAGTAAACGAGACCCGGGAAAGGACGCTCGGGTGCCTGCTCTTCATAATACAAGTCGTAATTGGTTAATTTCAGGGTGTCAAAATAAATGGGCAATGCCATGTCCTTAAGAATTTCCTGTGGCATTTTTGAGTGTTTGTTCGGATCATCTGCTGTGCGTTTATCCCGGTAAATGTTGAGTGTGCCGCCATCGGCAATGAGCTGCGAAGCTGTTAGTTCTCCCTGCTGGTACCATCTTTTTAAGTCGAGGTTGATCAAATCCAGCCGGTTGATGGAGCCCTGATAATGATCGGTTTCGAAAGGAATAACCGTTTGAAATTGTTGCTTGCTGTAGCGGGGGGTAATTTGGATGTCCTCAATGGACAGCTGGTTATCCTGGTTGTTGAACTGAATGTCTCCCAGGTGAAAATTGTACAGGTTAGCTTTATCAGAGAAAGCATAATTTTTAAGGTTCAGCTTCACCGATTGCGCTCCCAGCAAATGCTCAGCAGGAATAGTATCCAGCTTAAATTCTTGCAATTCAACCTGTAGATTCGGAAAGTGCTTGGTTGTATTGCCCACACGGCTAATCAATTCGCCATCAGTTAAATGAATTTGATGAGCTGCAATTTCAGAAAATAAGGGCGAAATGTCTGACGGAATTTTCAGTTGAAACAGGTTAACCCGGGAATTGCTGTTGTCACTTTTCTGAATGGTCAGCTGCGGCCTCTCGGCCTGAATCGATTCAAAATGAAGGTTTTTCTCATTCAGTACCTGCTGAATGTCAACTTCTTTGAACGTTAGTCCCGGCACCTTGAGTTCAACAAAGCCCTTTCCGGCTGTTGCTGCATTGTTTGTCAGCAGCAGGTTGCGTAGGGTCAGGTCACGTTTGCGCGTTGAAAAGTGCACCGAGTCGGCGGTGTAATCCACATTTCCTTTTTCGGGTTTGAAAATAACCTGACTTAAGGAGGTTGAAATATTGTCTGATTTAAATGCCGCAGGCGTATTGGCGGTATGACTGATAAGACTGTTGTTATCGCCAATCATTTGTAAGTTGGATGTCAAAATTTTACTTTCCTGAAGTTCATTGGTTTTGAAGATATTGATTTTTCCTCCGGTCAGCTTGAATTGGGTAATTGTCAAGCGCTGCATTTCTTTGGGCAAGGGAACAACAACATCTTTAAAATCTACCTGTTTTTGAGGGACTTCTGACCGGTATAGATTTATCTCCGGCTGATTGATTAAAAATCGGTCAACATCCAGTTGTTGCTCAAAATAAGCTTCCTCCAAGTCGACACCCTGTAGTTTGATTTCAGGGATGTTGATGTGAAAATGCATTGGCAAGTCGCCATAAATCTTGCTGGTTATGTCGGGATACAAAATGGCATTTCGTATGTAGATTTGCGATTTTTTGGAAGAGATGCCAATCTCACTGGCCTGAAGGTTGTGCACATTGTCTGACAGCTGGAACAACTGATCTTCAATTTTAAGCTCAAAATCATCCGCAAAAAACAAACGGCTCTTTTCAATTTCGGCGGCATTGAGCAGAAAGTTTTCCAGTTCAACACTAAACTTGTTGTTAAATGAGCTGGTTTTTCCTTTTCGGCTGTGTGTTACCAGTTGGATGTTGCCATTGGGAACTTCAATCTTTCCGATAGAAATGTTTTCGATGTAGTTGTTTAGCAGTTCGTAAAGCTCTTGCGGGCTGTTCCTCTTGGCTTCTTTATTTGGGCGTGAAAACACCTCAAGGGAGATGCTTGGCTCTATGATTGAAAAATTATTGATTTGCAGCTTTTTTCGAAAAAATGCCTGGTGGATATTTGTATTGCTCAAAATCAAATGCGGAATGGTGATCTCATAAATTTGTGAGCGGTTGAATTTTTTCAGTAGCCGGGCATTCTTCTTCGGATCGTCTGGAGACAGCCTGAAATTGGTTAAGCTAGCCCGGTTGTTGTACGATGAAACATCAATCCGGTCAATTTGCAGGCGGTGAATCTGATCCACCAGCTTCATGTTGTAGTCGGAGAAGGTCAGTTCAATGTTGGTTGCAAAAAACAGCTTATCGGTGCGCTCGGCACTGATGGAATCCAGCGAGAAGTCGGTGAGCTTGAAATCAAAGTTTGACGAGATCTCCCCGGATTGCTGCGATCCTTCGTCAGATAAAACGACCACACGCCCCTCGTCAAAGTCAACAACACTGGCATAAACTCCTTTGATGTAGTTGCGAATGAAATAGTACAGCAAACTGTTTGTTTCGCGCGAAGCTTTTTGTTTTTTCTGCCCTTGGTTAATAAGAACCTTGGGCGAATAGGCGAGAATGGACTGTAAGGGCATTTCGCGTTTGTGAAACAACCTTTTCAGGTCAATATCCCGGAGGCGGATGCTGTCGCATTCCATGTCTACCCGGGTTAAGGTAGTGGATGGATTTTGGTTAGGTTTTAGCTGTAACTGATCGGCCTGTATGGAATTCGTTTGAGTAGAAGCGATGATGTTGGTGGCATCAAAGCGGTGAACCTGATCATTCATCAGCAAGTAATAGTTGTCCAGCTGAAGGTAAAACTCCTTCGCATAAAGAATTCGATCGGGATCGTTAAATGACTGCTCATTGAGTACAAACTTGTCCAGATGAACGTTTAAGTCATAAAACTCTTGCATGCTTGCCTTGTCTTCGCTTTTTCGGTCAATTTGGAGTTTGCGTGCATTCATCGACAAATGGTCAATGCTAAGTTGTGTGAATTCGCCTTCTGCCAGCTGGTACAAATCGAATTCCTTCATTTGCCTGAAGTTCATTTCCGGTGCATTTTCCACAGGAATTACCTTAATGTCGGCCTGATGCAAAAACAAAGAATCAATGTGAATGCTATCCTGCTGAAACAGCTTGTTGAACTGATTCGATTTGATGGAAATTTCCGGAATTGTTACTAAGTATTGGGTTCGGCTGGTTGGTTGTTGCCTGGTTGGCGACAGTTTAATGGATCGGCCAATAATGTCATTGCTTTTTAGTGAATACTGAATGTTTTGAATGCTAAGTTCGTGAATGCTATCGCTTAATGCTTTTCTGTAGTTATCCAGGCTGAGGAAAATGTCATCGGCCCGGAAGAAGTCATCTTTTTGACGGATCAAAGAGGAATCGGTGTAAAAATTCGAAATCCCAATGTTTAGATTCAGGGCTCTCAGGCTTTTGGGCTGCAGCTGGTTGGATAGCTGATTGTCAATGAATCCGGCGTTTGTCAGGCTAATCTTATCGATGGCCAAGGACTGCAGGTCTTGACCAAAAACGGAACGAAGTTCCTTAACGAATGCATAAGAGCTTTTGGATTTTGTACTATCTGTTTTTAAGGTCCAGACCGGTGAATTAATCTCGAGTTCCCGGATGTGTAGCTCATTCTTCGTGAGTAGCTTGTACAGGTTGATCCTTTTCACTGAAATGGCTTCTGCTTGCAGAAAATCAGCCGTTTGGCTTGCGGATTTCTTTTTGATTTCGATCTCTTGAATCCGGATGCTTCGGGTGAACAGGTTGACCGATAAATCTTCAAAGTGAAGTACGTATTGGTTTGCCGTTTTAGCTTTCAACCAGGCGTTCAGTTCCTTTTGTATTAGTTTGTCAGCCCACAAAAATAGCAGTGTCCCACCTATGATGACCAGCCCAATGAAAAACGCCAGTATCCATCTGGTCAGTCTTTTGGGAGTGTTATTTGGGGCTTGGTTCATCATTTTTTAGCTATCAAACAGAATGCATTATATACTAGAGACTAATTTTATAAAAAAAGTTGCGTATTCAAAGGAAAAACGTGCTTTGATTCATTTCTTTTGTGCAAAGAACAGAAAGGTGTTTTATAACGCATTCGCTGAAAGAGTACTTACGAGCTATTTCCCCGGTTCTAACTCGAGAATGTTTATACCGGATAGATATTGGCTAGGTTGCAATATTTGCTGAGTTAGCCTTTGAAACATGCGAGCTAAGCTGGTGCCGGACCGGCTTTTCTGATTTTGATTAAAACAATCGGTGAGCTCATTTGAGGTTGATTATACTTAATGGCACCGTTCGCAACGGTAGCACAGTTAAACAAATTATTTCTTGTCTTGTTTTCAGTTTAAATTAATTGAATGATTATCCGGCAATAAGCAACACAGCTCTTAGGTGCCTTTTGCTGTTTAAAGCATTGGTTTATCATAGAAGATTCTTATTTGAGCCGGCATCACTTTAAAGAATAGATTATGAGGGTTTTCGCGTTTTGTTTTTTTCTCATTGGCCTGGTTAGCTGTAACCCAGGAGATCACAAACTTGATGTGATTAAGCCCGATGCAGACAATGGCGGACTGATTTTGCCAGATGGGTTTTCGGCTCTTGTTGTTGCAGACACACTTGGGCATGCCCGGCATATTCAGGTGAATCGCAAGGGAGATATTTATATTTCTTTGAACCGCCCTAAAAAAGAGGGAGGTATCGTTTGTCTTCGGGATACCACAAATGACGGACGAGCCGACTTGATTCAGTATTTTGGGAAACATCATGGAACGGGAATTGCCTTGAATGATGATTATCTGTACTTCGGGGCAGATACCCTGGTGGTACGATATCCTATGATTTATAGTCAACTTTTGCCGCACGATGCCGAAGAAATTATTGTTCAGGGCTTGCCTCACAACAGTCAGCATGCCGCCAAACCATTGATTTTTGATCAGACCGGAAATTTGTATGTAACAGTTGGTGCCCCTTCAAATGCTTGTATGGAACAAAGCCGAACGAAAGGTTCGCCGGGCATGGATCCTTGTCCGCTGTTGGAGCGGCATGGTGGTATTTGGCGATTTAAAGCTGATCAGCTTAACCAAGATCAGGTATTGGATGGGGAACGCTACGCAACAGGAATCCGACATGCCGTTGCGATAGACTGGAACACGACCGAGAATAGCTTGTTTGCAGTGCAGCATGGGCGGGACCAGCTGAGTCAGCTTTTTCCGGATTTATATGATGCTAAGCAAAATGCAGAGCTTCCTGCTGAAGAGTTTTTATTGGTTGAAGAGGATTCCGATTTTGGCTGGCCTTACTGCTATTATGATCCGATGCAGCAGGGAAAAGTGTTGGCTCCCGAGTACGGCGGCGATGGGCATATGTTGGGCCGCTGTGAGGATAAAGATGATCCAATCATGGCATTTCCGGCACATTTGGCACCTAACGATTTATTGTTTTACACCGGAGACATGTTTCCTGAGCGATACAAAAACGGAGCTTTTATCGCGTTTCATGGTTCGTGGAACCGCGCCCCGGAAGTGCAGGAAGGCTACTTTGTGGCCTTTGTCCCTTTTGAGGGGAAACTGCCATCAGGAGATTGGGAAGTCTTTGCCGATGGATTTGCAGGTATCGATGAAGTGAGCAGTCCGCGTGATGCGGCCTATCGTCCCTGCGGATTGGCGCAAGGACCCGATGGTTCGTTGTTTGTTACCGATGATGTGCAAGGGAGGGTTTGGAGAATTATGTATGAATAGTGACGAGAAAGATTCGGTTTCATTGAATTTATCAGCCCTCTAATCTTACCACAAACAAATCCAAAAGCATGTTTCAAGATAGAAAGTCAGAAGTATCAATTTTTAATAAAGAATTTGTGAGAGCATTTATTATTTCCATCCCGTTTATCGTTGCACTTGTTGGGAGTTCGTGCACGCAAAGTAGTTCGTCAACCAGTGATCAACAAGCTGAAAAATTTCAACAATCGCTGGAAAGTGCTGATTCCGGGCCCGTGGAGCAAGTTCATCCTGGTAAGTCTGTTTATGAAAAGTATTGCCTGACCTGCCACCAAGCCGATGGTTCAGGTGTTCCTGGCATGTATCCTTCGGTTGGGCCAAATGAGTGGACAAAGGATCAGGCTAAAATAATTCAGGTTGTCCTTAATGGTCAAAGTGGAGAGATTGAAGTCAATGGAGAAGTGTATAATAATTTGATGCCCCCGCACGATTTTTTGTCTGATAAGGAAGTGGCAGATGTGGTTTCTTATGTTCGTGCCAATTTTGGGAATGAGCTTCCTCCGGTTACTGTGGAAGATGTTGCCGCAGCTCGCTAGCTTGTTAATTCGATTTGATCAGCTTTCCCGATAGCACGGTGCCTTGGTGTGGCCATCGGATCAGGTAGCGCCCATGGGGGAGTTCATTTAAATCAATCTGTAAATCAGTGGAAATGATTTTCTGCATAACTAGTTGCCCGGAGTAGTTGTAAATGGAGGTTCTTCCGGCACTATCGGCTTTGGTGAAGTTAAGAATGCCATTGGTTGGATTCGGGTAGAAATAGGATTTTTTCTTTTTTAGAGCTGAGCTGTCCGTGCCATGGCTGATTTCATAAAGCCCGATTTCATCCAAAACAAAATTGGTGCTTGAATCTCCTAGGTCGAAGACAAGACGGGCTTTGGAGTCCGTATCGTTTTGCATTTGAAAACTGAACGAATAAGTCTGTAACTCCGCAGTCATGTTGAATGTGGAGTTGCCACTATAAGAGGTCCATGGTTCCTGATTCATTCCGGTGTAAATACTGACTGGTCTGCCATCGCTGGCCTTTGCTTTATACTGCACTTCATAGGTTTTGCCTTTTTCTAAAGCCAAATCGCTGAGGACAAGCTGAATGTGCCAGTTTTCAGTTCCGCCATTGGTGATTTCGAGTGATAGCTCTCCCTGGCTGACTAAGCCTGTGGAAGAAGCGCCTGAGTTGTTGTACAGTTTCCAGCCTTCCAGGTCGCCATTCTGGTTAAACTCTGTCTTAAACAGTTCTTTTCGGTTAACCGGTGTTGGCTCGGGTAGCTCATTTTTCAGTAAGGCGTCAACCAGTTCGTGCCTGAAGGTCAGAGTTGCAGGCCTGAAGATGCCAAAGCCGGCACTAAATTCCCAGTAGGCCCAGCTAAAGTTTTGAGACTCAAAATACCGGGCAAGGTAGGTGGTCCAACGCACGCGCGAGGCCATGTCGGCCCGGTTGTAAGCTCCAAATTCACCGACATGAACCGGGATGTTGTTGATGGTGCTAAACTGGATTGCTGCTTCAAAGTCAGCTTGTACTTTTTGCCGTTCCGTTTCAGTGTCATGCCATTCTGTTCCCAGCCACTGGTCAGCTTCAGGACCAACCCATTCGGCACCTTGATGGGTAAACGAAAAGGGATTGTAGTAATGGAGGGTCAGTATGAGCCGATCGTCGTTCGGAACTTGCAATTTTGACAAACCGCCAAGTCCTCCATATTCAGCAGTTCCGACTAAAATAAAGCGATTGGGGTTGGTGCGGCGGACAGTCTGAAGAGCCTCGGCCAAAAATACATTCCATTTTTCAGCGGTTAGGTTGTTGTGTGGCTCATTCAATAGTTCAAAAATCAAGCTGTCTGGATAATCTGCAAAATGAGTGGAGAGCTGCTCCCACATGGCCAGAAATCGGGGCTTTTCTTCCTCCGGATTTTCAAACAAGGCTTCATGGTGATGCATGTTGATAATTGCGTGCATCTTGTTTTTAAGGGCTAAATCGACTACGTGCTGAATGCGTTGTAAGAAAGCATCGTCAATGGTGTAGGGGGAGTGTGCTAAACTCCGCTCTTCGGTTTCCCAACGAATGGGAATACGGACATGATCAAAGCCCATACTGGCTATGGTCAACATGTATTGATCCTTGAACGGGTTGCCCCAGGCTTCTTCGCTAGGCGCTTCAAACATATTGCCCAGGTTGATTCCCCGGCCAAGTTCCGCGTTTTTATCAAAAGCCGGAGTTTGTGCCAAAACCGAAAAAGAAAGGACGGTTAACAGCAGGCTGATTCGTGTTTTCATAAGTCGGAATTTTTTCTGAAAGGTTTAGTTTTGCTTACTATTGGTCCGGGTGAAGTTAGTTTTAATCGGGGTGAAAAACAAGAAAATCCAGGCATTCCCGAGTGCTTCTTTCGAAGGCTTGAATGCCTGGATTGACGGGCTATTCGCTAATGGCGAAGCGCGTAAATACTTTGTAGTTGAGTTTCATTTTTTCGAATGAAATTTCGGGCTCCGATTCCATGCTGCTTTCATCCATCATGGCAGCTGTTCCTCGAATTTGGATGTTTTTTGCGTAAGGCTGGATGAAGCTTGCCCGCTCCTGGATGAAGAGCACTTTCCCCAGTTTGTGGTCAACAGCTTCGAGCAAATAGCTGGCTTTTTCACGGGCATCTTGAATAGCCTTGATTTTGACTTCTTTTTTGAAATCGTCCATTTGGCTGTGATCAACGCGATGAATGTGGGCATTCAGTGCATCAATTTCATCCAGAATTTCCCAAACGTTTGCCAGTTCGCTGGTACTGCCAACTTCCAGTAAGTAGTTTTTCGAGGCCAGTACATCTTTGTTTTTCCGTTTGATGGTTACAAAATCAGCGTCAGCATTAGCCAGGCTAAGTTTACTTAAATCAAACTTGTTGACCTTCAAGTGTTGTTTCAATTTCTTCTCCAGGTCTTCAATGTTTATTTTGGTTTTTCCCTCATAGCGCTCTTTTAAAGTAAATTGAAGGAAAATCTCATTCGGAACCACTTCCATTTCACCTTCTCCGGTTACTTCAATATAGGGCGTTGAAACCAATGGATTAAGTTCAGTTTGCGCAAAGCCACTCAGGCTAAATACAAGAAGTATCAAAATTAATCTGCTCGTTTTCATAGTCATTATTTTAAATTTATAATTTATTCATTCTGATCGCTTTATTTCAAATGGTAAAAAATCTATTCTGCTCGGCTGAATTTTAGTATTATCTTTAACAACAAATCTTTTAGCATGACCCCTTTTTTAACCCAGGTAGCCCGTTATTTATTTGCCACTTATGGTTCTGACATTAACCGCATTTCGTTGGTGTTTCCGAGTCGGCGAGCCAGTGTTTTCTTTAATGCTTATTTAAATGAACTGGTCGAATCGCCGATTATTGGGCCCGAAGCCATAACAATCGACGAATTGGTGTCACGAATGTCGGGAATGCAAATATCAGACCAGATTAGTCTGATTCTGCATTTGCACCGCATTTATGTGGCCGAAACAGGGCATGAGGAAAGTCTGGATGACTTTTTCTTTTGGGGGGAAATTCTGCTTAATGATTTTAATGATATCGATAAATACAGACTGGATTCCAGTGATTTGTTTCAGAATATTGAAGACATCAAAGAAGTGGAATCCCGCTTTGATTACCTGACTGAAGAACAAAAAAAAGCAATTGAATCTTTTTGGGGAAGTCTTGGGCGTTCGGAGAGTTCGGTGAATCGTGACAAGTTTGTGGCTTTCTGGAATAAGTTACCTGCCATTTATAAACGGTTTCGCCAGGAACTGCTGAAGCAGAATTCGGGCTACACAGGCTTGGTTTACCGTGAAATCGTTGAAAAGCTTGAAGATGGCGAAATTGGTTTGCCGGAAGGTGATCAGTTTGTTTTTGTGGGTTTCAATGCCTTAAATCGTTGCGAAAATAATTTGTTTAAGCGGTTCCAGTCAGCCGGAAAAGCGCTTTTCTTTTGGGATTATGAGGAGCAGCTGCTGAATGACTCTTCGCAGGAAGCCGGGCTTTTTATTCGTCGAAACAGATTGGAATTTCCGGCTCCTGAAGGTTTTGAGTTGGATGCAGGAGCACAAAAGAATACCAAAATTAGTTTGGTGTCGGTACCTGGGCAAGTGGCGCAGGCGCAAGTTATTCATTATCGAAACTTGTTTCAGGAGGATATTAAGGCCAATCGTTTTGATGATACGGCTCTGGTATTATCTGATGAAAGTATGCTGGTGCCGGTGATTTCCGCAGCCGGAGCCCGTTTCAAGCAGATTAATATAACCATGGGGTATGCGCTGCAGAGTACGCCTGTTTACAGCTTGATCACCTTGCTGATTGACTTGCAGAAAAACAGTCGCAGAATGGATGGCGAGTCAGCTTTTTATCATCGGCCGGTTTTGGCCTTGCTGAAGCACCAGCTGGTTGCGAGTGATGAGACTAAGGGATTAGTCGCTGAGATTCTGAGTAAAAACAAAATTTACATCCGAAAACAGGAATTGGAGCGCAATGCTTTGCTGAGTCTGCTTTTTTCCTCTCCATCCAATTGGAAGGATTGTGCGCACTACTTTATGGATATTCTTCGCATGTTGGGTTTGCGTTTCTCGAGTGGGGAAGAGAGCCCCATAAAACTGGAAGGAGAGTACCTTTATCAGGCTTATCTCTCCATTCAGCGATTGGTCGATACGCTTGCAGAGCTGGGAGATGCCAAAGTATCGGTTTCCTTGTTCTTTCGCTTGCTTGTTCAATACCTTCAGCGGGTTTCCATTCCTTTTGAAGGGGAGCCATTGACCGGATTACAGGTAATGGGTTTTTTGGAAACGCGCTTGCTCGACTTCAAAAAGGTCGTGTTATTTTCTGTAAACGAAGGCAAAATGCCCAAGTCAACGCCTGTCCATTCATTTATTCCATATCACCTGAGAAAGGCTTTTGGCTTGCCTGCTTACGAAGAGCACGATGCCATGTATGCTTATTATTTTTACCGTCTGTTGCATCGGGCCGAAGAAGTGGTGTTGGTGTACAACTCCGCCACTGACGGGTTGAATTCGGGAGAGATGAGCCGCTATTTGTTTCAGCTTAAGTATGATTCGGAAGTGAAGCCCAAAGAATATTATTTCGATTTCAATTTTAAGTCATCGGGCAATGCTCCGATTGCAATTCCGGCTACGGCGGCGCATCAGGAAAAGTTACTTCAGAATTATACGGAACGCAAACTAAGTCCCAGCGCACTAAATACCTATCTAGACTGCAAGTTAAAGTTTTACTTTAAGCATATCGCCTTCATTAAAGAAACCGATGATGTTCTGGAGGATGTGGACCCTCGTTTATTCGGAAACTTGTTTCACTATGCCATGGAGTTGCTCTACCTGGATTTTGTGGGGAAAGAAGTTCAAAAAGATCATTTGAAAGCTTTGTTGGTAAATAAGTCAAAAATTGAACAGGTGATCCGGGCGGCTTTTGCCAAGGAATATTATAAGGATAAGAATTTGAATGACGTTCGGATAGCGGGAAAAAATATTCTTGTGAAAGATCATCTGGAAACTTATTTGCGCCAGTTGCTGATGAATGACCTGGCCTTTGCTCCGTTTCGGGTAGTGGCGTTGGAAGGGCAATACGAGGCTCTGTTTGATGTTGATCTGGGAGATCGGAAACAGCAGATTTTGATGGGAGGAACAATTGACCGGATTGATGAAACCGCCAGCGGAACCCGGATTATCGATTACAAGACGGGGCGTAGCCTGAAACTGAGCTTCAAAGAGATCAGCCAGTTTTATGAACGGGATAAACACGGAAGGCCCAAAGAAATTTTTCAGACCCTTATTTATTCTGAAATATTTCAACGATCAACCGGCCAAACAAACTTGCTTCCGACTATTTATAAAATCGATGACTTTTTTGGCGATGAGTTTCATCCGGAGGTGCTGCGTGGAAATGAATTGCTCCATTACCAGCAAGTAGCCCAAGCTTTTCAGGCGAGCCTGGATGAATTCTTAGCCGAAATCTTTAGCAAAGACAATGTGTACACACAAACAGAAGACGACCGAAAGTGCCGTATGTGTCCGTATAATGTGATTTGCCGACGGGGTTAGTTTCCTTTAAGTAAGTCAGGGCGAAGTTTTTTGGTGCGTTCGTAGGCTTGCTTTTCTTTCCACTCGTTGATTTTACGGTCGTTACCGCTGATTAAAACTTCAGGAACTTTCCAGCCTTTGTAGTCGGCAGGCCGGGTATAAACCGGTGGGCTCAGCAAATTGTCCTGAAAAGAATCGGTAAGAGCTGATGTTTCGTCCGAAATTACGCCAGGAATCAGCCTAACAATACTGTCTGCCATAACAGCTGCAGCCAATTCTCCTCCGGTAAGTACGTAATCTCCAATGGAAAGCTCACGAGTGATTAAATGCTCCCGGACACGCTGATCCACGCCTTTGTAGTGGCCGCAAAGAATCATCAGGTTGCCTTTTAACGAAAGTTGATTGGCGATTCCTTGTGAAAATTGCTCTCCATCCGGACTGGTGTAAATAATTTCATCGTATTCGCGCTGCGATTTCAAATGCTCAATAGCCGCTTCAATGGGCTGGATGGTCATAACCATGCCCGCGCCGCCGCTAAACGCATAGTCATCGGTGCGCTTATGTTTGTCGGTCGAAAAATCGCGAATATTATGCAGATGGATTTCAACTAATCCTTTGTCCTGTCCACGTTTGATGATTGAATGGCTAAAGGGACTTTCCAGTAATTCGGGTACAACGGTTAAAATGTCAATGCGCATAGTTCTAAATTTTGCTGCAAAAGTAGTAACATTTTGCAATTCGGAGCGCTCTAAAATCAAAACAACGTATTTAGAATAATATACAACATGACGAAATGGCTTGATATTTTTGCTGCATTCGGAAATAATGACATAGTCTTGAGTCCTGATTTGAACGATTTGTCTGAAAGTTACTATTGGAACAGAACTTGAAATTAGGCAGTCAAAACGAATGAAATTTTTGAAAAAATATAAATCAGAAACAAACAATTAGTTAGGAGGAAACAAATTATGAAACTAGTAAATGTAAATCGCCCGGTTTATGGTATCAATCCAGTTGACGCTTTGTTGAACGACTTTTTTAATACCAATGGCGCCTCTGATCGTCTTGAAAAGAAAGAGTTGACTTACTCTCCGTCAACCAATGTGCTTGAAAGTGATTCTAAAATTGTTTTGGAATTGTTGGTTCCGGGATATTCAAAGAACGAAATCAAAATAGCTATAGAGAATAACGTACTGCTTGTAAAGAGCAATTTAGAAGAGGCTAAAGCAAAAGAAACAACCGACGAGAAAGATGCAATAAGCTATTCACGGGTTGAATTTCGAAAAAGAGAATTCGAAAAGAAATTCAAACTTTCAGATAAATTGAATCAGGATAAAATTCACGCCGAAGTAGCCAATGGTATTCTTACCATTAGCCTGGAAAAGAAACAAGAAGCCATTCCTGTGAAACGCGAAATTGAAATCGCATAAGCTCGAAAATTGAGCTGGAAACAATAAATGCTGCTTATTTAAGCGGCATTTGTTGTTTCTGAGTGGATGTTTTTCTTACTTTATTGCTGATTTCTTTGAGTATTCGTACATTATATTATATTTTCGTATACAGAAGAGGAGCCTAATTCTCTGATAATTACTTAGTAATTTAAATTTATATTACATGACACCTGAAGACCTAAAAAACTCGAACGAAGAGTTAAAAGCAACACCTGAGGAAAATGGTGCTGCTGATGCACCTGAATTGATCCCTGAGAATACCTTGAAATCCAAAGAGGTTGAGAACTCTGAAGTGAAAGAAGAAAATGAAACTTCCGCTAAGGAAGAAACGGTACCAACGGAAAAGGAGCCGGATTCTGAAGTGGAGCAGCCCATATCTGGGGAAGAAGCTCAGGAGGAGGTGAAGGCCGAGCTGAAAAACGAACCAGTTGTTGAAAATCAGGATGAAAAAGAAAAAGATGAAGAAAACATCGAGTCTTCAGGTGAAGCATCCGCCAAAGTAGAGACTGAGAAGTCAGTTGACGCTGAAAGTGTTGAAGAAAAGCCGGTTCGGGAAATGATCGATTACACCGCTTTAAGTGAAGTGGAGTTGATCAATGCCTTGCGTGACTTGCTGCAAAATCATGCCAATGAAGATATCAAGGCAGATATCGATAGCATCAAAATCAATTTCTATAAAAAGCATCGGGCAATTGCTGATGCTGAAAAAAAGGTCTTTTTGGAAGAAGGAGGCAATGAAGAAGATTTTGAAGCCTCCAATACGCCCTATGAAGAAGATTTGCGCAACTTATTAAAAGATTTCCGTCAGCTACGAAATAAACAACACCGCCAGCTGGAAGATGAAAAAGAAGAGAACCTCCAGCGGAAATATGAGATTATTGATGAAATAAAAAATCTGGTCAATCGGAAAGAATCAATCAATAAGACTTTTCAGGAATTCAGGGACTTGCAGCAGGAGTGGCGTGAAATAGGTCTGGTTCCGCAATCGAAGTTGAAAGATTTATGGGAAACCTACCATCACCATGTTGAAAACTTCTACGACTATATTAAAATCAATCGCGAACTGCGTGATTTGGATCTAAAGAAAAACCTGGAAGCTAAAATTATTCTTTGCGAAAAAGCTGAGGAGCTTTTGGTGGAGCCATCCATCATTAAAGCGTTCAATATTTTGCAAAAATACCACGAGCAATGGCGTGAAATTGGTCCTGTTCCGCGCGATAAAAAGGAGGAACTGTGGGAGCGCTTTAAAGCAGCCACTGCGCAAATAAATAAAAAGCATCAAGGGTATTTTGAAGGACGCAAGCAAGAACAGAAGAAAAACCTGGAGGCCAAAACGGTTCTTTGTGAAAAGGCCGAAGAAATTGCGAATCATCAAATCCAAAACCACCGGGAATGGGACAAAAAGTCGCGCGAGCTGATTGAGCTTCAGAAAGTGTGGCGAACGATTGGTTTTGCCCCTAAGAAGGATAACAATCGGATTTATGAACGATTCCGCAGTGCCTGTGATCAATTCTTTGACGCAAAACGAGAATTTTACACTCAGAATAAAGAATTGCAGATGAATAACCTGCAAATGAAAACAGACTTGTGTGTTCAGGCCGAAGCCTTGAAAGACAGTACGGACTGGCGTAAAACAACCGATGAGTTTATTCGGATTCAGAAAAAATGGAAAGAAATCGGGCCGGTTCCACGTAAGCATTCGGATGTCATTTGGAAACGATTCCGGGCAGCCTGCGATTTTTTCTTCGATAATAAATCCAATCATTTTCATCATGTGGATGAGGAGCAGGTGGATAATCTGCAATTGAAAAAGGATTTGATTGAGGAAGTAAAGAACTACAAATTAACCAAGGACGAAGCCATTGATTTGGCCAATATTAAAGAATTTCAACGTCGTTGGACGGACATCGGGCATGTGCCATTTAAAGAAAAGGATGTGGTTCAGAATGAGTTCAGAGATGCCATCAATAAGCACTTTGATAGCCTGAAAATTGATGATCAGCAGCGTGATTTGTTGAAGTTTAAAACTAAAATGTCCAATATTTCAGGTACTACCCGAGGCAATAATAAAATGCGCTATGAGCGTGATAAATATGTCAATAAACTGAAGCAACTGGAGAACGACCTGACTCTATTAAACAACAATATTGGATTTTTTGCCAATACGAAGAATGCAGAATCATTGATTGATGATGTCAATCGAAAGATCCAGGACACTGAAGAAAAAATTGAATTCCTAAAAGAGAAGATTAATATAATCGACTCGATGGATGATGAAGATTAACTTCAAAAATACCAAGCCCGCTAAATTTAGCGGGTTTTTTAATGGTTAATTTTTGAATTATAATGGATCGAATTTAAAGCTCAATAATTTTTATTGATTAACTTTGTGGGTTTTTAGGAACTAATAAAAATATACGATTTTGTCAGCAACGAAGTACATCTTTGTCACAGGAGGTGTGACCTCCTCATTAGGAAAAGGAATTTTAGCCAGCTCATTGGCTAAGTTATTGCAAGCCAGAGGATATTCTGTCACCATACAAAAGTTGGATCCCTATATTAATGTTGATCCGGGAACACTAAATCCATACGAACATGGAGAATGCTTTGTAACGGACGATGGTGCCGAAACCGACTTGGATTTAGGTCATTATGAGCGTTTTTTAAATGTTCCCACTTCGCAGGCAAACAATGTGACTACCGGGCGGATTTACCAATCAGTGATCAACAAAGAGCGTCGCGGTGATTACTTGGGAAAAACAGTTCAAATTATACCGCACATTACAGATGAAATTAAGCGGAAAATCAAATTTTTGGGCAATAAGCGCAATTACGATATAGTTGTGACGGAGATTGGTGGAACCGTAGGTGATATCGAATCACTTCCCTATGTAGAAGCTGTTCGTCAGCTAAAATGGGAGTTGGGCTCCAATGCACTGGTAATTCACCTGACCTTAGTTCCTTTCCTGGCCGCTTCGGGCGAACTTAAAACCAAACCAACACAGCATTCTGTTAAGATGCTTCTAGAAAACGGGGTGCAGCCAGATGTACTGGTATTGCGCACCGAGCATGATTTGGGGATTAGTATTCGGAAAAAAGTAGCTCTTTTCTGTAATGTTGATATTGATGCTGTTGTCCAGTCCATCGATGTTTCAACAATTTACGAGGTTCCCAATAAGATGCAGGAAGAAAAGCTTGACTTAACGGTCTTGAAAAAGCTGAAATTGCCATCCAAAACTGAACCAGACCTGAAAGAGTGGAACGAGTTTTTGCGTAAGCATAAAAATCCGGAACAAGAAGTTGAGATTGGCCTGGTAGGAAAGTATGTTGAATTGCAGGATGCTTACAAGTCAATTGTTGAAGCACTTGTTCATGCTGGAGCAGCCAACCGTGCAAAAATTAAACTGCGCTGGATACACTCGGAAGAGTTAACTCCTGAGAATGTTGAAGAACAACTTCAGGGCTTGAAAGGTGTGATCATTGCTCCGGGATTTGGGCATCGTGGTATTGAAGGGAAAATTAAAGCAACACAATACGTACGTGAGAATAACATTCCATTCCTGGGTATTTGTTTGGGAATGCAAATTGCGGTCATCGAATACGCTCGAAATGTACTGGGAATGACCGGTGCTGACTCAACAGAAATGAATGATAAAACGACGGCTCCGGTGATCGACCTGATGGAAGACCAAAAAGGAATTACCGAAAAAGGCGGAACCATGCGACTTGGTGCTTATGATTGCCACATTGTCAATAAGAAGTCTAATTTTTATAAAGCGTACGGGAAAACCGATATCCGCGAGCGCCATCGTCACCGGTATGAGTTTAACAACGACTTCCTGGAGGCATTCAAGCAGTCTGATATGAAGCCTGTGGGGATTAATCCGGATACGGACCTGGTTGAAGTGATGGAAATTCAGAACCACAAGTGGTTTGTTGGTGTTCAGTTTCACCCGGAATACAGCAGTACGGTTTTAAATCCACACCCGTTATTTGTTGCTTTTGTTAAGGCAACTATAAGCTAATAAAGAAAAAAACATTTATATGGATAAAAATACGATTATCGGGATCGTCCTGATCTTTACCATTCTGATTGGGTTTAGCTACTTAAACCAACCGTCAGAAGAAGAGATTGCAGCCGCAAAAAGAAGGCAGGACTCCATCGCACAGGTAGAAGCATCGCGGGCCAAGGAAGCTGAAGCTTTGGCTCAGATTAAAGAGGTGGAGCAGTCAGCAGCGCTTCAGGGGAACTTTGATGATGACTCTTCAACTGTTGTCAAAAGTATCAGAGACCAATACGGCGCTTTTGGTGAAGCTGCAGTGGGTGAGGAGCAATTCATTACCCTCGAAAATAACCTGATGAAAATTAAGGTTTCAACCAAAGGAGGAAAAATTTATTCGGTTGAGTTGAAAGATTACCAAACCTATGATTCATTGCCCTTGATCTTGTTTGAAGGGGATGATAACTTGTTTGGGTTCAATTTCTTTTCAGAGAATCGGAGCATTCGCACGGATGACCTGTATTTTGTTCCTTCTTCCGGACAAAGCCAGCTTGTAGTTAATGGCCCGGAAGTTGACAAAGGCAAAGAAGGCCGCGTAAAATTCAACGAAGAGCACCCAGGAGGGAGCAAAACATTGAGCATGCGGTTGAATGCCGGAAACGGTCGTTACTTGGAATACGAGTACACGCTGGCGCATAACTCTTTTATGGTTGGGTTTGATGTAACAAGTCAAGGGCTGAATCAGCTACTTTCGCAAAACACCAACTACCTTAATTTCAACTGGGCTTTTACAGCTCCACGCTTGGAGCGTAAATCGCAGTACGGAGAAGACCGTTACACTACGATCAACTACAAGTTTTTTGAAGATGACGTGGAAAAATTAAGTACGGCCAAGACCAGTGAGGAAACTCTGACGACCAAAGTGAAATGGATTAGCATGAAGCAATTGTTCTTCAACTCAACAATTATTGCTGATGAAGCTTTCCCAACAGCCGATGTGCGCTATGAGTATTTGGAAGATGATCCGAAACACCTGGGGCGCTTCTTTACCGATATTGCTTTCCCTTTTGAAGGCCAAACAACGGAAAACTATGACATGCAGTTTTATTTTGGCCCCAACCATTACAATACCTTAAAACAGTATGATTTGTCGTTGGAGCGCTTGATTGATTTGGGATATGCCATTGTTCGTCCGGTAAACAAATACCTGATTATCCCAACGTTCAACTTTCTGCGGAAATACATCGACAATTTTGGGATCATCATTCTCCTGCTCACGGTATTTATCAAACTGATTGTTTTCCCATTTACCTATAAATCATACATCTCACAAGCCAAAATGCGTGCGTTGAAGCCGGAGATTGATGAGTTGAATGAGAAGTTTGGCAAAGATAAGCCAATGGAAAAACAGCAGGCTACCATGGCCCTGTACAAGAAAGTAGGCGTAAATCCGATGGGAGGCTGTTTACCTATGTTGTTTCAGTTCCCGATTCTGATTGCGATGTTCTTTTTCTTCCCAACCTCTATCGAGCTGCGGCAGGAAAGCTTCTTGTGGGCAACCGACTTGTCATCGTATGATTCTATTTTGAATCTGCCATTTACGATCCCTTTCTATGGCGACCACGTGAGTTTGTTCTGTTTGTTAATGACAGTGACCACTGTTTTCTCAACAAAACTGAACTCACAGGCGGCAAGCAGCCAGCAAATGCCAGGTATGCAAACAATGATGTACATCATGCCTGTTATGTTCCTGTTTATTTTGAATAACTACTCCTCAGGTTTGAGTTACTATTATTTCCTGGCCAACCTGATTACCATCGGGCAAATGTATTTGTTCCGGAGTTTGATTGACGAGGATAAAATACGGGTACAGCTGTACGCCAACAAAAAGAAAGGGCCGGCTAAAAAGTCTAACTTCCAAAAAAGGTTAGAGCAAATGGCCAAAGAACGAGGGATGCAACTTCCTAAATAATTTTAAAAATGCTGTCAATTTTGGCAGCATTTTTTGTACATTATACTTTGTAATTCTAAAACTGACAACCATGTTTCAATATCAAGCAGAAATACAAAGGGTAGTGGATGGCGATACCTATGATGTAGATATCGACTTGGGGATGAGCGTGTGGGTGCGCAAAGAACGGATTCGACTTTATGGCGTGAATACCCCCGAGGTTTATGGTGTTCGTAAAGATTCGCCCGAGTATCAGTTGGGGAAAGCTTCCTCTGATTTTGTTAAATCTTTAATCCGAAAAGGAAGCTTGGCGATCGTTGAAACAATTAAAGACACCAAAGGAAAATATGGTCGCTATCTGGCTGTTTTGTACATCCGGGTTCCTGAGGAGGTACTTACCAGTCATGAAAATATAAGGGCCATAGGCGACTTTTATTGTTTGAATGACTTGTTGCTGGCCAAAGGACTGGCAAGTTCTTATTTCCTCTAGAAAGCGGGTTATGCCGGCTGCTTAGGGGAATATGAAGCATCCGGAATCTGATCGTGATACAGTTTGATAAAAATAAAAGAGCCGGTAACGTTTAACGCTACCGGCTCTTTTTTCGTCCAGTTTGTTCTTTATCTTTTACCGGCCCAGTTGACGGCACCGGCATAGTGTGCTTGAATTTTTGGATCTTCAAATGCCTCATGCGTATGTCCGAATACTGAATAGAAAGACCGGATTCCTTCAAATTCCTGCCACCAAATTAATGGATGGTCGCCCATTTTCCACTTATCATTTTCCGATTTTTTAATGGATGATTCGTCCAGACGTGCCAGAACATTTACCTTGGCTCGTGGATTGGCTTTAAAGGTGTACCATTCATCAACCGTGGTGTACTTATTCATACCTTCAAAAGCTTTCATGGCGGGGTGGTTATGATCTTCAAAAATTACAGTTCCTTTTTGAGAGGGGGGGTGGTTCAGGAAATAGGCTCCATTCAGTTGGCCATACCATTCCCAGTCGTATTCGCAGTCGGCCGAAGCATGAACGCCAACAAAGCCCTTTCCTGTCTTCATAAAGTTTTCAAAGGCCATCTGCTGCTTATCAGTTAAAATGTCCAGGGTGGGGTTTAAAAATACCACTACATCAAAGTTAACCAGAAAGTCCATGGTGAATAGATTAGCATCTTCGGTTGCTGTTAGGTTCCAGCCTTCAGTTGTTGCCAAATCACTAAACATTTTTAACCCACTGGAGATGGAACGATGTTTCCAGCCTGATGTTTTGGAGAACACCAAGACATTCAAGGTCTTTTCAGGGAAAGCATCCGGACCTTGTGCTTGTGCAGAAAATAAAAAGCAAATGCAAATGCTAAGAAGTAGCAATTTCTTCATGATCGTGTTGTTTTAGGTTAAAGAATACAAGTATACAAAAAAAAAGGCTGTTCTCTCCACGAGAACAGCCTTTTAAAACATATCGAAATATGTATTTCTTACATTAAGAAACTAAGCAGGATACCAGCACCGATGGCTGAACCAATCACTCCGGAAACGTTTGGAGCCATGGCATGCATTAGCAGGTGGTTGGTTGGGTCCTCTTTCAGTCCCATTGTTTGAACCACACGGGCACTGTCAGGAACGGCAGATACTCCGGCTGCTCCAATCATTGGGTTGATTCTATTCTCTTTTTTATAGAACAAGTTCATGATTTTAGCACTAATCACACCTCCGGCTGTAGCAATCACAAACGAGATGGCTCCAAGCATGAAGATTTTGATTGATGAAGGAGTCAGGAAGACATCAGCCTGAGTTGATGCTCCTACCGTAATTCCAAGCAGAATAGTAATGGTGTTGATCAGGGCAAAGTTCGCCGTATCGGCCAAACGCTTTGTTACAGTTGATTCTTTCAGCAGGTTACCGAAGAACAACATACCCAATAGCGGAAGGGCAGAAGGGGCAATGTAGGCCGTTAAGATCAAGCCAACAATCGGGAACAGAATTTTTTCCAGTTTCGAAACTGCTCTTGGAGGTTTCATCCGGATTAAGCGTTCTTTTTTCGACGTCAGCAATTTGATTACCGGTGGTTGAATTACTGGTACCAAGGCCATGTAGGAGTAGGCCGCAATCGCAATTGGTCCAATCAGGTTTTTCACCGTTTCGCCATTGGCCATTACGTTCAATCCGTTAGCCAGCTTCGATGAAATAAAGATAGCCGTAGGGCCGTCAGCTCCACCAATAATACCGATGGCACCGGCTTCTGGTGGGGCAAATCCCATCCAAAGGGCTCCTAAAAAGGTAAGGAAGATACCGATTTGAGCGGCAGCACCCAATAGCATCAATTTAGGGTTTGAAATCAGTGATGAGAAATCCGTCATGGCACCAATACCCAAGAAAATTAAGGGGGGATACCAACCTTGCACAACACCCTGGTAAAGAATGTTCATTACTGAACCAGGCTCATAAATACCCAGTTTCAGGTTGAAGTCAACAGCCTGGAACATCGGGATATTTCCAATCAGAATACCAAAACCAATAGGAACCAGCAACAGCGGCTCGAAGTCATACTTAATAGCCAGGTAGATGAAGATGAATCCGATCATCATCATCAGCAAGTGCTTCCAGGTAGCATTGGCAAAACCAGAAAACTCGTAAAAGTTAAACAAGCCCGACACCGCTCCTGAATAGTTTTTGTACTCATAGCCGTCTCCGGAGAGTTTGCCATCTTGCAAAACCAGTTGGCGGGTACCCAATTCCAAAACTTCATCCTCTGACACATAACCACCTGCTTGAGCATTAGGATCAGTGTTTTTGTAAAGGTGAGTTACTGTTTTGGGGTTGAACGTCATAACAATTTTGTCGTCCTTAACCGTCCATTTACCGGAATACCGCTGTTTCAGCGAGTCCATTGTAAAGGTGTAGTTTTCAGAAAAAGAAAGGGTTTTGTAGCGTTTTGCTGACTCAAAATCTTCCTTTTTGTCTACACTGGGATCGAATGTTGGCGACGCCACGTAACCGTCGCTTCGGTTAATCCATTTCCCATCCGTAATCGATTTTGCCAAGTCGCTGTTTTCAGCCGCCTCTGTAAAAGAGGGAAGCGTCAACAGCAAAGCAGCAATTATATAGAATAGTTTTTTCATTACCAGAATCTTTTTTAGCTAATTTCCAATAATACATCATCTTGCAGTACAGCATCGCCTTCTTTCACCTTGATGGTAGAAACCTGGCCATCTTTTTCTGCAAGGATCTGGTTTTCCATTTTCATGGCTTCCATGATCAACAGCGTGTCGCCTTCTTTCACCTGGTCGCCAACAGCCACATTCATCTTGAAGATTGTTCCTGGGAGTGGTGCTTTTACCTGCATGCCTCCGCTGGACTGTTTTTTCTTGATCATACCTTCGCCGGGTTGCTGAACGACAGGTTTACGAATCAGCTTAGGCGTTTTAGTTGCTTTAACTTCGCTCTTGATCTGAACTTCGTATTTGGTGCCGTTTACTTCGATGGTGGCTACGTTGTCTTCCAGGTCTTTAATATGGACATCATACTCATCGCCACTGATGGTGAATTTATATTTTTTCATGTTTTGTTTTGTTATGCAATGAAACGGTTATCGCGGCCAGTTATTGGTCACACTATAGATTTTTGAACTCCATGGCGAATAAGCTTTACGTACCTTTTTAATGGTTACAATATTGCTTTCTTCGTCGTGTTGATTTTTAAAATAAAGATGAATAGCCATACCAATTGCAGCGGTAACATTACCTTGAATATGACAATCAGTATCTTCTTCTTCGCAATGGGGTTTGGCTTTCTTCGGTTCTTTCCGTTTGAAGTTCATGTTGATCAACTTCGGAAGTCGTAAGAATACAATAACCAATGTGGTTAGTGCAACAAATACGATCATAAAGCCGACCAAGGCAACAGTCCATCCGAAATCCATCTGAGAAGCCAAAAGGATTAATAAATTATTCATAACTACGGTGTGATTATAATGGAATGTTTGAATGTTTTTTAGGAGGATTTACCAGCTTTTTCGTTGCTAAGCTCTGTAATCCCCGAATAATCCGGATCCGTGTATTTCGTGGTTCAATCACATCATCAATGTATCCGTAAGAAGCTGCCTGGTATGGGTTGGCAAATTTCTCCTTGTATTCTTCTTCGTGTTTGGCGATGAATTCAGCGCGTTCGTTCGGATCTTCAATCTCGCGTAACTTACGTCCTTCCAATACTTCAACGGCACCAGCAGCACCCATTACAGCAATTTCGGCTGAAGGCCAGGCATAGTTCAGGTCTCCGCGCAATTGTTTACATGACATTACATCGTGTGCTCCACCGTATGATTTACGCAGCGTGATGGTAATTTTTGGTACCGTTGCTTCTCCGTAAGCAAACATAAGCTTGGCTCCGTGAGTAATGATACCACCATATTCTTGTCCGCTACCAGGAAGGAATCCAGGAACGTCAACTAAGGTAATGATTGGGATGTTGAAGCAGTCAAGGAAACGTACAAAGCGAGCTGCTTTCCGCGAAGCTTCGATGTCCAATACTCCGGCCAGGTAGTTGGGCTGGTTAGCTACAATTCCTACCGGTTGTCCGTCGAATTTCGCAAAACCTACCACAATGTTTTTAGCATAGTTCCGGTGTACTTCCAGAAACTCACCATAGTCAGCCAACGAGTGAATCACATCTTTTACATCGTATGGTTGGTTGGGGTTATCCGGAATGATTTCATTCAATGAGTCTTCCAGACGATCGATTGGATCATCACATTCGGTGATTGGTGCTTCTTCCAGATTGTTTTGAGGAAGGTAAGAAAGCAGTTTGCGAATCATCAGAACACCTTCTTCTTCGTTTTCTACCAAGAAGTGAGAAACTCCTGATTTAGAGGCATGAACTTTACCACCTCCTAAGTCTTCGGTTGTGATGTCTTCACCGGTAACTGTTTTAACAACTTTTGGTCCGGTTACAAACATGTACGAGTTTTCCTCTGTCATCATGATGAAGTCAGTCAGGGCAGGAGAGTAAACGGCTCCACCGGCACAAGGACCGAAGATGGCAGAAATTTGAGGAATAACTCCGGAAGCCAGGATGTTGCGCTCGAAAATTTCGGCGTATCCGGCCAAGCTGGTAACCCCTTCCTGAATACGGGCACCACCACTGTCGTTGATTCCAATAACAGGAGCTCCGACTTTCATGGCCATATCCATCACTTTGCAAATTTTCTGTGCAAAAGTTTCAGATAATGATCCGCCAAATACGGTAAAATCCTGAGAGAATACATAAACAACACGTCCGTCAATCGTTCCGTGTCCGGTAACTACACCGTCACCCATAAATTTGGTTTTTTCCAAGCCAAAGTTGGTACAACGGTGCGTGACAAACATGTCAAATTCTTCGAAGCTACCTTCGTCCAGTAGCATTTCAATACGTTCGCGAGCTGTAAATTTTCCTTTTGCGTGCTGGGATTCAATGCGTTTGATTCCACCTCCAAGCTTGGCTTCAGCCCGTAACTCGATTAGTTTGTTGATTTTATCTTGATTGCTCATTGTAATTGAATAAATGATAATTGGTTATTTTTCGCTGCAAAATTCAGTCAGTACACCCAAGGTTGATTTCGGATGCAGAAAGCCGATGTTTAATCCTTCAGCTCCTTTACGTGAGGTCTGATCAATCAAACGGACACCATTGGCTTCAGCTTCTTTCAATGATTCGTTAACATTGTCAACGGCAAAAGCCAGGTGGTGAATGCCTTGACCTTTTTTCTCAATGAATTTGCCAATTGGTCCTTCAGGATCAGTCGACTCCAACAATTCAATTTTTGTGTCGCCAACTTTAAAGAAGGCTGTTTTCACTTTCTGATCTGCTACTTCTTCAATGGCATAGCATTTTAAGCCCAAAACCTTTTCATAGTAAGGAATGGCTTCCTCTAAACTGTTAACTGCAATTCCGATGTGTTCGATATGTGATACGCTCATGCTGATTTAATTTATGATGATTAATAAAGTATTTCTGCTTGCCTGTTTCAGGAGTGTTGCTCTTTTGGCGGACCAGACACATTGCTGCGAAAAGTCGGGGAAGAGTTACTTGGAGCTCCTAAAACAAAACGATCTGATTTCATTTTTCTTTCTTTGAAATATATTCAAACAAAAGACTCAAAAATTCGAAGTTGATTTAAAAAAATAAACTCTCTCTTTATTAAAAACATTAAAATACCAAAACAGGCAGGTCGAGCCTGCCTGTTGTTATGCATTATGCATTTTGTGTTTTTTGTATAAAGTGGAAATGAGAACCGAAGCGTTCATAGGCTGCTTTTTCCAATTCTTCACGGTGTTGTGGGTGAGAAATTGAAATAAGCAAACGTGCACGCTCTTGCAAGGTCTTTCCATATAAGTTAACGGCTCCCTGCTCGGTTACTACCCAGTGCATGTTAGCCCGGGTACTTACAACACCTGATCCTGGAATGAGGATTGGGCTGATTTTAGAGACCCCTTTGGCAGTTACCGATGGTAGAGCAATAATGGGCTTGCCACCTTTTGAATGGCCAGCACCACGGATAAAGTCAATCTGCCCGCCAACACCTGAATAGTGTTTAATACCAATTGAGTCAGCACAAACTTGTCCAGTAAGGTCAATAGCCAATGCTGAGTTAATGGCTGTTACTTTATCATTTTGTCGAATGACATGTACATTGTTGGTGTGGGCAACATCCATCATGGCTACCATGGGGTTATCGTCTACAAAGTCGTACAGGTTTTTGGTTCCCATCAAGAAAGAGGCTACCATTTTACCTTTATCAATCGCTTTGTGTTTTCCAGTAACCACTCCTTTTTCAACCAAAGGAAGAATACCATCAGCAAACATTTCGGTATGAACACCTAAGTCTTTGTGGTTGCCCAACTGAGCCAGTACTGCATTGGGGATTCCACCGATACCCATTTGCAGGCAGGCACCATCTTCAACCAACTCGGCTACATTTTTACCAATCTGAATATCCGTTTCAGTCAGTGGAGCCATGTCGTGAGCATAAAGCTCAATGTTATCTTCTACAAATAAATCGATCTCATTGATGTGGATCATGGCATCTCCCCAGGCTCTTGGCACATTCGGGTTAACGGCTGCAATAACAACATCAGCACACTCAATAGCCGCTTTAGTTGCGTCAACAGATGTTCCGAGTGAAACAAAACCATGCTTGTCGGGTGTTGACACCATAATCATGGCCACATTGACTTTCAGGTAACCTTCACGAATTAACTTTTGAGTCTCGCTCAGAAAAACCGGAATGTAATCGGCATAACCCGCTTGCGTTTGCTTGCGCAGGTTGGCTCCAACAAAGAATTGCTCGGAAACGAAAATTCCTTCAAATTCGGGGTTGGCATACTCAAGTTCTCCTTCCACGTGAATGTGTTGGATTTTAACGTCGTAGAGCTCTCCGGCGCGTCCACGCTCGACCATTGGTTTGATAAGCGTATGTGGTGTAACAGCCACACTACTTAAGTGAACACGATCTCCGGATTTTATAACTTTTACTGCTTCTTCAGGAGTAATGTATTTGATTTGCTTCATAATTGTGAATTAGAATAGATTGCGCTATAATTTTCGCGACCAAATATAAAAATTAAAACAGCAATCGTATGGCTTCAAATCTTATTTAAAAGGGGTCTAATTAATACGGCCCTCATTGTGAAGTTAATGTTAAGCGAAAAAATATTAACCTGTATTTTTATCATGTTTCTGGGGAGGATGAACTTTTTTATTATGAACCATGATTCATAATGTAATTTTAAAAGGGGACTAGTTGAGTGAGGGTGCTCATAGTCAGCTTGTAGCTTCTTGAGGCTTGTTTCGTTATGGAGTGTTTTTGCAGTGCTTTGTTTTTAGTCTTTTGGGATAGAACCTGAAAAGAAAACGCATTTTATGAATGCTAAAGGTTATTTGGATGTCCAATTCGGATTTGACATGAGATGCATCGGTAGCCAATGGTAAGCTTTACGAGGTATCTAATATATAGATAGGCAGGTGTTTTCAAAACTGGCTTTGATTTTTATATGTTGTCTGGCAAGCTTCAAGGCATTAAAACTCAGCTTGATCAACCATTTTTATGATATATTTGTTGAAACTAACAACACTAAAATCAGGAAACTATGGATGCTTCCAGCTTCAATCGCCGAAAATTTGTTGCTGCTTTATCGATGGGAACAGCACATCTTTTATTCTCAAACCCTTTATTGGCTTCTGGCAAAAACAGCTTTTCAACCGATCCGTTGCAGGCGATCAGGCTGGGGCAATCTGGCTTGGAGACGAGCTTAATTGGGATTGGGACTGGAGTACATGCCGGAGGGCGTACCGCTTTTTTGACCCGCCAGGACAAGAGCAAGAGCCTGGGCGTACTTCGGCATGCTTATGAGCGTGGAATTCGCTTCTTCGATTGTGCCGACAGCTACGGAACACATCCTTTAATGAAAGAAGCGCTGGAGGGAATGGCGCGTGAAAAAATTACACTTTGCTCAAAAATATGGGTTCGTCCAGGAGGTATTCCCGAACCTGAAAGGCCGGATGCGGATGTGGTGATTGACCGTTTCAGAAAAGAATTGAATACGGATTACCTTGACATGGTTCAGATTCATTGCATGGTGGATAGCGAGTGGACGGACACGCAAAAGCGACAGATGGATATTCTGCAAAAGCTAAAAGATAAGGGCATAGTTCGGGCTCATGGTGTTTCGGTGCATTCGTTGGATGCCATGAAAGCAGCTGCTGCGAGCGACTGGGTGGATATTGTCCATGTTCGAATTAATCCTTACGGTATTGCAATGGATAAGCCCGATCCGGCAGAAGTTGTTCAGGTTATTAATCAGCTTCATGAGAGAGGGAAAGGAGTTGTTGGGATGAAATTAGTTGGAAATGGAGAGTATCGGAACGACAGCGATAAAATCAATCACGCCCTGAAGTTTGTCCTTGGGTTGGGGTGTGTTGATATGATGATTGTTGGTTTTGAAACCACTGCCCAGATTGACAACTACCTTGACCGGACTAAAAATGCTTTAACCGATTTGGCCCGAAGTTAACTGTCTTTTGAAATGGAGTTTGACTAGCGTTTAAGGGAGGGCTGTTCCTTTGGCTCCCCACCAGTAAAAGCGTTGCATTTTTAGCCGTCCTTTTTGAACGGCGGGGTCTTCGCGCTCCAGCTATGGTTGCTACATCAAAAATGAGCAGTCCCCGATAATTTCCTCCATCCTGAAAAGGACCTGCCATAACAAGCTTTCCGGTTTTGGCCTACTTGTTTAAATGAGCCAGGTGCTGTTGTTGTATTTGATTGGCTTCCGTTGAATCCTGGCTACATTCGGGGCCAGCCAGAAGATACATAAACAAGTAACGTTTCATCACAAATGTGGTGTCTCCTTCAGTCATTTTGAATTCACGCTGAGCCAAAGCAGGTATTGTTAGTGCAAGAAATAAGGAGAGGTAAAGCAGTTTGAATTTTATGATGCCTTATTTTAGTTTGCTTTGAAAGGTCTTTCTGAATTTACTCAATTTAGGGGCAATAACAAACTGGCAATAGCCTTGGATGGGGTGGTTTTGGTAGTAATTTTGATGGTCGATTTCGGCTTTGAAAAAATTCTGCCAGGGACTAATTTCTGTTACTATCGGCGCATTAAATATTTTTTCATCATTGAGCTGCTGTTTCATGGTTTCAGCAAGCTGCTTTTGTTTTTCATTGTGATAGAAAATGACTGAGCGGTATTGCGTACCGATATCAGCTCCTTGCTGGTTCAGGGTGGTGGGATCATGGCTTGCCCAGAATACTTCCAATAGTTCCGGAAAACTGATTGTGGCAGGATCAAACTCAATTTCAACAACCTCAGCATGCCCTGTGCGTCCGGTTGTTACTTCCCGGTAGGAGGGATTGATAATTTCGCCTCCGGAGTAGCCCGAGACAACCGATTCAACGCCTTTCAGCTCTTTAAAAACGGCTTCGGTACACCAAAAACACCCCGCTCCAAATGTTGCTATTTCCATTGCTTTTTTCTTTGATTGATTAACTGTTAATTTTCTGGTTGCCTCGTCTTCTTTTTGGCAAAAGCAGGGCTGGGCTAATTGTCTAGCTTGATTCCAAACCGCCGCAAAAGTTTCTTTTCAAATTTCCAGAAGAAATCAAACTGCCCAAACAAGGTACCAAAAAAGATTAGCATGATCTGGTAAGCCGGAACAATGGTAAGAACATAAGTCACAGCAGTAAGCCAGAATGGCCATTCCGGCGAATAATCAACCAGGTGAAAGACCAACTTTCGTATGACAAGAGCACCACTTCCTGATATGGAAAAAACCAAGAAAATGAGGGCCAGCTGTATGTTTGACTCCACCTCCCATTTTTCTTTTAATCGTTTAAACATAGTTCATCTTTAGAGTTCACTTACTAAACAAGATTAGTGTCGATTGGTTGAAAAAAGCTTGTCTAAATAAGGCATTGCGCTCCCGCTGGGCTTCCCAGAAGATTCACGGTCAGGCCAATTGGTGCGATTGAAAAATGATGTAGCCGTAGACTCCAAAACGCAGAATTCGAAACAAGGCCAAGTTTAGGTATTTCTTCATGGGATATTCTGTAGTGCCAACCAACATGCTAATTAACGACCAGGGAAGGGGGGTAAGGGCTGCCGTGATAATTAGAAAGGAGCCATATTTACGAAACAAGGGCCAGTATTTACTAAAGAACTTGCGACCTAGAAAGCGAAACAAAACAACTTTGCGCAGGTAGCGCCCAATTAAAAATGCTAAATAACCTGCAGCGTAGGAAACGCCGGCGAAAAACAGGACGTTGGCGGTATAGTGCCAGACATCGCCTTTAAAGTAAGCCCAAAGCATAAAAATTTCGGGCGGGAACAGGCCGAATAATATTTCAGAGCCTATGTAGATGCTGTAGATAAGCATTGGGCGGCTGTAAAATCGTTCAAGCCAGATGTCGTGATTGTCAGCAACAATGTATTCCTTGGCAAGCAAATACAAGGCTGCCAAAATTGCCATCCAGAGTAAGCCCTTCAGAATATTGTTAAAAAGGAATTTTAACTTCACGCGTAAATTCATGCATTTTCGTTGTTTGAATCCCAATGCATCCTGACAGGCCTGGAATCTGGTTTTATGCACGGGAGAAGAGATGTGTTTCATTCCTTCTCAGGGGTGCATGTGTTAAATATTATCAATTTTTTCAGCCAGCTGATAGTCTTTGTCGGTTAATCCTCCCTTGCTGTGTGTGGTCAGGCTGATACTTACTTTTTTGTAGGCATGAATCAAGATATCAGGATGATGATCCATGCTTTCGGCTAATTCGCCGACTTTATTGACAAACCGAAGCGCTTCGGTAAAATTCTTAAATATGAACTCTTTCGTGATTTTCTCTGCTTCTTTATTCCAATTCATGATCGTCATTTTATTCTTGAAAACAAGCAGATTGTCACATAGTTCAAGCTTGATCAGGCTTTTAATTTTTTCAATAACCAAGCCATATTTTCACCTAGCGTTTTCATGATTTGCATCCCCTCGGCATCCTCCAGAACCGCTCCTTCCGGGCCTCCAAATGCAAAGTTCCAATAGCTTGAGCCGGGGATGATCATTTGGCTGATTAAAAAGAAATTGTTGAGTGTTTCGAAAGCATGCAACTCGCCGCCTCGTCGAACGGCTAAAACTCCGGCGCCAACTTTGCGTTTGAGCAAGTGGCCGTTGCCTCGGGTTACATAGCCGGATACGTCAATTAAAGCCTTCATTTCGGTGCTGACATCAGCAAAATAGACCGGCGAGCCCAGAATGATGGCATCGGCTTCAAGCATTTTTTCAATGCATTCGTTTATAGCATCATTTTTAATGTGACATCGTCCGTCTTTTACCTGGCGGCATTTGCCACAGGCGGTGCACCCATGTACCTGTTTGCCTCCAAGTTGGTAAAGTTCGGTTTCAATTCCTTCAGCCTGAAGCGGCTCGAAAACTTTCTGTATTAAAAGTTGAGTATTTCCGCGTTTCCGCGGACTTCCGTTAATTGCAAGTACTTTCACAAGTGTTTTTTTTGTTGATGTTAATGACTAAAAACGTAGGTGATCAGGTTTGCTCCCATTTGCAAGGCCTTTTGGCGAACCTCCGGTGGGTCGTTGTGCACTGACGGGTCTTCCCAGCCATCGCTTAAGTCCGACTCGTAGGTGTAAAAGCAAACCAGGCGCCCCTCATGAAACAGGCCAAAACCCTGAGGGGGCCTATTGTCATGTTCATGAATTTTGGGTAGGCCATTTTTAAATTTGAATTTTTGATTGTAAATCGGATGATTGGCTGGGAGTTCGGTAAATTCCTGATCAGGAAAAACCTTTTTCATCTCCCGCCTGATATAAGGATCAAGTCCATAATTGTCATCAATGTACAGAAAGCCGCCGGCTTCCAGGTAGGCACGTAGGTTGCGGCTTTCTTCCTCCGAAAAAATCAGATTGCCATGCCCGGTAATGTGCACCAGCGGATAATTGAATAGTTCAATGCTTCCCGGCTCAACAGTAGCGGGCTCTGGATCGATGCTGGTCTGAAGCTCCTGATTGCAAAATCGTATCAAATTTGGCAAAGCCGTTGGATCAGCATACCAGTCTCCGCCTCCTTTGTATTTGAGTAGGCCCAGCTTTAGATTGGGATTTTGGCCAAATAGAAGAAGGGCAGGAAGCAAAAATAGTAATGTCAGACAGCTTGTTTTCATAGCCAGTTATTGAAAAAAACAAAGGTAATAAGAAAGTGGAATTTTTCGGAATTAGCTAAGCTGGATTGCCAGTTGGTTTTTGAAGGGCATTTAAGCATTATTCTTTATTGATCTGCAATTGTTGTAAGTGGCTTTAAAATAGCTTGTTTTTGTAGCAGTTGAGCGATTGCGATTTGCTGTTGCTGAAATAGGGTGCTCTTTCTTAAAACTGATTTCGCTTCGAGCTGTTATCTTTGGGGTGTATAAACAAGCAAAGAAAGAATGAAAAAGAGTTTTACTACCCGATCACTTCATGTTCCGTTTCCGCGGAATGATGCGCATAGAGCGCTGGACATGCCCGTTTATGAAACTGTTGCTTATGAGTTTGATTCTTCGGAAAGCATGTCGGCCAATTTCAGAGGCGAGCTTCCGGCACATGTTTATTCACGAACAAGTAATCCAACAGTCGAATATTTCGAGCAGAAGATGAAGGCGCTGACCGGAGCGCATCAGGTGTTGGCTGTTGCATCGGGGATGGCTGCCATCAGCAACACAGTTCTGTCGGTTTGCAAAAGTGGCGACAACATTATTTCAGGCAATCATCTGTTTGCCCATTCTTTCTCTTTGCTTGATCAAAGTTTACGAAACTATGGCTTGGAAACACGGTTTGTTGATACTACCCAATCGCATTTGGTGGAGCGACTGATTGATGAAAATACCCGGGCAATTTACTTTGAAACAGTTACCAATCCGCAGTTGGAGTTGGCAGATATTTCAAAACTGTCGGCCATTGCGCGCAAATATAATTTGCTGTTAATAGCAGATAGTACCATTACTCCTCCGGTCGTTTTTAATGGCCGCTCTCTAGGAGTCGATATCGAAGTGATGTCAACGACCAAGCATATTTCTGGTGGAGGTACGTCCTTTGGAGGGGTGATTCTGGATCATGGAAACTATGACTGGTCGCTTAACCCAAACCTGAAATCACTGACAGAAAAGTTTGGGAAAGATACTTTTATGGCTCGTTTGCGGAAAAATTATTTCCGAAATACGGGGAGCGCAATGTCTGCACACACTGCTCACTATCAGATTCTGGGACTCGATATGCTGGAACTTCGTTTCGAGCGTTCGTATAGCAGTTGTATGAAGTTGGGTGAATTTTTGACCCGGCATCCCAAGGTTTGTGGGCTTACTTATCCCGGGCTGAAAGGTTCCAAGGATTATGAGTTGGCCGTAACTCAGTTTCAGGGAAAGCCAGGAACGATCCTGACATTTGAGCTGGAGTCGGAAAAGGCGTGCTTTACCTTCATGAATCATCTGCAAATGATTCGCCGTGCAACCAACTTGAACGACAACAAATCGTTGATTATTCATCCTTGGT
Source organism: Sunxiuqinia rutila (assembly GCF_050589705.1). Classification (NCBI taxonomy): domain Bacteria; kingdom Pseudomonadati; phylum Bacteroidota; class Bacteroidia; order Marinilabiliales; family Prolixibacteraceae; genus Sunxiuqinia; species Sunxiuqinia rutila. The sequence goes on from NZ_JBNGOT010000002.1 coordinate 193,349, forward strand.
CAACCATTTTTGTGGAGTTTTCGGAGAAGGACAGAAAGGCCATGAAAATCAGCCCAACGGCCATGCGTTTGTCAGTGGGGATAGAGGCTGCGGAGGACTTGATTGAGGACATTGAGGAGGCCCTGAAAGCAATAGCATAAAGGCGTTTAAGCAGGCCGGTAGGGGATGTTGAAGAAAAAGCAGGATCCTTTGTCTCTTTCTGATTCAAGGCGGATCGTTCCATCAAGCATCTCAACATAGGCTTTGGAGATCGAAAGTCCAAGGCCTGCACCTTCGTAGGCTTTGGAAACCGATATGTCAGCCTGAACGAAACGATTGAATATCGCAGCTTGTTTTTGGTCTGAAATACCAATGCCTGAGTCTTTGACGAAAAAATGAAGCTGATTACTTTCGAGTTTACAACCAAACTCAACCCAGCCGGCTTTGGTGTACTTCAGCGCATTGTTCAGCAGGTTGGATAAAATGGCAAAAAGCTTTTCCTGATCGGTATAAATCAAGGTATGTTTCTCCGGAAGAGGCTTCGTGCAACGAAGAAGAAGGTTCTTCCTTTTGGCCATGGGTGAAAAGAAGGTCAGCAGACGCTGGAACTCTTCATTGACATTGACTTTGGAACTAACGACTTTCATTTGGCCGGATTCAATCTTTGAAATATCGATGATTTGATTGATCAGGTTTAGCATGCGTTGGCCGCTTTCTTCAATGACTTTGATGTATCGCTGTTGCTCCCTTTCTTCTAAAAAAGGTTCTTTTAAAAGGCTGGCAAATCCAAGAATACCGTTCATTGGAGTTCTTATTTCATGACTGATATTGGCCAGGAAAGCGGACTTTAACCGATCGCTCTCTTCTGCGTGATTCTTGGCTTCAATGAGTTCTTGTTCAGCGCGCTTTCGTTCGTCAATATCTCTCATGGAGCCCTCTATTCCGATTAAGGTTCCATTGTCGTCAAATAGTTTGTGCGCATTTAGCGAAACGTACTTAATGGCGCCTTTTTTCGTTTTTAGCCGAACTTCGTAGTCCCAAGCTTCCAGATGTTGCTGAATTTCCTCGATCAGGAAGTCATATTCTTCTGGATGTTCAAAAAAATGAAAGGCATGATGACCGATCAACTCAGAAGGGGAGTAGCCAATCATGCGAGATATGGAAGGGCTTACTTCTAGAAAATGGTTATGTGTATCAATCTGGAAAAATACATCCTGAATATTTTCAAAGATCTTACGGTATTTCTCTTCGCTTTGCCTGAGATTTTCTTCGGCTTTTTGTTTTTGCTTTTTCAGTTCGGTTTCAGCCAAGGCTTGTTTGATGGCCGGACTTAGTCGTTGAAGATTCTGTTTCAGGAGGTAGTCATTGGCCCCAACTTTTAACATTTCAACAGCTATCTCTTCGCCCAGAGTGCCTGAAACAATGATAAACGGAGTTTCAGGATAGTGTTCGGCGCATAATTGCAAAGCGGCAATCCCATTGTATCCGGGTAAATGATAATCAGCCAGAATAATATCAAAACTGGCTTGTTGTAAAGCTTTTTCAAAATCAGCTTCGCTATCCACGCGGGTGTAGTCGATACGCCAGCCATCTCTTTTCAGAGCCATCAACACCAGTTCAGAGTCTTCGGGTGTGTCTTCCAGATGAAGTATTTTTATCGGATTAACTTTGACATTATTGGTACTTGCGGGAACCTGAGCAGTGTCATTCCCCGAAGAGTTAGTATTTTTACCTGTGTTTTTTTGATTGTAGTTTTCCTTCTCCATTACCTGTATTTTGCGCTTTATTCATAGCAATTACTGCTGTAATTCCAACACCTTCTATCTTAAGCCGATTTAATCTTTGTCCTATTGAAAGACTAGTCAGCAATATTTCCTTTCTTGTTCTTCTTGTTTAAGCACACGCACAAGTAGGATTAATCTTCGATGTAAATTCTTGAAAGGATGGTATAAAAAACTGTCAAGTGTGAAAATAATCCTTGTCAACCAAATATAATTAATCCGTATGTAATTTGCTATTAATCAGGCAGAAGTTTTTGCCTGAATGTCGTCAGCAGGAGAACAATTACAAAAAAGAAGTGGGTGTATTCTAAAAACGCTTATGAGAATAAAATTCGTAAAATTTAATTTATAGATAAATAACATGAAAGAGCCCTGTTTATTCCGAAGGATTGTTGTGAAGGGTGTTTATAGGCTAAGATCCTTATTGACTGGTTGGTGCAAAAAAAAGCGGGTTACCATCGTCATGATAACCCGTTGTCCATAATTTAGTTTAGTTAGACCAGAAAATAATTATTGGTTTAAAAGAGAAAAGGTATCTATAATTATTTCATTTAAAAGCACTTGTTTTTAAATGCTCTGCTAATATAGCATATATTTCATTCCAATATTAAAAAAACCTTAAAATTTCTTAACAAATAGAAAACACAGCCGATTTCGGCTATTATAAATAATTGTTTTTCAGGGTGTAAAAAATGCCAATATGTTATAGAATATATTTGCATTTATAACCAGCATTTTCGGAAAATGAGCAAAAAAGGGCTGAACAGTTTACTTCTGCCAGTAGAGAAACACATTTAAAGATGCGCTACTCCTATATGGAAGGATTTTTTATCTTTGCAGCAAAATTTAGCAAGATGCATTTGTATAACCGATACAGTAAAAAGGAGTTGACCAGGCGCTTGAATGAAGAGACTTTCAAGCGAAGAACGATTTCATTTTACCGCTATGTAGCGATTGATGAGCCTCAGGAGTTCCGGAATGAGCTTTATTTTCAATGGGATAAGCTTGGATGTTTGGGGCGCATCTATGTGGCCCGGGAAGGAATTAATGCCCAGATGAGCGTGCCGGAGCAAGCCTTGCCTGCATTTCTGTCGCATTTGGAAGAAATGGAGCAGCTCAAGGCTATGCCGATCAAGTATGCCATTGAGGATGACGGTAAGTCATTTTATAAGCTGACCATTAAAGTGCGTCCGAAAATTGTGGCCGACGGCTTGGACGAACGTGCTTTTGATACCACCAATGTTGGAACCCATTTATCGGCGAAAGAATTTCATGATCTGGTTGATCAGCCGGACGTTTTGCTGGTGGATATGCGCAACCATTACGAGAGTGAGATTGGCCATTTCAGAGGAGCTATTTGCCCTGAGGCGGATACTTTTCGCGAAGAAATTGAAATGGTTGTCAATGATTTGAAGGAGCAAAAAGAGCGTAAGATCCTGTTGTATTGTACGGGAGGTATACGTTGTGAAAAAGCAAGTGCCTATTTGAGACACCATGGTTTCAGCGATGTTAACCAACTGCATGGAGGTATTATTGAGTATGCCCGGCAAATTAAACAGCTTGATCTTGAGTCAAAGTTCATAGGTAAAAACTTCGTTTTTGATCAGCGCTTGGGGGAAACGGTCAGTGGGGAAGTGATTGCCCACTGTCACCAGTGCGGACGTAAGTGCGATACGCATACCAACTGCGCCAATGACTTGTGTCACATCCTCTTTATTCAATGCGAGACCTGTGCTCTGCAATACGAAGGCTGTTGCACTAGTGAGTGTCAGTCGGTATTGCATGCCACGGAAGAAGAGCGCTTGTTGCACGTTCAAACTTTCAAACGTAAATTTGGCAACCGAAAAAGTTTTCGAAAAAGCATTGATAACCGGCTAAAAACAGAAAGCCAAAGCGCAACCGTTGAGCATGACTAATTTTTGGAAAGAGATAAAAGCTCCAATCATGGCCTTGGCGCCTATGGAAGATGTTACCGACACTTCATTTCGTGAGTTGGTAGCCCGCATTTCATATCCCGAATGTTTACATCTTTTGTTTACTGAGTTTACGGCAGTAGACGGAATGAATCATCCGAAGGGGAAGGAAAGGGTTTCAGAGCGCCTGATTGTGAGTAAAAGTGAACGGGAAGTCCTGAAGGAAAAAGGGATTAAACTGATTGCTCAGATTTGGGGGAACAAACCAGAAGTTTTCCATAAAATTACCAAGGAGATTTCGGAAGAGTATGATTTTGATGGGATAGACATTAATATGGGCTGTCCGGTTAAAAATGTGGTAAAACAAGGATCATGCAGTGCACTGATCGATCAGCCTGCTTTGGCGCAGGAAATTATTCTGGCTTCGAAAGAAGCAACCAAGCTACCTGTTTCAGTAAAAACAAGAACCGGAATCAGACAACACGAAACGGAGCGCTGGATTAATCAATTGCTGGAGACGAAACCGGCCGCCATCACGCTGCACGGGCGCATACAAAAGCAGCAGTCGGATGGTGAAGCCAATTGGGATGAAATAGCCAAAGCTGTGGATTTGCGCGATGCTTCAGGGCTTGAAATTCCTGTTTTGGGCAATGGCGATGTGCTTTCCTACGCCCAGGCCGTAGACTATACGCAACAGTATGGTGTTGATGGGGTCATGATTGGACGAGGGATTTTTCACAATCCCTGGTTTTTCAATTCAACTCCGCAAAATCCTACCCGGGAAGAAAAACTGGAACAACTTGTTTTTCACACCCGCTTGTTTGAGGCCAACTGGGGAGGTGTAAAGAATTTCAATATCCTTAAACGGTTTTACAAAATCTATGTCAATGGGTTTGAAGGTGCTGCCCATTTGCGCACCAGCCTAATGGGCGCTAATTCATTTGCCGATGTTTATCAGTTGATTAGCGCCCAGGTTCAATTCGCTGATTTCACTCAATCTTAATGCGAGCAACTTTGATGTTCAGTACAAATTGAAAGGTCTGCCGGAAAGTCTTTCGCTTTCCATTTGGCAATAACTTCTTCTATCGTTCCCTGGAAACCGGGGATTACCTCAATATGTTGAGACTTCAACTTATTAATGGCGCCTTGTCCAATTCCTCCTGCCAAAAGCAGTTGAACGCCCTCGCTGGCTAGCTCCTCGGCCAGGTTGCTTTTGCAGCCGCAACTTTTATCGGTTGCTTTCGGACTCACCCGGATTATCTCAAGCTGTTCGTTTAACTCAACAATGGTTAAATATTCGCAATGACCAAAGTGGTTATCAATGCTGTTCTCTTTTGAAGGGATTGCTATCTTTATCATCTTTTTTATGATTAATTTTTGTTTATTTTCGTTGCAAAATTCGATACAAATATAATGAACTTAGGTTCACAATAAAGAGAAAAATGAACATGAGACGTTTTTTGAGGAAATGGCATCGGGATTTAGGGTATTTCATTACAGGAATCTTGTTGATTTACGCCGTTTCAGGGATCGCGCTAAATCATCGGAAAGATTGGAATCCCGATTATTCTGTTGTTTCTGAATCCATTCAGTTTGAAAAAGGGGAGTGGAAAACATACAGTTCAGATGAAATCGGGCAGCTTTTGCAGCAATTTGAGGCAGCCCCGGTTTACAAAAAGCACTTTAACAGCGACGAGGGTGTGGTGAAAGTATTTGTTGAGAACGGAATGGTTATTTTCGACCCGACAGGTGGGCAAGCCAAGTTGGAGCTGCTGCTGAAACGGCCGGTCTTTTATCACATCAATAAGTTGCACATGGCTGCTACCTTAAAAGCCTGGGTGTGGGTTTCCGATGTATTGGCTGCCATTCTGATTTTTGTGGCCTTGTCCGGCTTATTTATCTTAAAAGGCCAAAATGGTCTAACAGGCAGAGGTTTGTGGCTTACGCTGCTGGGGATTCTGCTTCCGCTGTTTTTTATTGTATTTTATATATCTTGATCATCAAAAGAAAAACCACTACGTATGAGAAGACTAAGCTTTATTCTGGCGATGCTGCTGATTGGCTCGGCATGCCAGCAAACCTCGAAAAAGTCGGAAGCGGCTTCCGAAGAATTAACTGTATTTACTGTTGATGAAATTCAGCAAAAAGGCGATGCATTTGTTGGAAAAGAAGTGCTGATAACCGGTATGGTATCGCATGTTTGCAAGCACGGTGGCGAGCGTTGTTTCCTGATGGGAAGTAGCGAAGATGCAACCATTCGTGTTGAAGCCGGCAATCAAATTGGTTCATTCAATCAGGAGCAAATGGGCAGCGACCTGAAAGTGAAGGGAATTTTGCAGGAAATCAGAATTGACGATGCCTATGTGGCTGAAATGGTTGCAGAGCTGGAAGAAGAAGGAGTTGCCAGCAACGAAGATCATGCCTTAGGCCATGACGGCGAAGGTAATCATGAAGTGGACGGAGGTAACCACAACCGGGATCAGCTGGAGCAAATTGCTGAAATGCGGGAAAAGATTGAGGCTACCGGCAAAGGCTATTACTCCATTTTCTATTTGGATGGGATTACAAGCGAAGAGCTGCAATAAATTATTCGAAGGCTGCATCATTTGCAGCCTTTTCTATTTCTTTTCAGCAACAAAGCTTAGCGAAACCGAATTAACACAATGGCGTGTGTTTTTCGGAGTAAACCCTTCGCCTTTAAAAACATGCCCCAAGTGTCCACCACATTGGGCGCAGGTTATTTCAGTTCGTCTGCCGTCTGCATCAAGTGTCTGGTGGACTGCTCCTTCAATTTCATCGTCAAAACTGGGCCAACCACAGCCCGAGTCAAACTTGTCGGTCGATCGGTACAGTGGTGCATTACATTGCCTGCAGCAATAGGTTCCGGTCTCCTTATTTTTGTAATATTTCCCGGAAAAGGCCGGTTCAGTTCCTTTGTACCGGATTACATGCTCTTCAAATGGATTCAAGGGATTTAGTTTCATTGTTATTCTTTTTTAGGCCTTGGTGGCCATTTTTCTGCTTTATTTAAACGAGACAGCTGGATTTATGAATTTGTTTAGTCAGATATGTTAAAAGTAAGGTATCTTGCAGCCGCAAACAAAAACAACCCATTTAAAACGCCTCATGGATATACCAATTATTTTTCAGGATGACCATTTACTGGTGGTGAATAAACCTGTTGATTTACCTGTGCACAAAAATGATTTTATGCCGCACGATGCTCCATACCTGACCAAGTTGATTGGCGATGAAACCGGTCAGTGGATTTATAACGTGCATCGGCTGGATTCAAAAACATCGGGCCTGATTATTTTGGCCAAATCCTCAGAGGTGGCGCATGATTTAACCCTTCAGTTTGAGCGCAAGGAAGTTGTAAAGGAGTACGCCACTATTGTGCTGGGAGAGGTAGCCGAGGAAGGTGTTTTTGATGAGAAAGTGGTGGTAAAGAAAAAAAGCAAATTCAAGAAAAGTGCGTTGACGCGTTTTCAGAGAATACGTACGGTTCAAACTGCCATTTCTTATAAGGAGCATACCAATGTGTGCTTGAGCTTGGTTCGCGTGCTGCCCGAAACCGGTCGCTGGCATCAAATCAGGCAGCATTTTGCTAAAAACCGGCACGACATTGTGGGTGATTCGCATCATGGCGACTTTACTCTGAACAAGTTGATAAAAGCCGAATGGGGTTTTAACCGCCTTATGCTGCACGCCTCCAAATTGGGCTTTACCCATCCGATTACCTGTGAAAAGCTTGAGTTTGAGGCAACACTCCCGGAGGAGTTTGAACAGTTACTTGAAGCTGTGGCAATCAAATAAATTCATAGCGGAGAACTGGCAAGGTGTGTTGTGCCCGCCTAAATGGGAAGTAAATACAAAAACGAAAAGAAATGACACACCGAGCCACCCAAAATAAACAAGTGAAAAACCAGGTGAAAAAACGGTACTTTGGGAAATAAGTAAAACAAGGCACCCACTGTGTAGCTCAGCCCACCAGCCAGCAAAAACCAAAGAGAAACTGGGGGTACGTTTTTGATCATAGGCACAATGGCGAACACGATTAACCAGCCCATCGCGACATAAAGCCAAGCTGACAGGTTGCGCCATTTGGATGAATAGAACCAGATTTTAAATACAATTCCTGCAACAGCCATTGACCAGATCAAGCCAAAAATGGTCCAGCCAATCCAGCCGCGAAGGGCAATCAGCGATATTGGCGTATAGGAGCCGGCAATCAAAATGTAAATGGCTGAATGGTCAAAACGGTTCAATTTTGCTTTTAGCCGCGGATTTTTAACGCTGTGAAAAAGGGTAGAGGCCAGGTAAAGCAACACCATGCTGGCGCCGAACACGGCAAAACTTACAATGTGCCAGACGGTGCCATAAAGTGCCCCGAAAACCGTTAAAAGGCTTACTCCGGCAATAGCCAATGCAACACCAATTCCGTGTGAAACCGAATTGGCAATTTCCTCAGCCCGAATCAATTGTTTTCCTTTTCTTCTCACCATGCTTATTCGTTTGATTTCCACTTTTTAATTGGGGTATTTGGTCCTGTTTCTTACTGTTGACAAGACCTGCAAAGGTATTAATTGTTCTTTTTGAATGGTAGCTGCAGGGCTTATTTGCCATCGCTTTTCATTAAGATCAGGCCTAAGTTCATTGGACTTCAGTTTGTTGTGTCGTAACGCTTAAGTGTTTCTTATGCTTATTGGTTTACAGCTTTCTTGCAGTCTGAACTTCTGAAAAATGAAAGACAGGAAGTGTGGCGTCTTGCCGGTGATGGAGATTTGATTATTAGTGGTTTAATAAGGGCTGCATTTTTTGATTGCTTTCCAATGGATTTTTAAAAGAACATAAAAAGCAGATGATTCCACCTTTTTTTTTCGAAAGGAGTTACAATCTGCTTTTCATGGGTAATTGGTTGGAAGTTGCTTGCTAAACGGCAGCAATAACGCGCTCCAGCCGACTGGTAATGTCCTCGGCAATTGTAGTCAGTTTCTGATTTTCCACCGCCATCATCGAGGCGATGGGGTTTACAGCAGCTACTTCAACCTTTTTATCCAAGGTTTCCTGAACAATTACATTGCAAGGAAGCATAGTGCCAATTTTATCTTCGGCTTGCAAGGCCTGGTAGGCCGCCGGAGGATTGCAGGCTCCAAGTATGCGGTATTTTCTAAAGTCGACATCCAGCTTCTCTTTCAATTTATCATGAATGTCGATTTGTGTTAACACACCAAAACCTTCTTTTTTCAGTTCATCCGTTACTTTTTCAACGGCCTGGTCAAAGGTGTAGTTCGTAATTTTTTCAATGTAGTACTTCATGTGCATTTTTGTTTTATGGTTTTTAATCTGTTTGGTTTTCCAGGACGAAATGGGCTGAGAAAGAATTCGTCATTTGTTCATTTCAGTCAATACTGTTAACGATTTTCACTTCTATTTGTTTAGGCTTCTTTACAAAGGCTTAACATAGCTGTAAACGAAGGGATTTGGGATCTCTGATCCGGGCTTAATTCTTGTTTGCCAGACTGAGGAGTAGCTTCAACCTGTAAGTTTTCAGCCCGGACTGAACTTATGTCCTTCCATCGATAAGGTATTGGTAATATTAAATCGGCGGCTTATAAGCAGTGCTGAAGAGTGCGATCAACCTAAGTAAGATTTAAATGCTACCTTTGCGCCCTTTATTTATCATCCCATCATTTCTAATTCAGTTTATTTTTAGGTGGGAACAAAAATTAGTGAATGACATTATTTGAAGAACTAGGAATTATTGAGCCTATCTTAAAGGCATTAAACGAAGAAAAATATACAGAACCAACACCCATACAAGGAAAAGCGATCCCAATTATTTTGCAACGCAAAGATGTACTGGGAAGTGCACAAACAGGAACCGGTAAAACAGCCGCTTTTTCAATTCCAATTTTACAACATCTTTTTCAAGAACAGCGCCAGCGAAACCATCAGCGTGCCATAAGGTCGCTGATTATCACTCCAACACGTGAGTTGGCCATACAGATTGGTGAGAGTTTATCGACCTATGGAAGATATACCGGCCTTAAGAATACGGTTATTTTTGGAGGCGTAAAGCAGGGGGCGCAAACCAATGCCTTGCGCAATGGGGTAGATATTTTAGTAGCAACTCCCGGGCGTTTGCTTGACTTGATGGACCAGGGATTTATCAAGCTGAACCACATTGAATATTTTGTACTGGACGAAGCCGACCGCATGTTGGATATGGGCTTTGTTCATGAAATACGGAAGATTATTGCCAAGCTTCCGACAAAGCGACAGTCGTTGTTTTTCTCGGCTACCATGCCTAAAAACATCATGGAGCTTTCGACCAAAATTCTGCATAACCCGGCCAAAGTAGAGGTTAGTCCGGTGTCGTCAACGGCGGAAACGATTAGTCAGTATTTGTATTACACCAACCGGGCAGATAAAAACAATTTGTTGGTACACATTCTGAAAAACCAGGACTTGGACCAGGTGTTGGTGTTTTCACGTACGAAACACGGAGCCGATAAAATTGTCCGTTATCTGAAAAAACATGGTGTCGAATCGGCTGCTATTCATGGCGATAAAGCCCAGAATCAGCGTCAAAAAGCTTTAGCTAAATTCAAAGATCGGGAAATTCGGGTGTTGGTAGCAACTGATATTGCTGCCCGCGGAATTGATATTGATAGGTTGAAGTATGTTATTAATTATGATATTCCTAATGTGGCAGAAACCTATGTTCACCGGATTGGACGATCGGGTAGGGCTGGTGACGAAGGGATTGCTATTTCGATGTGCGAACCAGAAGAAAACGAGTACATCAGGGATATTGAGCGCTTGATTAAACGTAAAATTGATCAGGTGAAGGATAATCCGTTTCCACAAACCGACAAGCCAATGACGGCCAATGAAAAGAAAGCCTTTGAAAAGGAAAAAAGGCAGCGTAGGCAAGAATTCTTTGCCAACAGAAACAAAGCACAAAATCGCTCATTCCGACGATAAACAAAGAAAGAAGCCTTGCAAGGGCTTCTTTCTTTGTTTAATGGGATTATTAAATAGAAGGATTGTCCAGTTTAAAGGAGCAATCCTTCCTTTATTTCAGATGGATTAAAGTTTCTTCCCGATGTAGAATACGTAGCCATAAAAGGCTTTGTACTTTTGGTATAGTTTTTCTTCATGGCGTTGGTTGGCAATAAACGCTTCTGCAGTTTGATTCCCGGCATGTTTTTTCAGAAAGGCTTCCTGTGCTGCAATTTGTGGCTTGTAAAAATGATCAAGCCAACACGTTTCAGGCAATATAAAACTAGCCACTGGAACATAGCCCGCATTTTGCATTTGAGCTACCTTATGGGGAATGGTGTCAATCTGAGGGTAGGCATCCTGCCAAAACTGGTCGATTTCGGCAGGGCGCTCGTCTGTAAACCACGACACTTCGGAGACAGCAATAAAACCGCCTGGTTTCAGAAATTTGCGCCACTCCTTTAGTCCCTGTTCAAAGCCAATATTGTAGATTGCTCCTTCAGACCAAATCAGGTCCAGTTCTTCTTTCTGAAAAGTGAGCTTGTCCATTGAGCCAACAAGTCCTTTTACTCGATGCTGTAGGTTCAGCCTGCTAGCATTTTGATTGAACAAGTCAATAAACAGTGGAAACAAATCAACGCCGGTAATTTGTCCGGGCGCGTGCTGCGCCAAAACCATGGTTTGTCCGCCAGTGCCGCAACCAATATCCGCAATACGCGATTCATCGGTTAGGTGATCGACAAAACTCAGGGCTTTTAGCGTCACTCCCGGGCTGCCAGGGCCTTGTCTGTCGATACTGGAAAAATACTCGCAGATTAGATTGAAGTCGAAATCGTGAATGGATGTATTATCGTTACTCATTGATGTTTGATTTTTAAAGGATTGAAACCATGCCCGATGAATTATCTGATTGGTGGGGTAGGCCTCAAAATGTTATTACAAAAAAGACATGAAAATACCTCCGACAAACTTATGCCTGAGTTTAGATACGGGATAACCTGAGACAACATGTCAAAGGTTATTTACCAGACCAGATCCATTTCAATTTTAAACATCAAACGTCTTTAGAATTGGTTAAAGGTAGAATTTTTTCCCGAAAACCTTGTTGGGTTAATATCAAGATCAGCTTAAATATAGGGAGTAATCATAAAATAAACCTTATCAGCTAGATCATTTCAGCAACAAAATACCAGGCCATCATGCCCGATACGATGAGCTTGAGCAGGGTTCCTGCCAGAAAGCCAAGGAATGATCCCAGGCCGGAGCGAAAAGCCTCGTGCGACTGTTTCCCGCTGCTCAATTCGCCCAGTACGGCTCCCAGAAACGGCCCGATAATAATGCCAAAGGGAGGGAAAAATACCATGCCGACAACTAAGCCAATGATACTTCCCCAAACACCGCGCTTGCTTCCGCCAAACTTTTTAGTTCCCCATATCGGAATAAAATAGTCGAGCAGGTAAACCACCACAGTAATAACAGCCCAAAGAATTAAAAAACGGCTTGAAAAGTGGTATCGCCCGGTAATATGCAGCAGCAATAAACCAATATAACTGAGTGGAGGACCGGGCAATACGGGAACAACGGCTCCCAAAATACCACTAATCAGAAACAGGATGCCCAAGACAATTAAAACGTAATCCATTATGAAGAAAGCTGTTTGTTTGATTTATTTGAAAAGGTGGCCAGCAAGCCGATAACAACCAGGCTGAAACCGGCTACCAGGTAGCTGATTGTTAATTGGTCTTCCTTTTCAAGCAAGAAGAAGGAAAACTGGGTCATTTCTTCCCAGTATTCAATGGAAAGCAAAACCAGCAGATTATTGATGGAGTGCCCGATAATGCAGGCAAAGATATTTCGGGTAATGACCATAACCCAGCCCAGGAGCAGCCCAAGCAGGAAGGTGGCTGGAAATTGCCAGGGGTTTAAATGAAACAAGGCGAAGAACAGGGCCGAAACAACAATCCCAACGATTTTAGGGTAGTTTCGCATAAAACCATGCATAATGACGCCACGAAAAATGAGTTCTTCAACAATGGGGGCAACAACAGCCACTTTAAGCAAGGCTCCCCAAAAACCGAAGTCATTTTCAAAAATCCGTGCGAAAAGCTCCCAAAACCAAGGCGGAGCCGGAAACACACGCTCGACTTCCCGGTTGATTTCTCCAAGAAACACATGAGCCGCTGCAAGAAATGTCAGGATTGGAATAAAGATAAGCAGGTTGAATCGTTTAGCCGGAAACAGCCTGCTGATTTTAGTTTGGGCTTTTCGGTAAGCAAAATACAGTATGAACAATATGGATCCGAGTGAAAGAACAATTTTTTTGATGGGGTGCGATAAATACTCGGTGCCATGATAATAGTCCCAAATGGCCAACGGAAAATCAACAACCGTTTGAATAAAGATGTAAAGGATAACCAAATGAGCGGCTCCTAAAATCGTTGGATAATGGCGTATTTGAGTTGAATTCATAGGTCAAATAAAACTTGCTCTAAAATAGCGGACTTTTCGATAAAAAGAAACAGGGCTGACGATTATTAGCAATCCCCGTCTGACTTCCTTCAACAGGATGTCGTCATAAATGTTTTTATAGTTAGGTGAAAGTATCTCTTCCATTATTGGTAATAAGGGCTTTCCTTAACTTCGGGAAAAGACTATCTTTGTTGGGTAATTGATTCTAGAAAAGTTGTCATTTAAGAGCCTGTTGACACAGAGGAAGAAAAACTTTTTGATTTTTAAACCATTAGTTGTTGAAAAAACCAAGAAAAAAAACCGAAACAATTTGATTTTTACAAGAAAAAACGCTTATTTTGCGAACTGTTTGAAAAATGTGTGATTCTGAATAAAAAATAAGACAATGTCAAAAGTTTGTCAAGTTACCGGAAAAAAAATGATGGTGGGAAACAATGTTTCACACTCAAAAAGAAGAACAAAACGTCGGTTTTTCCCGAATTTGTTCAAGAAGAAATTCTATCTTCCAGAGGAAGATCGTTGGATTTCGTTAACTGTTTCTGCAGCAGGTATCCGTACTATTAACAAAAAAGGATTAACTGCCGCATTAAAAGAAGCTAAAGAAAAAGGATTCGTAACGAATATTTAAAAGCGTAAACAATGGCTAAAAAAGGAAATAGAGTCCAGGTTATTTTGGAATGCACCGAGCACAAAGAAAGTGGTGTGCCCGGAACATCAAGGTACATTTCAACGAAAAACAGGAAAAATACGCCTGATCGTTTGGAGTTGAAAAAGTACAACCCAATTTTGAAAAAAGTAACTGTTCACCGCGAAATTAAATAAATTGAGATATGGCTAAGAAAGCAGTTGCATCATTGCAAAAAGGTGCCGGTAAAGGTTTTGCCAAAGTAATTAAAATGGTAAAATCAGAAAAAACCGGAGCATACACATTTCAGGAAGAAATCGTTCCTAATGAAATGGTTAAAGACTTCTTTAAAAAATAAAGATATTAGTTTGACTTAACGGAAAAGCTTCCATCATTTGATGGGAGCTTTTTTGTTTGTATACCTTTGGCTTGTTGTGTGATTAGGGCCTGTAAGTATTACTTGGGCGACTTTTCCGGAAGGAATTTCCAGTAGCGTTGGGGCATGTGTTGACGTTGCAGCTTAGGGTTCTTTCGTTCCTTGATGTTGATGCTGTCAAAATAGTTTTTCCAGAGTCTTTGATAATTGACTTCATTTTCCTGCAAGAGATTGGCGTCTACTTTCCCATCCCATGCCGAAAAATTCTGTTCTGAAAGAACGATTTCCTGTGTTGTTTTCAAATCGTAATAGAAGCCATAATTTCGCTTGATGTCATAAATGATCCACTGCTGATCGGCAAAACGATTTTTAAAATGGTGAAGAACAAAAGGCAATACATCGAAAGCAGGCTCAACGGGGGCGAAGTAGATGCCATCTTTGGTTTCCTGAAATCTTACAAATTCAAGTAGCCGGGCTGTTTCCTGCAGTACCTGGCGTTCAATTTTTTTGAGTTGAAGTACATCGGCATCTCCGTAATCGGTTTCAATGCTAAAATTGTTGTCAAACAAACGACAAATGAAACGGTAAAGCATCATCTCAATGCCGGGTTGTTCTGATAGAAAAGTTCGGTAGGGCAAATCTTTATTGCGCCGATGGAGTTTTTTCTGCAGGCCTTTCCAAACCCTTTCTGCCTGTTTTTCATCGGTTGAAATGAATTGTTTTTCGGCAAACAGGATTTCTTGAAAAGCCGCTTCCCTGCAGATGTTTGCAGGGCTTAGGTTTTGCTGGTAACATTGAAAAATTACACTTAAGAAGCCTTCAAAACTTCCATCGTAAACCAAGTAAGTCATAGCATCAGTTTCTAAAATGAAGTTGTTTGGGAGTCTTGCTCATTCCCGTTTGAGGAGGAAATAGCATGAGCTGGGTGTCGCCAGCCTTTCTGCGTTTCATTAGGCTTTCAGCAATAATGTGGCTTTTTAGCTGCGCCGGATCCCAATCAGTCATTCGAGCAGGTAATTCGTTGCAGGTAATAAAGTACTGCGCACGCTTTAATACAACGCCTATTTTTTTGAGGTGGTAGCTCGTTAAGTGACGAAAGCGGCGGGCATCTACAATCATTCTGGCAGATTGCACACCTATGCCGGGGACCCGCAGGATCATGTGATAGTCGGCCTTATTGATATCAACCGGAAACAGGTGCAGGTTGCGGATGGCATAAGCCAGTTTGGGATCAACGTCCAAGTCGAGAAAGGGTTGTTCGGGACTCAATATCTCATCAGCAGAGAATTCATAAAAACGCATCAGCCAATCGCTTTGGTAAAGCCGGTTTTCCCGAACAAGTGGGGGAGTCTGAATGGCCGGCAACCGTTGGTCGTATTCATTGACGGGCAGGTAGCCCGAGTAGTACACGCGTTTCAGCTTTTGACGTTGATAAAGGTTGGAGGACAATTGCAGGATTTGCCGGTCGCTTTCGGGGCTGGCACCAACAATGAGCTGAGTGCTTTGGCCGGCTGGTGAAAATTTCGGTATATGCCTGAATTTTCGGCGTTCATCTTTGTATTGTTGGATTCCCTGATGAATCTGGTTCATGGGTTGCAATACGCTTTGAAAATCTTTTTCCGGAGCCAGCTTCTTTAGTTGCTGTTCGGTTGGAATTTCAATATTAACACTTAGCCGATCAGCATAGTGTCCGGCAGCCTGTATCAGCTCTTGACTGGCACCCGGAATGGCTTTCATGTGAATGTATCCGTTGTAGCGCTCTTCCAAACGTAATTTTTTAGCTACCAGCATCAGGCGTTCCATCGTATAATCCTGATTCTTAATTACCCCGGAACTCAGAAAAAGCCCTTCAATGTAATTTCTTCGGTAAAAGCCGATGGTCAAATCAACAACTTCCTGCACGGTAAACGTGGCACGCGGACGATCGTTGGTGCGTCGGTTAATGCAATAGGCGCAATCGTAAATGCAATGATTCGTCATCAGAATCTTAAGCAAGCTAATGCACCGCCCATCGTCGGTAAAGCTGTGGCAAATGCCAGCCGCTACCGAATTTCCAACTCCTCCTGGCGTATTTCTTCTGCTGCTTCCACTCGAAGAGCAGGAAACATCATATTTAGCAGCATCTGCTAATATTTTTAGTTTTTCCTGAACTTTTTGAGTCATCTTGCCTTATCTTTACCCGTTAATTCAAGGATTCTGGCTCCTTATTGTTATTACAAAAATACTAATAATATTAGTATGTGCTAATATTTTTGGTAATTTTGTTAGGAAAGATATGATGGATTTTATAAAAAATTGAAGGTGTGAATTTCTTAGCTCAGAATATTAAATACTTACGCAGGAAAAAGAAGTGGACGCAACAGCAACTTGCGGACGAACTGGAGGTAAAACGTGCCTTAATAGGTTCTTATGAAGAGGGGAGAGCAACGCCCAAGATCCCGGTAATACAGCGTTTGGCGGCTTTGTCTGAATCAACCATTGATCGCCTGCTTGATACGCCCTTGGAGGCAGAGCGGGCCCTAAGCAAGGCCATGCCACGGATATTGCCCATTGTGGTGGATCAGGATAATGAAGAACTTATACCAATTGTTCCGGCTAAGGCGTCGGCTGGTTACCTGAGCGGTTTTGCCGATCCGGAATATGTGGGAGCATTGCCCCGTTTTTATATGCCTATTCCCGAATTGTCGAGAACTGCTACTTATCGGGTTTTTCAGGTTCGAGGGGATAGTATGTTACCCGTAACACCCGAATCTTATCTTTTTTGCGAGTATGTTTCGGATATCAATGACCTGCGCGAAGGGCAACCGTATGTTTTAATCACCAGGGAAGAGGGACTGGTTTACAAACGGGTATTCTTCACTGCTAATAATCAACTGCTGTTGAAGTCAGACAATTCGGCTTACGAACCTTATTCGCTTGAGATGGAGCAGGTGCTGGAGCTCTGGAAAGCGATAGGTGTTTTGAGTTTTGAGTTGCCAAAGCCCGAAAATATTGAAGCCGCGCATATTTCATCTGTTTTGAATGAGGTGAAAGAAGAAATTAGAAGGCTTCGAAAGTCATAGTTTAGCCTTCTTGTTAAGTCTTTCACATCCTCGCTGATTTAATTAAATTATATCATTCAAATTTCGTAAATTGCGCCACTCAAATTCAGAAAGCTATGGGTCTATTTGGATCATTTACAAAATCAAAAAAGGAAAGCCTTGATCAGGGGCTTTCAAAAACAAAAGAAAGCGTATTCAAAAAGCTGGGACGTGCCATCATTGGTAAGTCCAAAGTGGATGATGAAGTACTTGATAATCTGGAAGAAGTGTTGATTTCTTCAGACGTTGGTGTGGACACGACACTGAAGATTATTGAACGCATTGAAGCCCGGGTTTCAAAAGATAAGTATTTTGGTGTTGATGAGCTCAATCAGTTACTGAAAGAAGAGATTGAAAAACTTCTTGACGAGAATAATACCAACGAAGAAGCCGATTTTGAACTTCCTGCAAGTAATGATCCTTATGTGATTATGGTAGTGGGAGTCAATGGTGTTGGAAAAACAACAACTATTGGCAAATTGGCCTATAATTTCAAAAAGGCCGGGAAAAAAGTGGTGCTTGGAGCAGCCGATACCTTTCGTGCGGCGGCTATCGATCAATTGCAAATTTGGGCTGAACGCGTGGATGTACCTTTGGTAAAGCAAAGCATGGGGTCTGATCCGGCATCGGTTGCTTATGATACACTGGCATCAGCAAAGGCAAACGGGGCTGATGTGGTTATTATTGACACAGCAGGCCGCTTGCACAATAAGATAAACCTGATGAATGAGCTTACAAAAATTAAAAATGTGATGCGTAAAATCGTTCCTGATTCGCCACATGAAGTACTGCTTATTCTGGATGGCTCAACCGGCCAAAATGCCTTTGAGCAAGCCAAACAATTCACTAAAGCCACCGAGGTAAGCGCATTGGCTCTGACCAAGCTGGATGGAACAGCCAAAGGAGGCGTGGTGATTGGAATTTCCGACCAGTTTAAAATTCCGGTGAAGTACATCGGTATTGGGGAGAAAGTGGAAGATTTACAGCTTTTCCGAAGAAAAGCTTTTGTGGAGTCACTATTCTCTTAAAACCACTTCCCGAAGCAATGAAAGCTATCCCGAACTGGTTTCGGGAGCTGTTTTTCCGTACAGAGAGCTAAGTCATATCCATCTTCAAAGTAAAATAAAAACCACTTCAGACTTTGTTTGTTGTAGTGGTCGAAGATTCTAACTTATAACCCTAAACACCTACGGAACGAATGCTGCGCTTAAGCGCACTTCAACGAGAGACTCTTTTGAGCTTCCGAATAATTTGTGGCAACGAATTTAAAGTTGCCAGGCACAGAAGAGCATGCTTAAAACTCGTAGCGTATTTTATGAGTTATTAATTAATTACAGACAATTTTTATTCGATGAAAAGAGGAAAAGTTAACATATCAACCCTGGGATGTTCCAAAAACTTAGTAGACTCCGAAATGCTGCTCAACCAGTTGGATTTGAATGGTTTTAAGGTTGTTCACGACAGTGAAGATGATGATGCCAACATTGTCATTTTAAATACCTGTGGTTTTATTAAAGATGCCAAAGAGGAGTCGATCAATTCGATTTTGAACTATGCTGAAGCCCGAAAAAACGGGAAGCTGGATAAGTTGCTGGTAATGGGCTGTTTGTCGGCCCGCTATAAAAGTGATCTTGAAAATGAAATTCCTGAGGTGGACAAGTTCTATGGTAAGTTCGACTACAAAGAAATTATTAAGGATCTGAATGCCAACTTCTTTGAGCAAAAAATGTATCGTCGGGTAAAAACCACACCAAATCATTTTTCATACCTGAAAATCAGTGAAGGTTGTAACCGACATTGTTCGTTTTGTGCAATCCCTCAGTTTACCGGAATTCATAAATCACGCAGCATTGAAAGCCTGGTTGAAGAGGCTGAAAACCTGGTCAATGAAGGAACAAAGGAGCTGTTGGTTATTGCTCAGGATTTGTCGTACTACGGGATTGATATGTATGGAGAAAGTAAGCTGGCCGAGCTGATTGACCGCTTGGCAGATATCAAAGGCCTGGAGTGGATTCGGTTGCATTACGCATATCCTTCAAAATTTCCGATGGATTTGTTGAAAGTCATTCGGGAGCGCGACAATGTGGCCAAATACCTGGATTTGCCTTTGCAGCACATCAGCAACCACATGCTGGGGCGTATGCGCCGCAAAATCACTAAAGAAGAAACCATTGCACTTCTGCAGAAGATTCGTGAAGAAGTTCCTGGAATTGCCATACGTACAACCTTTTTAGTTGGTCATCCGGGTGAAACCGAGGCGGATTATGAGGAGCTGAAAGCTTTTGTTGCCGAGCAAAAGTTTGATCGGATGGGCGTTTTCTCCTATTCGGATGAAGATGATACTTACGCCTTTAAAATGTACGAAGATGATGTGCCGGAAGAAACCAAGGAAGCTCGTGCTGCCGAATTGATGGAGATTCAACAGACGATTTCAGAGAAATTGAACACAGAAAAGGTTGGTAAAACCTTAAACGTATTGATTGATCGCGAAGAAGGCGACTACTTTATTGGAAGAACGGAATATGATTCGCCTGAAGTAGATGGTGAAGTATTGATTGAAAAGGATGACCGTATTGAGGTTGGTAATTTTTACCAGATTGCAATTTCCGATTCAACAGAATTTGATTTAATAGGCAGCTTGTCTTAAGGCTGCAACAATAATAAAGGCTAATAATGAAGCCGTATTTCAAGGATATTTTCTTTGAAATACGGCTTTGTTATTTTATCATTCTTCTGCAATGGGAAGGCTGACAGCTTGCATTTTTAAAACCTCAGTGGCAAATTGAATGCAGGCTTGCTCTACTTCTGGCTGTGCTTTTGAGAATGCCTCACAGCCAATAACATGCGCCTGGGCATTAAAAGCCTGTTTGCGTTTCAAGGCAGATGGAGTTCCCAGTTGTTCGTACATTTTGAGCATGGCATCTACACGTACAATTTCATCCTGGTGTTCTTCGTCCTGGTAATAATACCCCAGAAAAACAGGTTGGCTAATCCGCTGAAACAGTTTTTTATGCATGGTATTTTTTACCAATTGTTGCAAGTAAACCATTGCTTCCACCCGGTAGCTGCAGTTCCAGTGTTTACACTCTTCGTGGGCAGGATTATCGTTCACCACACGGTACTTGCCTCCGCTAGCCTTTCGCCCGATTTGAAGCCCCCAAGGACCTGCTAACAACCATGCCCCTGGGTTGTTAATTCGGATGTTGGGCGACAAAAGAATGAGGGCATCTACCATACCCGGAAATTCTGCAGCAAGTTTCAAGGATAAGGTACCTCCGGTAGACGTGCTCATGATAATCACTTTCTCCCCGAGCAAATGAGCTATTTGAAGTGCTTCCTTGGCTGATTCGTACAAGCGGTCCGGAGTCATGTCCTGAAGAGGTTCAGGCATATCCAAGCCATGGGAGGCAAGACGTGGCAGGTAAGCGTTGGCTTGAAAATGATGCGCAAAATTCAAATGCGTGGGCGTGCCTTCGTACCAAGAGGCTGAAAACCCATGCAAGTAGAGCAAGCAGTAGGGTGTTTTGGATTTCATGCTGTCGTTAGCCCAAACAATCCTTGCCTGGTTGTCCGGCTTTACCGGCTGCTTGGATTCCCGGTCCTGTATAAATGATTCAAGGTTGTTTATACTTACTTTTAAATCCTTTAATTCTGAAGAAAGTATCGGTTTCTCCGGACGTGGACCGATTAAATAGAGTAAGACCAGAATGGCAAGGAAGGCTAACAGAATTCGAAAGAAGATTGTCATGAGATGTATTTTTAGGTTGCTGTTAAGATACTGAAAATTGGAATATCGATCTATTTGTTGCAAGTTTAAAGTTTGTAAATCATCAGTTCAGTTAAATGACAGGAAAAAGTAGCCAATAAGCAATGTTCTGAAAATGTTTGTGCTATAATCAGGAAATGAGTGTCTTGCAGATTCTGCTTCTGAGGCCTGTAAAATTGAATCGTGAATGTGTATGCTATTTTGAACACCCGGAATTGCAATTAAGACACCTGCTTTCTGAGCTTCCTTGCTTTTCTTTGGAAGGCTTACTAAACTTTAAAATCAGATGGATTGTTAATCTACAATAACTATTTTTATAGAACCATAAAATCAACATATGGATAAATTCTCTGAAGTCGGCAATCAAGAAATTGCTGCTGTTGAAGAGCTTTACCAGGATTACCTGAATGATCCGGAAAGCGTTGAAGAAAGCTGGAGAAACTTTTTTAAAGGTTTCGAATTGGCTCGGGCAAATTATGCTACGGAAAAGATTGATTGGAATGAACCAATTAATAAAGAATTTGCAATTCTCAATCTCATTCATGGCTATCGGCAAAGAGGACATTTGTTCACGAAAACAAACCCGGTACGTTCGCGGAGAACCTATTCACCGACATTGGCCATTGAAAATTTTGGGCTGGAAGAAAGTGATCTGGATAAAGTTTTTGAAGCCGGAAAAAACATTGGTATTGGAGCGGCCAAGCTCAAAGATATAATTGCTCACCTTGAAGCTACCTATTGTAACTCCATAGGAGTTGAATATTTGTACGTGCGCGACCCGCAGGTATTGAGCTGGCTGCAGGAAAAGATGGAAAGTACAAAAAACTCACAGCCATTTACACCCGAAATGAAGAAGCATATTTTCTATCATTTGAAATTGGCAGTGGGCTTCGAAAGTTTTATTCATAAAAAATTTGTGGGCCAGAAACGCTTCTCGCTGGAAGGGGCCGAATCGCTGATCCCGGCTTTAGATGCCGTTATTGAACAAGGGGCAGAACTGGGCATTCGTGAATTTATCATTGGTATGGCTCATCGCGGACGGTTAAATATTCTGGCTAATATCATGAAAAAGCCGTATGAATATATCTTCAAAGAATTTTATGGCACCGAATACGAGGAAGACATTGCCTTGGGAGATGTGAAATACCACTTAGGTTATGAGAATGAAGTTATTTCGGACCAAGGGAAGAAGGTGAAACTGAGCCTAATGCCCAATCCATCGCACCTTGAAACGGTTGCTCCATTGGTAGAGGGAATGTCGCGTTCGCGCATCAATTCGCTTTATGATGGCGACTATGATAAAGTAGCTCCTATCATTATTCATGGTGATGCGGCTATTGCTGCGCAGGGAGTGGTGTATGAAGTGATTCAAATGTCGCAGCTTAAGGGATACAAGACAGGCGGAACCATTCACTTGGTGATTAACAACCAGGTGGGTTTTACCACCAATTACCTCGATGCACGTTCAAGTACCTATTGTACGGATGTGGCCAAAGTGACGCGTTCTCCCGTTTTTCATGTGAATGGCGATGACGTGGAGTCGCTGATTTACACGATTGAGCTAGCTATGGAATTCCGTCAAAAATTTAAAACGGATGTCTTTATCGATATTCTTTGTTACCGGAAATACGGACACAATGAGGGGGACGAACCCCGTTTTACCCAGCCTCAGTTATACAAAGCAATTTCGGAACATAAGAACCCACGAGATATTTATGCCGAAAAGCTAATTGCTCAGGGCATTATGACCGCTTCTGAAGTGAAAAATGACATCAAGGCTTTTGATGCATTGATGAATGCGAAATACAAAGATTCAGAAGAAATTGAAAAGCTTAAAATCAAACAGTTTTTGGTTGATGAGTACAAATCATACGAGAAACCTCAGAAAGTAGATTTTTTTGAAGTTGTGAAAACCGGCGTTCCAAAAGCCAAGCTGGTGGAGCTGGCCAAAAAAATCAACTCGGTGCCGGAAGGGATGAAGTTTTTCAATAAAATCAATCGGATACTGGCTGACCGCCGGCAAATGATTTTGGATGATCGCCTGGACTGGGGGATGGCCGAACTGCTGGCCTATGGAACCCTGGTTGACGAAGGACACCCGGTGCGTATCAGCGGGCAGGATTGTGAAAGAGGAACTTTTGCTCATCGTCATGCCGCTTTTGTTGTTGAAGACAAGGAAGATAAGTATTTTCCCCTAAAACATATCTCGCCAAAACAAGGGCCTTTTCACATCTATAATTCGCTGCTTTCAGAGTATGGAGTTATGGGGTTTGAATATGGTTACGCCATGGCTCAGCCTCAGGCATTAACGATCTGGGAAGCGCAGTTTGGTGATTTTAACAATGTTGCCCAGGTAATCATTGATCAATACATCACTTCAGCCAATGAAAAATGGGGCTTGATGAATAACCTGGTGCTTTTTCTACCGCATGGTTACGAGGGACAGGGGCCTGAACACTCCAGCGCGCGAATTGAACGTTTCCTTGCACAGGCAGCCAACAACAACATGCAGATTGTTGAGCCGACAACACCCGACAACTTTTTTCACATGCTGAGAAGGCATATGAACATGCCCACTCGTGTTCCCTTAATTGTTTTTACACCGAAGAGCTTGCTCAGACACCCAATGGTGACTTGTTCGCTGGAAGAACTGGCTCATGGGCATTTTCAAGAGGTAATCGATGACCAGTTAGCTGATCCAAAGAAGGTTAAACAGCTTGTTTTTACTTCCGGAAGACTGTATTATGATTTGGTCAAAAGGCGACGGGAGTCAAGTGCAGACACAACTGCGATTGTGCGGCTGGAGCAGGTTTATCCTATTCCAACGAATCAAATCCATGAGATTCTGAAAAAGTACAAGAAAGCAGAGCGTATTGTATGGGCACAGGACGAACCTGGCAATATGGGAGCATGGCCGTTTATTTCCCGCAACCTGAAAGATATTCCTTTTGAGGTGATTTCGCGTTCGGAAAGCGGTAGCCCGGCTGGTGGGCTCATGAAACAGCACAACAATCGATTAAATAAGATCCTGGAACAAGTATTTAATGCTGAAGAATTAGCAAAAGCATAAGAAAAAAATCATGATCATTGAAATAAAAGTACCAACACCCGGAGAGTCAATAACAGAAGTCGAGCTTGGAAGATGGCTGGTAGAAGACGGTGCTGTTGTTGATAAAGATGACGAAATTGCCGAGATTGAATCGGATAAAGCAACCTTGACCTTGGTGGCCGATGAAGGCGGAAAAGTGAAATTTAACGCACAGGAAGGCGATACCATTGAAGTTGGCGCCATTGCCTGCACCATTGATACCTCATTTCAAGGGGAGGCATCGGAAGAAAAGCAGCCAGCGGAAAAAGCAACGAAAGCAGTTGCCGGAGAACAGCAGAAAGAGGCTGCACCCCCTGCGAAGTCCCCGGATAAAAAGGGTTCTGAAGAAGGGGAGAAGCCATCACAAGCCGCTGGCACCACTGATCAATCGCATGTGAAAATCACTTCTGTGGCCAAAAAAATGATGGAAGAAAATAACCTGTCGGTGGATGATATTTTGCAAGGCTTAAAACGAATTTCAAAAAAGGAGGTTGAAGCGGTTATTGACTTGCCTAGGGCGCAAACAGCAGTTACTCCTTCGCAGACGGCCTTCTCGCGCGAGGAAAAGCGGGAGCGTATGAGTTCGCTACGCCGTAAGTTGAGTCAGCGCCTGGTGGCTGTAAAGAATGAAACAGCCATGCTAACTACCTTCAACGAGATTGATATGAGCCGGGTGATGGAGCTGCGCAAAAATCATCAGGCGCGTTTTATCGAAAAGCACGACTTCAAGCTTGGCTTTATGGGATTCTTTACAAAAGCGGCAGCTGTGGCCATGAACTTTCATCCGGCAATCAACTCCATGCTGGATGGAGAGGAGATTATTCAGCCTGAGTTTGTGGACGTGGGCATTGCTGTGCAAACCCCCAAGGGATTGATGGTTCCTATTATTCGAAATACTGAAAGTAAGTCGGTTCCTCAGATTGAGAAAGACCTGAAAGATTTGGCAGAAAAGGCTCGGAATAAGAAAATTTCGGTGGAAGAATTAACCGGCGGTACCTTTACCATTACCAATGGAGGTACTTTTGGCTCTTTATTGTCCACGCCAATTATTAATCCTCCACAGTCGGCTATCCTAGGCATGCACAACATTGTTGACCGCCCGGTGGCCATCAATGGCAAGGTGGAAATTCGCCCGATGATGTATGTGGCCTTATCCTACGATCACCGGATAATTGATGGAAAAGACTCTGTTGGATTCCTGGTGAAAGTAAAAGAACTGATTGAAAATCCGGAGCGTTTATTGAATCAGGGGATCAACCCCGAAGAATTGTTGCTGGACTTATAAACGTCAGCTTAGATAAAAATTTGAAAGACTGTCTCTGTATCAGAGATGGTCTTTTGCATGAATAAAGAATTATAGACGATAATGTTAGGTCTGATAATTGGAGATATGGCCGGAGTAGAGGCCCAAATTAGCCGTGATGAGGTCAATGACAAGCGAATGCTCTTACATGCTCACTCCTGGTCTTTTTCGGCAGTACTGGCAATGGCTTGTGCTAATTGGCTTGTTTTTTCAGGAGAAAAAGGAATTATTTGCTCAGAGCGACTGGCCGCTATGGCTAAAGAGAGGGCGACTGCCCATCATGGAGTAAAATATTCTAAAGCACTTAAGGAAACTTTCTTTGCCGAAAGAAAGACGCTGACACCTTCAGCAAAAAACCTTCCGGAAGTTTGCATTGGGCTAACACCCATTGGGGCTTTTTTGACAAGCTCAGAAGAAATAAAAGAATTGACATACAGTGCTTCTCAAGTGTTTTCTGTCCATATAGAAACAGAGAAATTTTCAAGGGCAAGTTCACTCTTGGTCTCTTTGCTTATGCACTGCGAAAGGAAGGAAATGGCTTTGAATCGTTTTTTTGAAGCATTTGAGGTCAAAATTAATCGAAAGGCATTCGATAGATTAAAGAGGGAAGCAGGGAATCCAGAGAACCCTGAAGACATTTTTTGGCGGGCACTGGCTGCCTTTACCGAAACGAATAGTTTTGAAGATGCAATAAGAAGAGGGGGTCAGCTAAATGTTGGAAATAGCAATGTTTCAGCCCTTACAGGAGCTTTTGCTGAGGCTTTTTATAAAAATATTTCGTATGATTTAATAACGAAAGCCCTAACGAAATTGCCTGTAAATGATCAGAAAACCATCAGGCAGTACTATGCTGTAATCGCGAATCGGTCTCAAGTCCTCTCAGCTCGAATTCATAACATCTTTGACGAGCTATAGTTTGATGCCTTGTTAGTATAGAAAGGCTTTGAGTTAAAAGGGCGGATTGTCTTTCTGGAATACATTATTGTGCCTCCGGATTTGATGCAATTTCAGTTTTTGAGCGGATAGCGTTTAGGTATCCTTGTAAGTTCCATTCCTTTTTTCAGCTTTATTTCCTTACTTTCGGCTTACGAATACAAAAGATTTAAAATGAAAATAGTTGTTTTAGATGGGTTTACCTTAAATCCTGGCGATTTGAGTTGGGATGCTTTAAAAGCCATTGGGCAGTGCGACATATATGACAACACCCCGAACGAATTACGCATTGAGCGGATTGGAAATGCTGAAATTGTTTTCACCAATAAAGTGGTACTTGATGCAGCGCTTTTCAGTGCCTGTCCTTCGATAAAGTATGTGGGTGTTTTAGCTACGGGCTATAATGTGGTTGATTTAGATGCCGCCAGTAAAGCGGGGATTGTGGTGACTAACATACCGGCTTATAGCACGGAATCTGTGGCGCAAATGGTGTTTGCTCACCTGTTTCATATTGCCAACCAGGTACACCTGCATGCGCAGGCAGTAAGCCAGGGAGATTGGGTGAATTCTAAGAATTTTTCTTTTTGTGTTTCTCCACAGGTTGAGTTGAGCGGAAAAACACTTGGCATAGTCGGATTTGGCCAAATAGGCCGAAAAGTGGCCGCTATTGGAGCTGCCTTAGGAATGACCATCTTATTCCAGAACAGGTCGGTAAAAACCGATATCCCCGAAGAATTTACCCAATGCCAGCTGGACGAACTGTTGACCCAATCAGATGTTGTAAGCCTCAATTGTCCGTTAACGGCAACTAACGCAGGGTTCATCAATAAAAGCAAGCTGGACTTAATGAAACCTGGCTCAATCTTAATCAATACCGGGCGCGGTCCATTAATTAACGAGCAGGATTTGGCAGATGCACTGAATAGTGGGCATCTGGCTGCAGCTGGGCTGGATGTATTATCAACCGAACCACCTGAAGCTGACAACCCACTGTTAACGGCCAAAAACTGTTACATTACTCCCCATATTGCCTGGGCTACAAAGGAAGCACGCCAGCGCTTAATGAGCATTGCGGTAGGTAACCTAAAAGCTTTCCTGAATAGAAAAAAGCTTAATGTAATTAACTAGCAGAAATGGTCGAAAAATGGAACTTGGAGTATCTATTCGTATAAGTCTTCGCTTGAATTAAAGTCATTAAAATCTATCTCATCATCAAATTCATCATAAATAGACAGGCGGCGTTTTGAACCTCGATCTTTTTTGGTACCCTTTGGTGATTTGCTCCCAGAATCAACATCTTCAAAGTCAAAGTGCTTTTGCATTTTTTTGGAGCTTTTCTTTGATTTCATTTTTGTTTTAATAATCTTTAAATTAATAACTTACATCTAAACAATACCCGGAGGTATTGTATTTGTAAACTAGAAAATTTTTTTTCTAATTTCCAAATCAGATTAGATGTTTTTTTAGTTAGTCGTTACGAGATAACGTTCTGATTGGTTATCAGGTACTGCTTTTTTTCGACCAGTAAATCCTTCAAAAGTTACTCCCAACAAGTTTCACCTTTCGCTTGTTACCTATTTTGTAACCTATAAAATGATAAATAATGAGTTTTACACTTGAAATAGGCGCCCAGGCTAAAGATTTTCGACTTCCTGCTACGGATGGCAAAGCGTACTCGTTGAACGATTTTGAGTCGGCCCGGTTTTTGGTCATATTTTTTACCTGTAATCATTGCCCGTATGTTGTAGGCAGCGATGAGATTACACGCAGTACAGCTGAAAAATACAAAGCCGAAGGGGTTCAGTTTGTCGCTATTAATTCGAACAGCGCGAATACCTACCAGGAAGATGATTTTGACCATATGGTGGAGCGTATGCAGAATCATCGTTTTCCTTGGGTGTATTTACGTGATGAAAGTCAGGAGATTGCCCGAAAATATGGTGCTCTGAGAACGCCTCACTTTTATGTCTTTGATCAAAGCCGGCACTTGGTTTATACGGGCAGGGGCGTGGACTCTCCCCGGGATGCTTCACGCATTACTGAAAACGACTTGGACCGAACGCTTCATGAGCTTGTTTCCGGAAAGAAAGTTTCTGTACCTGTTACCAATCCAATTGGTTGCAATGTGAAGTGGGAAGGCAAAGACAGACACTGGATGCCACCCGAAGCCTGCGACTTGGTCTTTTAAGCCAGAACTGATCGGTAATTTCGATGGGAAATACTGCCACAGATTGCTTATGATATTGTATTTTTGGGTTTATATTCAAAGCAGCCAAAACAATTTATGTTATCAACTAGCGTTAGAGTTTAAACCAAACATTTATTATATCATGAAAAAACTTGCAATCATTTTATTATTGACTTCTTTTTTACTTCCGGCAACAGCGCAACTACCTTTGGAGTTGGGATTAAAAGGGGGATTCACCAGCTCGAAATTGACAACTGATCTTAGTCAATACAACGAAGAAAGTATCAGTAAATTCCATGCGGGAGCTTTTGCTCGCGTAAATATTGGTCGTATTTATGTTCAGCCTGAAGCATATTTTAACTCCAAGGGTGGCGACTTGAAAGATGATGGTGTCGTTAATTCATTCGACTTGAAAACCGTTGATGTTCCGGTACTGCTCGGACTTAATCTGATAAAAAAAGGGCCAGTGGCTTTACGAGCCAATGCCGGACCGGTCTTTTCATTTGTGACCAAGAAGGAGCTGAATAGTGTCGATTTTGATAAAGATCAATTGGAGGATAATTTCCTGGCTTGGCAATATGGACTTGGAATCGATTTTATGATGTTTACGCTAGATGCCCGAATGGAAAATGGTTCAGGAGATTTGTATTCAGGGCCAAACCTGGAAAGCAAGAGCAAAAGTTTTATTATTAGCCTTGGCTTTAAAATTTTATAGTCTGGCTTGTTGAATTACAGAATAATTCGATTGATTTGTGATTAAGCTAATTTTAGAGTTGTTAATAATCATAAAATACCAACTTAAAGGTTTTTGATTGAGTCAATTCTTTCTATTTTTGTTACAGCAAATTATCGAATGAAAACATTTATTCTTTCTATATTATTTTTGATTTCAGGATTTATTGTATCAGCCCAATCCGATTCGGTCCGGGTAAGTACAATAAATCCTGAATATGACTTTTTGTATAAAGAGTTATTCAACTTTTCACCCAACTCCACTTTTGGAAGCCTCGAACTGGAGATCGCTGCCGGCTTACAATCTAATTTGAACTTCAAACCCAATCTTGTTTTCAATCTTGATCCTTTCTCAAGTATGAAAACACTAAGTCTCTCCAATGGAATGCCTTTTCTTCATCCCTTTGTTAATCAGCTCGAAATAACTAACCAGAAACAATATCAGTTGAACGATAAACTAAGTTTAGGCGGGAGTAGCTTTGTTGGGAATTCTGTTTTTAATCCTCTTCCTGCGAATCCATCACTGAAAGACATGAGCATCTACGGAGCATCGATGTTTTTGGAATATAAAGTGTCCAAGAAATTCAAAATTGGTGGCGGTTTTAGCATTACCAATCAAAATCAGCCAGGCATCTGGTAATTTCATTCGGGTTTTCAACCCCGTTTCGTAGCGTTTAAACGCTATCAACCTTTCGTTTTCCACCCTTATTTTCTTCCGTTTCTATCAATTCCAGCCTAGTCTCATTTCTTCGAACATGAAGGGCGAAATTTTTTGTGTTCTTCAATTCGAATACCTCTCTTTTCGTGCTAACTGGATTTTTTGTGCAAAATTTTTCTGCTTTTTGGTTGACGATTTTGGCGCGTTTACCCCTCAAAAAAGGTTGTTTGTCGAAAGTGCCCCAAGTAGCGGACCAAAAGGTGTAATTTTCTAAAAAGTTGCTCGTCTATTAAGTAAACAATTAGAAAACAATGGGATTGTAGCAAATCTCAATTCAGAACAGAAACAATTTAAACGCTTAAATCCAAAGTCATGAAAAACAGAATTATTACCGGAATCAGCCTTTTTGTATTTTGCCTGGTCGCACTTGCCTCTCAGGCAGCGGACACAAATCGTTCTTTCAACGATTACGACATTGTACCTGTAGCCAATGATGAATTGTCAGCCTCAGCTGATAAGGCCTGGGTACTATCCTACGATCATGATGAAACCCCAATCATCATTACACTGCATGAAAATAAACGCTCAAAAAATTATGTGGTACGTGGAGAGCATTTCGAAGTTTCTTATGTGTGTTGCAAGAAAGGATTTGGAGCAACACGGGTAAAAGCGCAGTACAGCGAAATTCCGGAGGAACTCGTAAGCAGCGTGCTTAATGAAAAAGAGTTGGATCGGCAACGAATTCTGACTCCTAATCAAGTGACCGATGATCAAGCTCTTGGCTTAATTGCTTCTTATTTGCCAAGCTTGATTAATCCGAGCTATCAACATCTTCTGAACTAGTTTTTTAATAAAAACAGCATCAATTCGAAAGCTGCTTCCCCCCAGGAGCAGCTTTTTCTTTTAAATACAGCCGCAAACAAAGCCATCGGCCAGTCCTTCCGTTAAGGCTTGCACTGCTTCCTTTTCTTGCTCAGAGCCTTTGCACGAAGGGCACACCGGAAGGTTTAATTCCTTGTTGGTTGTTGATGTTTGGGGGTCAACTGTTTGTTGACACACAAAACAGCGTGATGCAAAATCATTCATTTCTTTTCTTGTATTTTAGACTACAAAACTACTAAATTGCACGATTTATAAGGCGAAATCCTGTTGTATTGGCAGTTTATCGAACATGCTATGTTATTATGGCGTGTTTTCGTCAAAATAGGCGAGTGGCACGATTATTATTGAAAAAAAACAAGACACAAATATATAAACTAGTACAGATTGACTACTTTTGTGTCCGTTCACATTAAAATATAAGAAATTTTAGATAATGGCATTTGTAAATAAAATTTTAGGCAAATTTTTGGGCAACAAATCAGATCGCGATATTCGTGAGATCACCCCAATCGTTGAACAAATCAAAATTGAATACGAACGTATTTCAAAACTTTCCATAGATGAGTTAAGAGCTGAATCCAAACGATTAAAGCAGGTAATTCAGGATCGCATACAGGCTGATCTGGATGAAATTGCAACTTTGAAAGCTAAGGTTGAAGAAGTTGACATCCAGGAAAGTGAAAAAATATACCAACAAGTTGATAAAATAGAGGAACAAATTAATGAAAAGATTGAAGCTGTTCTGAATGAAATATTACCGGCTGCATTTGCTGTTGTGAAAGATACCGCACGCCGTTTTGCTGAAAATGAATCCTTGGTGGTGACAGCAACGGACTTTGACCGGGAGCTTGCAGCAGGAAGAGATAGCATTGAAATAGACGGTGAGCAAGCTGTTTGGTATAACAAATGGGCTGCCGGAGGATCTGAGGTAACCTGGGACATGATTCACTACGACGTGCAATTGATTGGTGGAGTTGTGCTTCACCAGGGAAAAATTGCAGAGATGGCGACTGGTGAAGGTAAAACGCTTGTGGCAACATTGCCTGTTTTCCTGAACGCGCTGGCTGGTCGTGGGGTACATGTTGTAACCGTGAACGATTACCTGTCAAAACGTGACTCCGAATGGATGGGGCCAATTTTTGAATTCCATGGTCTGAGCGTTGACTGCATCGATAAGCACCGGCCCAACTCGGATGCCCGTCGTAAAGCCTACAATTCGGATGTTACCTATGGAACCAACAATGAGTTTGGTTTTGATTACTTGCGTGACAACATGGCCATTAACCCACAAGACCTGGTGCAGCGCAAGCACCATTATGCCATTGTCGATGAGGTTGACTCGGTATTGATTGATGATGCCCGTACGCCGTTGATTATTTCTGGGCCTGTACCTAAGGGAGATAATCAAAAATTTGACGAACTGAAACCCAAAGTGGAGAAATTGGTTTCGGCACAAAAGAATTTTGTTTCGCAATGTTTAACGGATGCCAAACGCCTGCTAACCAAAGATAATCCAACCAAAGAAGAGCGGGAAGAAGGGGCATTGCAGTTGCTTCGAGCGCACAAAGGGCTTCCCAAAACCAAAGCCATTATTAAATTCCTGAGTGAAGAGGGAATTAAAGCAGCGATGCAAAAGACGGAAAATTACTATATGCAGGATAACAGCAAAAACATGCATATTGTAACGGATCCGCTTTACTTTATCATCGAAGAAAAACAAAACTCAGTTGAGCTTACCGATAAAGGAATTGACCTGATTTCGGCCGATGTGGATGATCCGGAATTCTTTGTACTGCCCGATATGGGCGGCATGATTGCTGAAATTGAGAATGACAGCCAGTTATCTCACGAAGAGCAATTGGAAAAGAAGGATGATTTATTGCAAAACTATGCCGTAAAATCAGAACGGGTACACACCATTAACCAGTTGTTGAAAGCTTACGCCATGTTTGAAAAAGACGTGGAATACGTGGTAATCGACAATAAAGTTAAAATTGTAGATGAGCAAACCGGCCGTATTATGGAAGGCCGTCGTTATTCGGATGGTTTGCACCAGGCGATTGAAGCGAAAGAACGTGTGAAGGTTGAAGCAGCCACCCAAACATTTGCAACAGTCACTTTGCAGAATTATTTCAGGATGTACCATAAATTGAGTGGTATGACTGGTACTGCGGAGACCGAAGCTGGCGAATTATGGGACATCTACGAATTGGAGGTTGTAGTTATTCCTACCAACCGTCCGATTATTCGGGATGACCGGGAAGATTTGGTTTATAAGACAAAACGCGAAAAATACAATGCCGTTATTCTGGAAATCGTTGAACTGAATAAAGCCGGACGCCCTGTCTTGGTGGGAACGACTTCGGTTGAAATTTCAGAATTGCTGAGCCGGATGTTGAAAATACGAGGCATTAAGCATAACGTACTGAATGCGAAAATGCATGCTCGTGAAGCAGATATTGTTGCTGACGCCGGTGTTGCTGGAATGGTGACGATCGCTACAAACATGGCGGGTCGTGGTACCGATATTAAACTGACAAAAGAAGTTAAAGAGCGTGGTGGTTTGGCTATTATTGGTACCGAGCGCCATGATTCGCGTCGCGTTGACCGCCAGCTTCGTGGACGTTCCGGACGTCAGGGAGACCCAGGTAGTTCTCAGTTCTTTGTTTCGTTGGAAGACGATTTGATGCGTTTGTTCAACTCAGACCGGATTACCGGAATTATGGACCGTTTGGGCTTGGATGAAGGAGAAGTGATTCAGCACTCGATGATTACCAAATCAATTGAGCGTGCCCAACGAAAGGTTGAAGAAAACAACTTCGGTATTCGTAAGCGTTTGCTTGAATACGATGATGTAATGAACTCGCAACGTGAAGTCATCTATAAAAAACGTCACCATGCCTTGTTTGGTGAGCGACTTGAAGTTGACTTGTTGAACATGATGTATGATTCACTGGAAAATCTGGTGAACGAATACTATGGCAGTGATCAGTTTGAAGACTTCAACTTGGAATTGGTTCGTTTAGTTTCTATTGAATCTCCGGTTTCTGAAGAGGATTTTGGGAAATTGAAGCCGGAAGAAATTATTGACAAAATCTACCAGGTCATGATCAACACCTTTACCCGGAAAGTTGAAACCATTTCAAAGCAAGCTTACCCGGTTATTAAGGATGTTTACGAGCGTAAATCTCATATTTACCAAAATATTGTTGTTCCAATTTCTGATGGGAAACGAATTTTCCAAATTATTACCAACCTGGAGAAAGCGTATAATAACCACGGAAAAGAATTGGTGAAGTCATACCAAAAGCAAGTGGTTCTTTCTACCATTGATGAAGCATGGAAAGAGCAATTACGCGAGATGGATGACTTGAAACAATCGGTTCAGAATGCGACCTACGAGCAGAAAGATCCTTTGCTGATTTATAAGTTTGAATCGTTCAACCTCTTTAAGGTGATGGTACAAAAGGTGAATAAAGATGTTGTATCAACCTTAATGAAGGGGCATATCCCAATTTCTGATCCGAATGAAGTACGCGAAGCAGAAGACCGGAAACGGACGGATATGAGTAAATACTCAACTCAAAAGTCTGACATGCCGGAAGGTGGTTCGCGAAGTGCAGGACAGGACACAAGAGAGAAGCCCCGGGTTCAACCGGTAAGGGTGGAGAAAAGAGTAGGACGTAATGAGCCTTGCCCTTGCGGTAGCGGAAAAAAATACAAAAGCTGTCACGGCAAAAACGCCGAATAAAAAATAAAACTACATGGAATTTTTAGCCTTTATTCACTGGAATATAGATCCTGAAATTTTTAGTCTTGGTCCAATATCTGTTCGATGGTACGGCCTGTTATTTGCCTTTGGCTTTTTATTTGGCTATTACCAGGCAGAGCGCATGTTTAAGTTTGAAAAGATTAATCCGGAGTGGTTGGAAAGTCTTTTTATCTATATGATTGTGGCCACGATTGTTGGCGCCAGACTCGGACATGTATTTTTCTATGGTTGGGACTATTATTCTCAGCATCCGGCTGAAATTCTGAAAGTATGGCACGGTGGACTCGCCAGTCATGGCGGTGCCGCCGGCATTTTTATTGCCTTAATGATTTGGAGCAAGAAAGTGTCCAAACGCTCGGTTTTCTGGGTTTTGGATCGGGTAGTGGTTCCTACTGCTTTAGTGGCTGCTCTGATTCGTACGGGTAACCTGATGAATTCTGAAATCTATGGAATTCAAACCAGCTTGCCTTGGGGAATGATCTTTGAGCGCAATGGTGAAACTGTTGCTAAACACCCAACCCAATTGTATGAAGCCTTTGCTTACCTGATAACTTTTGGAGTTATGCTTTATACGTATTGGAAAACCGATTTACGCAATCGTCAGGGATTCATTGTCGGCTTGTTCTTTGTAATGATCTTCCTGGCTCGCTTCTTCATCGAATTTATCAAAGAAGACCAGGAGGCTTTTGAAGCGGGAATGGCTTTGAATATGGGACAACTGCTAAGCATCCCATTTGTTCTGGGCGGTTTGTACCTGATGATCCGGGCTCTGAAAAGAGCTCCGGTTATCTATAAAAACTAATCGGAAAGAATCTTTTTAAATTCATCAACCGTTTTTTTGCGGCTTTTTAGTTGGTATAAATACAACTCCGTTTGTCTGCGGTATTGTGTTTTGTAGGATTGAGTAGCCCATTCAGCGGCTTCATTCAAATTGCCAATCATTTCACTGGCTACAGCCAAATTATATTCCAGCTTGCTTTTATCAGAAGCTTTGCTTGTGCGGTTTAAAATTGACTTCCAGTGATCGTAGGCTTTGCCCCAGTTGTTCTCCCGAATGGCTGATTCCAATAAGGCTGAATCGGCTTCTTTCAGAACAAAATAATTTCGTGCCTGGGTTTGCCATTGAGGTGCCAGCTTGGCGTCCAGTTCAAGTGCTACCTGAATTCCGGTTTCAATCAAAGCCTGTTTTACTGGAACCAACTGGTTGGTGAATAAATTTTTGGATGAATAGTCCTGCTCCTCCCAAAATATGGTGTCTCCCACCAAAAGCTGGATTAGAATTTCTTCGCGTGAAGGATCGTAGACCTTCACAACTGCATCGTATTTTGAATCGATGGAGGCCAGGTGGAAATCCGAATATGGACCTGGACCTAACATATAATCGGTCATGATTTTGTTGGTATAACGCTCCAGAACCAGCAAAGCATCGGTTTGATAGGTCTCACACACTTCGGTGACATAATCCCAATCCAAAGGCGGTAAAACCTTAAAATAGCTCTCAGTACGCGGTATATTTCGCTCTTCAGGAATGACCACATCATATCGTCCGGATTCAAACAGTAAATCAGCTAAAACCTTTAGAGTCGTATCTGAAGCTGAACTGTCCAAAACAGCGGCATCTACATTAAAAGCACGGCGGTAAAAATAGTTTTGCAGACTGTCTGCCGGGTAATTACCAAACTCATCAGTCAGACTCCGGTTCATCAAAGTCAGGCTAACAATGTCATTGGGTAGTAAAAACTCTGATGGCTTGGCCACCTCAATATAAACTGTCTTTAAACTTGTTGCACAAGAAGCCAAAAATAAAATACAAACAGCTAATGCTGAATACTTATAGAGTTTGTTGATATTCATAGTGTTATTCCATGCGTTAGTATATGCCCCAGAATTTTCTCAAAAACCATTCCAAAGCTAATAAAAATAGAA
Organism: Sunxiuqinia rutila; assembly: GCF_050589705.1. Classification (NCBI taxonomy): domain Bacteria; kingdom Pseudomonadati; phylum Bacteroidota; class Bacteroidia; order Marinilabiliales; family Prolixibacteraceae; genus Sunxiuqinia; species Sunxiuqinia rutila. The sequence continues at coordinate 229,828 of NZ_JBNGOT010000002.1, forward strand.
GGACAAAGAAGATCCATCTGACTGATAACAATTCGCGATAAATCTGCTGTTCAAGTTGATTGCTTTTTAAATTCGACTGTTCGTTTAGTTGTTCAATGAATTGATCGACTTGTTCTGCTAAATAAAAATTGCCCCCGGATTTTCGTGCCATTTGAGCTAATGACTGAAAGTTGGCCTCGGTATCAACCAATTCAATTTGAATACGGCTGACCGTAAAACTCCCGGACTCTTCATACGTCTTTTCTCCAAGAACGGTGCGAGCGGAGAATTCGTATTCACCAACAGGAAGCCGCCCCATATTTAATTGATATTTTTCACCTGCCTTATCAAAGACCGCTTCGTATTGCTGTCCATTTTTAGCAGTAAACTGAATGCTAATATCAGGAGAATTATCCAACTCGAAACTTTCATTAAACAATTCAGCCTGAAGAATTACAGGCACATCTTCTGCGTACTCGGTTTCATAAAAAAGATTGAAATTGTCTTCATTGTTTTTGAGAACCAAATAATATATCGCTTTTTGAATCCAGCTGTCAAAGTTTTGATGCGATCCATTCTTCAGGTAATTGTGAATGCGCCAGCGCCACAAGCCTTCACCTGCAATAAAACCTCTTTTTTTACCATTAACCCTTCCAAATGCCATTAATGGTCGGTTTGTTTCAATTGTCTGGATGGTCTGATTGGCCAAAACTTCCATGCCTGTATGGAGGTTTGCATCACCAAATGGAACCTGCAAAGGCGGAAAGCTCTCCAGCACTTGCAGTTCGGAAACATCAAAATGGAACAAGCTAAAGTCTTCCCGAAGTAGCGGAGTAGCTTGTTCAAAGCTGTTGCCCTGCAAAAACTCCAAGCCCGTTTGGAGCTCGTTAAAGCTAGCGATTGCTGTTTCTTGCCCAAGAATAAACAAAACGGGACGTCCACTTGCCAAAAGTTTTTGAAGCAAGGAAACAGATTCCGAAGTTTGATCAGGCAACTGGTGAACAACAACTAAATCCGAATGGCTAAAATCAAGCTCCGATTTTGGATTATGAATTAATTCGATTTCATACTTGGCTTCATTTTCCAAGGTTTTCATAAGAGCGCCAACATCCGGATGCGGTCCATGCGTTAAGATTAGAATATGTTGTTTTTCTGAAACGACATTCACGGAAAAATCAAAGCTATTGTTAGCCAGGTTTTGCTCCCCAGTCACGGTTTCCAGTTTTACCGAGTAGTTTGTGATTCCTTCATTTGTGGGTTTCAGGCTAATGTTTTCGGTAATGAAATAGTGGTCCGATTCTATGCGAATAGCCCGTGAATAGATGATTTTGCCAGATTCTTCTACGGTTAAATTAACTAGTTGCCCTGCTGCTTTTGTAAAGCTGAGATCAATTTCAGCAGCAAAAGGGCTATCTAAAAAGACCCTGGAATTATGAATCACTTTTCGAATGGCAGCATCGGTATGAATGGTCGTGTCGCCAAAACCAATAGCATAAATAGGGTAGTTTACTGTTTCAGAAATGAAAGCAGGATCGGTGCCCGAATTGAAAATTCCATCACCCAGAAGAACCAGAGCACCAACATCGGATGAAAGGTAGGATTGATCGATTTCATCAAACAGCTTGCTGTAATCTGACCGTTTTCCTGTAAAAGTTGGTTCTACTTCCCGAATAACCTCATTGTCAAATAAAATAACTTCGGGTGAATAGGCGTTTAGTTCTTGTTTCAAATAATTTTTCAGCGAAAGCACATCCTGCTGAAACGGAGATAAGGATTCGGAGTTGTCAATACCAATAATCAATGCGGGCTGGTATGACCGGTGTTTCAGGTACTTGACGGCTAATTGTAAAAATAGAACAGACAGCAAAAAAACGGAAATAAAACGCAAAGCACTTAAACTATACACTTGTCGCTCAGAAAGTGGAGAATTCTGGCCCGACTTCCAATACAGCATAAAGCTAAAAGCTCCTGCAAGAAGTAACGAAAACACAAGGATTCCAAAAGTATATGGTGAGTTGGCGTAGATTTCCAAAATTAAAATTTTATAAGTCTCCAAATTTAACACTCTTACGATAAACTTGCGAACGAAAACAAGGGAATCGTAGTCATATTCTTTGTTTGTGTAATCAAGTAAAATAAATCACGCATTTATGAGGCAGTACAGAGGTCATTTTTCCCAGGTCCTTGAAGGGATTTCATGAAGTTCTTAAAGCTTGCATTTTCTGAATTTGGATGAGCCAAATTTCAACAAACTATAAAATTTTCGAAGCCGGGAAGTAGGGTGATGCCAACCAATTAAAATAAGCTTCAATCCATGCGAAGTGCCCATTAAATGGAGGCTTCGTGATAATAGTGGCAGCTAATAATTTAAGAAAATTTTGTTGTTTTCAGACTAATTGTAAAACTGAATTTCGGAAATAAGCAGAAGGAAATTCCTTGGTGAATCGACATGAAAAAAGCGAAAGGCTGGCCTTTGGGCAGGGAGCGGGATTGGCCTGATGGCAGCAAGAATTTGCTGTATAATTAAATCCTATTGAAAGGATTGAACACCAGAGCAAAAAATATCCAAATACAAGTCGGGTGGAATTCATGGCTTTTTTTATCTTTAGTCCTTTATGGGCAAAGCGGCTTGGTTCGCAGAGTGACTATGCCTCATTTTTCAGAATTTAATTTTGAAGGATGGCTTCGCTTTTCTCAAATAAAATTCTGCTTCAAAAATCAAATATCCCTATACATGAAACGAAATGGTCGGATGAAATGGTGCTTAAAGTTAATTTTTGTGATTGTCTTAATGGTACCGTTGGCGGGCTATTCGCAATATTTCTCAACAGGGCAAGAGCCTGCAAATATTCGTTGGCGACAAATTAACACGGTCCATTTTCAATTAATTTATCCGGAAGATTACGAAGCGAAAGCCCAGCAGGTGGCTTCCATTTTTGAGAAAGTTTATGAGTTTGGCTACCGTACACTGGAGCATCCTCCAAGAAAAATATCTGTTATTCTACATACGCATACTGTTAAATCAAATGGTTTAGTGGCTTGGTCGCCAAAACGGGTAGAACTTTTTACGACACCTCACCAAGCCATTTATGCGCAGGATTGGCTGGAGCAATTAGCCATTCATGAATTTCGCCATGTTGTTCAGATGGATAAAATTCAACAGGAGCTCCCGGATATTCTTCCAATTTTGTTCGGCGAGCAAGCTGCAGCACTGGCTGTAGGGGCATATCTGCCTTTTTGGTTTATTGAAGGTGATGCCGTGGTAACAGAAACAGCTTTGTCGCATGCTGGCCGCGGAAGAAAGGCTTCCTTTCTTATGGAGAATAAAGCTCAGAGCATTGAAAACGGGCTCTATTCGTTTGATAAAGCCTACCTGGGATCGTATAAGGATTTTGTGCCTAACCGGTATAAGTTCGGATATTGGATGGTTGGCGGAGTGCGGCAGGCTTATGGTCCACAGGTTTGGTCCAGCATTTTAACAGAAATTGCCCGAAAGCCACTCTCCATTAGTCCTGTGAACCGAGTGTTAAGGCGTGAGACAGGCTTGAATCAAAAGGACTTGTATCAAAAACTTTTTGAAAACTACAAATCAAAATGGACAGATGAGCTCAGTCAATTGGAGCAAACCACGGTTCGTCCTCTAACACCAGTGCCTAAGTTCCCAACTCAATATACACAAGCTTATGCGCGGAATGATTCAACAATAATTGCCTATAAGCAAAGTCGATCGGATCTGGATCGGATTGTCAAAATAGTTTCGGGTAAAGAGCAAGTAGTAACAACTCCGGGACAAATTTTTCAAGAGTCATTTTCAGGAGAGGGAAATATGCTGATTTGGTCAGAACGACGGCCTGATGTACGATGGACGCATGCCGATCGATCTGTGATTGTGGTGTATAATATGGCCAATGGAAGGAAACAGGAATTCCGCTACGAGAACAAATTGTTTAGCCCTCGGATTTCATTGAAGCAGCTTCGTTTTGCAGCTGTTGAAGTAGACAAAACCAATCGATACTTTTTATCGGTTTTTAATTTAATTAGCGGCGAACGAATTCAGCAATTTGGCCTGGACGGAAATCCGTTCCTCTTCACGCCCTGCTGGGATCAGCAAGGAAATAAACTCTTTTTTGTGATGCTAACTTCTAATGGAAAATCCCTTGCCTCACTCAATGTAAATACCAGCGAGGTGACGAAACTGGTTGAAGGCGGGTTTCATGAAATCAGGAACCCTTATTTCGAAAATGGCACCATCTATTTTACAGGTTCCTTCACGGGCATTGACAATATTTATGCGTATCGTTTTGATTCAGGAAAAACGGAACAGTTAAGCTCAGTACCTTTTGGTGCCGACTATCCAATTCGACTTCAAAATGAAATCCTATTTAGTAACTATACATCTATGGGGTACCAGCTGGCAAATTTGAGCACAAGCCATTTTTTGAATAAGCCTCTGACTAATATTCAACCTAAAAAATACGAGTTGGCCAAAGCTCTGGCTCAGCAAGAAGGGAAGGTGCTTGATTTTGAACAAGAAGAAGACGTTACTTACCCCAGTAAGAAATACAATAAGTTGGCTCATATATTCAATTTTCATAGTTGGGCACCGGTTTATGTCGATGTTGACGATAATGAGGTCAGGCCAGGAGTTTCGCTGTTTTCACAAAATAAACTGGGCACGGCCGAAACACGTTTAGGCTATGAATACAATTGGGAAGAAGAAGCCGGCAAGTATATCCTGGGCTTTCAGTATTCCGGTTTTTTCCCGGTCTTCGATTTTGAATTGACTTCGGGAAAAAGAAATGCCGACTTTAATGTGATCAGACAAGTTTCTGTCCCAACAACAACCGGCTACACAATGGTCAATGATACGGTTAGGGAAAACATTGAATGGAAGGAGTTGGGCTTTAATGGGCAGGTTTTTATTCCATTACGGTTTAGTCAAGGTAAATATAGCCAATACATCCGTCCTGCTGTTGAGTATACCTATCAGAAAGTGGCGCACACCAGCACCACGCCGGAAGGCTTTTACAAGGGGTATTATCATTCGATAAGCTATCAGCTGTATTTGCAAAATACCATAGCTCGTTCCGAGTTGGATTTGCAGCCGCGTTGGGCGCAAATTGTAGACTTGAGCTACCGCGATGGACTGAGCGGAGGCAATGATGTTGGAAGTTTATCGGCCATTGAAAGTTACCTGTTTTTTCCGGGTTTGTTTGGCAACCACGGGATTAAGATTTACAATGGTTATCAGCAAAAAGAATCAGGCACTTCGGTGACTTTTGGCAATACTGTGCGTTTTCCCAGGGGGTATAACAGTTTTCAAAATAATGAAATGTACACTGGTGGAATCGATTATGTGATGCCCTTGTTTTATCCGGACTGGAACCTGGGACGCTTGCTGTACTTGAAGCGACTACGAACTTCTTTCTTTTTTGACTACAGCCAGGCCAATGGAAACATCTACTCCGACGAAGGAGAAATTGTTGCCCGTTATTCGTCCCAAATGAAGTCGCTTGGAGTTGAATTGATGGGCGATGGCCATTTTTTACGCTTAATTTCGCCCGTATCGGCTGGTGTTCGTTGTGCCTTTATTCCTGATTCGAAGAACTTTTACCTGCAGATGTTATTTTCTGTTAGCCTCGATTCACTTTGATCGTAAGGTGAGTACGGTAATTTCGGGCGCCATTTCCACACGCCCCAAAAGACCAACGCAGCCAAGTCCCCGGTTGACATATAAAAATTGGTTGCCTTTTTGGTACAGCCCTCCCCAGTATTGCTGAACAAAATACATGGGGCTAAACTCAATACCAGCCAGTTGTACGCCGGATTGAGCAGCATGTGTATGTCCGGAAAGCGTCAGGGAGATTGGGATGTCGGGAACCACTTTCTGTCCCCAATGGGCCGGGTCGTGTGTGAGCAGTATTTTAAACGATTCAGCGTTTGTTTCTTGCAGTGCTTGATCTAAATCGGCATATTGCGGGAAAGGCGGATGCCCCCAATTTTCAACCCCTACAATTTCGACCAACGACTTGTTCTTCACAACCTCTGCCGATTCATTTAGCAGCAAACGGAAACCGGCAACTTCGATTTTTTTAATCAAAGCCTGGTGGTTCTGTTTCTTTTCCTGCTGGTTCGGCCATTTTGTATAATCGCCATAATCGTGATTACCCAAAATGGCAAACTTGCCGTAAGTTGCTTTCATTGAGGCAAACTCTTCTTCAAATCCATTCATTTCCTGGGCATAATTATTAACCATATCGCCAGTAAACAGGATAAAGTCAGGATTGTATTGATTTATGGTCTTTGCTGTCTTTTTCAAAAAACGATCATTTTCAAAACTTCCTAAGTGAATGTCAGATAGCTGAACCACAACGGTTTTGTCGAGTGACTTGGGGAGGTCATGAAGATAAACTTCCTGCTCAACAACCCTTAACGATTTACGGCCAAACAGAATGCCATACCCCAGTGAAAGCATCAGACCAAAGCACAAAATTAAAGTACTCATGAGCATAACTCGTGCATAGTGCTGGGCTTTGAATAAACGAAACACCAAGGACACGACAAAAGCAACAGCTAAGAGGAACTTCGGAAGTAAATTGAAAAACGAAACAGAAATAACAAAGTAAAAGAATTGGTAATTCGGAGTCTCCCTGATTTTATCCGGATTTAAAAAGCCTGAAGCAAGGATGCCAACCAACAGGGCACTCATCAACCAGTAACCGTAACTGAACGTTTTTTTGACTTTGGGTTGCGGCAGTAGTTGCCTGATCGAAAAATAAGCCAATAATTCGATGATCAACACCAAGGCAAAAAAGATAAATACACCAGAGCTGGGAATTCCGCGCATGAGATAATTCTTTTGTTTCAGTTTAACAATTCAACCTGAAAATTTCGTGAGAGCGAATTTAAACAAGCTATTGAAAAAAAGACAATGGTTGAGACTGATTTTTCAAAATTTATAGACAAAGTCCAAATAATTGGCGAGCAAAGACCTAAAAAATGAAAAATCATAGAAAATAGCTGTTAATGCGCTGGATTGAATGAACCGACAGAAATGCCGACTGATGTGTAATCTGTTTATTTTCAACATGAAATACTGAAATGTTGGTGTTTTTAAGTTCCTGAGGTTTGAATATTTATTTTCACCTCGGGGATTTATCGTGAAAAACGCCAGCTGCCACTAGCTAAGGCTACAATATTGCTGGATCAAAAAACAGGAAACATAAAACACGAAAATAAGAAGTATGAAGCAAGAATATAATTCAGAAAAAAACGGCCAGCTAAAATTAGTAGGGTAGTTGTACTCGGTTTTCCGGGATGTTAATAGTATACAAAACTGAATTCACATTTTCATTCAATGCAAAAGAGGAGGGAAACACATATGTAACCCAAAAGAAGCTACAGGATTAACAAATAGCTCTTCGAGTGAGATTCTTCTAATTCAGTTTTGAAACTTCTCCATATCGTTAACCGACCGGTTAGTCTAGGGGTGTAAAGTGGGCGTTAATTAACAGTATATCAGTGACTTGTTGCTATCTATTTGAAGCTATTTATAGTTATTTTTGGGTATATCTCCGAAAAGCGCCCTTGTTGGTCATTTTTAGTAAACACACTATAATGATTTTCAGTTATTTATGAGTGTTGTCTTAAATATAGCTTTAAGGATATTGGCGTAATCTAAACACGATTGAATTCTTACTATTTACAAAAAAGAACTACTTGAGCGGTTAGAAGTGTTTTGAAATATGAATTTTATAGGTTAGTTTTGTAAAGAACTAGAATTCTCATTTATGAATAGCAGGATACAGCGTTTTATGGATCATAAAAGCATTACCGCTTCGGTACTGGCCGACACCATCGGTGTTCAGCGATCCAATGTTACACACGTACTTCATGGACGTAACAAACCAAGTTTTCAGTTTATCGCTAAACTATTGGAAACTTACCCTGAGATTAATGCCAAATGGCTGATTATGGGAACCGGAAGCATGCTGGAGCAGGAAGAGTCGCTCCTTCAGGAACAGTCCGGGCAACAGCAGCTATTTAAGGAAGAACCTAAGCAAGAGGAGCCTAGACCACCTGTAGAGGAAAAAAGGGAAGAACCCCTAACTGGTTTTGCTCAACCAATTGCTTTTGAGAACCGTATGCCCGATACCGATAAAACAAAGGAAATAGAGCGGATTGTTGTGTTTTACACCGATCAAACTTTTAAAGAATACGGTCCTTCAAAATAAATTTTTCTGGCTATCTTTGCCCGCGTATTATGTATCTGTGAAACGAGCCAGGCCAAGGCTAACAGGAATTGGCCGGTTTTATATAATGGCGAGTGACATGTGTTACTTTAAAAAATCAAATATTACAAACACATGAAAAAGACGGTTCAGGAACTACTTCTGGTTGATAATATTCAATTAAACCATGATAATTTCAAGCTAGTACTTCAGGCACCAACCAAATTACCTCAGATTTTTCCGGGGCAATTTGTTAATGTTGAAATTAAAAAGGCCACTGAAATCTTTCTAAGAAGACCCTTTTCGGTATTGGATGTCAATTACGAGAACAATACCTTTTCATTGCTGGTAAAAATATTAGGACGAGGCTCAAAAGTCTTGACAACCTACCAATCCGGCGATAAAATCAGTGTTATATTCCCATTGGGAAGCAGCTTTACGTTGCCGGATAAAAACGACCGGGTACTCCTGGTTGGTGGTGGCAGCGGTGTTGCCCCTATGCTTTTCTTAGCAAAAATATGTGGTTTAAAGCCCGAAAATGTTCATGTTATACTTGGAGCAAGGAGTCAGCAAGATCACATTGATATTAGTGCTTACAAAGCCTTTGGAAACTATTACTTCACGACTGAAGACGGAAGTCTGGGCGAAAAGGGATTTGTTACGCATCATCCTGTTTTTAGCCAGGAATTAAGTTCATTTGATAAAGTTTACACTTGTGGACCGGACTTAATGATGAAAGCAGTTGCCAAAGAAGCAGCTGACAAAAATATCTTTTGTGAAGTGTCGTTGGAGAATATGATGGCCTGTGGATTTGGCGTTTGCCTGTGCTGTGTAGAAAAAACAAAAGAAGGAAATAAATGTGTATGCACCGAAGGACCGGTATTTAATATTAATAAGCTAACATGGTAGATTTAAGTGTTCGTATAAAAGATTTAACGTTTAAAAATCCGGTTTTAACAGCCTCCGGAACGTGCGGATTTGGGGAAGAGATCGCTGATTTTATGGACTTGTCGAAGCTTGGTGGCATTGTGATGAAAGGAACCACGCTAAAGCCTCGTGAAGGGAATGATTACCCCAGGATGGCTGAAACCCCTTCTGGAATGCTTAATGCCGTTGGCTTACAGAACAAAGGGGTAGACAATTTTATTCAGAATATTTATCCCAATATAAAAGATATTGACAGTCAGTTCATCGTTAATGTTAATGGATCTACCATTGAAGAATATGTTGAACTGACGGAAAAAATCAATGAGCTGGATAAAATTCCGGCCATTGAATTGAATATTAGCTGTCCGAATGTAAAAGAGGGCGGAATGGCTTTTGGTGTTAGCTGTCCTTCTGCAGAAGCAGTTGTACGCGCAGTTCGTAAGGTTTATAGCAAACCCATGATTGTTAAATTATCACCCAATGTGACAAACATTGCTGAAATTGCAAAAGCAGTTGAAGGCCAGGGAGCTGATGCCGTATCGCTGGTTAATACCTTCTTAGGAATGGCCGTTGATGCAAACACCCGGAAGCCAGTATTATCTACCATCACAGGAGGACTTTCGGGGCCTGCGATTAAGCCAATTGCGCTGCGTATGGTGTGGCAGGTATATCAGGCCGTAAAGGTTCCTGTTGTTGGTATGGGAGGAATTATGAATGCCACTGACGCAATTGAGTTCATGCTTGCCGGTGCTTCAGCCGTTCAGGTGGGAACTGCGATTTTTATTGACCCAACCATTCCGGTTCAAATTGTATCAGGTATTCAGAGCTACATGGAAACGCATGGAATTCAGTCAGCCAGCGAGCTTACTGGCAGTTTACAAATATAAAATACAGAAGTTTACGTTTGTAAAATATGAAATACTTGAAATATACGGTACTTGTCATTCTTTTTGTTCTGTCTTATGGATCAAAGAGAATTAATAGGCAGAAACAAATTCCGGCTTATTATGAGCTCGAGATTAAAGGCCTGAACTACCGTATAAAAAATGATCTTTCAGATTTCGAATACTCCAAATACATCGACAAGCAAGTCAAACGTTTTATTCAGCGCTGGGAACTCAAAGGTGTTTCCATCGCTGTTATAAAAGACGAAAAACTAGTTTATGCCCAAGGGTTTGGCGAGGCCGATAAACAGGGCAATGAGGTGTATCCAGGCAGCCTTTTTCGCGTGGCCAGTGTGTCCAAGCTACTGACAGCCATTGCGATCATGCAATTGGTGGAAGAAAACCGCTTATCCTTATCTGATAAGGTTTTTGGCCCTGGAGCCATTCTTGATAACAGCCACTTTGAGCGAGTCCGCGATCAAAAACTATACAACATTACGGTTCGTAATTTGCTTGCGCACTCTGGCGGGTGGTCACAGCGGTATGGTGATCCGGCATTTCACTCCTTAAGTATTGCCGATATTGTTGGGGATACACCTCCCGCTACGATGGATACGTATTCAAAATATGTGGCCAGCCGACGACTTTCGTTTGCGCCAGGTACTCAAGTTTCATATTCCAACCTGGGCTACATGTTTTTGGGAGAGGTTATCTCCGCCATCAGTGGGAAAAGCTATGAAGACTATGTTCGGGACGAAGTTTTGATTCCAAACGGAATTGTCGATATGCACATCGGACGTAGCCACGTTGAATACCGTTATCCCAATGAAGTCGATTATTTTGAACAACGCGGAAGCCAGCAGATTTTTGCTTATGAAGGAACCGGAATCAAGGTTCCCAAGTCAGACGGAGGAAATCCAATTGAGCTTTTAGGAGCTGCCGGTGGGTGGATTTGTTCTTCGGTTGAATTGGCTCGCTTGTTGGTTTTAATTGACGGACACGAAGCGGTACGCGATATTTTACAAGACAGTTCAATTCTGGAAATGACAGACAATACTTACGCCCAAGGGCCTCTGGGATGGCGGGCAACTACTGATCACGGCACATGGGCGCGCACAGGCAGTATGGCCGGCTCTGTAGCCATGCTCAAACGCCAAAACGATGGCCTTAGCTGGATCTTTCTTTCTAACACCAGCAGCTGGAAAGGCTCGCGCTTTTCCTCCGAAATTAACCGTTTTATGGGCAACCTAACCCGGCGCGTAAAAGAATGGCCACAACAGGATTTGTTTAATTATTACCCGATTGAAACGCTTCCGCTGGCACTTAACTGAGAACCTGTTCTTCAGCATTATTCTGCGTTTACCCATTTCTTCTGATTTATTTTTTCCTATTTTTAACCGAAATCTGATAAGAGGAGGAATGATTTATGAAGTTATGTTTTTGTATCTGCTGTTTTCTAATTGCAGTATCTTCAAAGGGGCAGGAAACTTTTCAGTTTAAACAAATTGCTTGCGATTTTCCGGAAATTAAGGAATGTACGTACGATAAATTATTGGGAGAAAAGCTATCCATTAAGCTTGAACAGTTTAATCGGGTTTACACCAAAGAGGTTAATTGCGGTCCTCCCAACTATATTTCTTCCATTGAAATTCAAAAGCCCGACCTTTATTACTCCATCCAAAAGCTTACCAAGCACTACCGCAAGTGCAAAAAAAAGGATATCCTGTCTCAGGAAAAAATAGAGAAAGAGATGGTTGAAATTATCGACAAGTCGATTCTTATTTTTAATCAGCAAACAGATTCGGTTGAGCAGGAATTGAGGCAGGCTAACAATTCGGAAGATATTATTGGTGTTTTCGAGCGAATCATTATTGAATAACTGCAATTTGCTTCTAAATTATCTCATTACTTTAGCCAGCTCTTAAAAGAACATTGGTTTTCTCCAATTTTATTTAGCACATCCCATTTGGGAAGGCTTTGTTGACTTGAACTTTTCAATATCTAGCTTGTTGAATAAGTTGAATTTTCAAGAATAATCAAATGTTAAATAAATAATTTTGGAGTATGTCAGAGTTCAAGATCCTAATGCCTAAATTAGGCGAAAGTGTTCAGGAAGCTACAATTACCAAATGGTTTGTCAAAGAGGGAGATACAATTGAGGAGGATGATCCTGTGTTTGAAGTGGCAACCGATAAGGTAGATTCTGAAATCCCATCGCCAGTAGATGGCGTTATCTCAAAAATCCTATTCCAGGAAGATGCATTGGTTCCTGTTGGTGAAGTGGTTGCTATTGTTAAAATTGACGGCGATGTTGACGATACAACAGAAGATGCAGCACAAGCAACGGATAAAGAAACAGAAGCACCAGCACCGACTTCTGAGGTAGAAACAGAAGCGAAGGCCGAAGAAAGTCAGCCAGCAGAATCAGCTAAATCTGCAAGTGTTAAAACAACAGCTACACGCTTTTATTCTCCTTTGGTTAAAAGCATAGCCGAAAAGGAAAATATTAGCCTGGAGGAGCTCGAAACCATTCAAGGCTCGGGGCAAAATGGCCGTGTGCAGAAAAATGACCTGTTGAAATACCTGGAAGACAAAAAATCAGGTAAAGCGCAACCCGAAATTGCAACAACTGCCAGCACAAGCGAAGAAGTGAAACCTTCGGCTCCTAAAATCAGCCCATCAATTGGGGCCAATGAGCAGATCATTGAAATGGACCGCGTTCGTAAGCTGATTGCTGACCACATGGTACGGTCGAAGCAAACTTCACCTCACGTAACTTCTGTTGTTGAAGTTGATGTTACCAACCTGGTCCTTTGGAGAAAAAAGGTGAAAGATCAATTTCAGGAAAAATACGGCGAGAAAATTACATTTATGCCTGTGTTTACAGAAGCAGTAGCCAAAGCATTGATGGAGTTTCCAATTGTAAACTCCTCAGTTGATGGCGATAAAATCATCTTGCACAAGTCGGCCAATGTTGCAATTGCAGTAGCCAAACCCGATGGGAATCTGGTTGTTCCGGTGATTAAGGAAGCTGAGCAAAAGAATTTGCTGGGTATTACTAAAAACCTGAATGAACTGGCAGAAGGAGCCCGTAATAATAAGCTCAAACCCGATGCTTATCAGGGCGGAACCTTTACCATCACCAATTTTGGCTCTTTCCGAAATGTTATTGGAACCCCAATTATCAACCAGCCTCAGGTAGCTATTTTGGCTACAGGAACGATTGAAAAGAAACCGGCTGTCATGGAAACTCCAACTGGCGATGTAATTGTTGTCAGACACAAAATGTTCCTTTCGTTGTCCTACGACCATCGAATTATTGATGGAGCCATGGGTGGAGCTTTTGTCAGACGTATTGGTGATATTCTCGAGGCTTTCGATATCAATCGGGAAATTTGATCGGGATATTTTACTATTTACTAATCATTTAGAGATAATTTAGAAATGACAACCATACCTAAAGTATATTCAATAAAAGATACACCAAAGGAAACGCTCGAGTCATGGTTCAAACTAATGACTTTGGGACGGGCTATTGATGACAAGGCCCCCAATTACCTGAAGCAGGCTATTGGGTGGTCGTATCATGCGCCATATGCCGGACATGATGGTATTCAACTGGCTATTGGACAAATCTTTGAAAAGCAGAAAGATCATTTATTCCCTTACTACCGGGATATGCTAACAGCCTTTTCTGCTGGTTTAACCGCCGAAGAATTAATTCTGAATGGAATTTCAAAGGCAACCGACCCCTCCAGTGGTGGGCGTCATATGTCGAACCATTTTGCCAAGCCCGAATGGAATATTCACAATGTTTCATCGCTTACCGGAAATCATACCTTGCATGCAGTGGGCGTGGCCCGAGCCATCAAATATTATGGCGAAAAAGCGGTGTCCATTAGCTCGCAGGGAGAGTCGTCTTTGTCTGAAGGCTACGTGTATGAAGCTATTAACGGCGCTTCGAAGGAAAAGCTTCCGGTTATTTTTACGGTGCAAGATAACGGCTATGGAATTTCAGTTCCTAAGAAAGACCAAACAGCTGCACGCAAAGTGGCCAATAACTTCAAAGGCTTTAAAAACCTGCGCATTATTCATTGCAACGGAAAAGATGTTTTCGATTCGATGAATGCCATGACTGAGGCTAAACGCCATGTATTGGAGGCTGGGGAGCCGGTTATTGTGCAGGCCAACTGTGTGCGCATGCGTTCGCATTCCAACTCAGACCGGCATGACTTGTACCGCTCAGAGGCAGAACGTCAATACGTGCTGGAATATGATCCATTGGCTAAGTTCAGAAGGATGCTAATTCGCTATAAGCGTTTTACTGAAGAAGAAATTGTGGCGATTGAGGCCGAAGCTAAGGCAACCTTAAAAGCTGCTCACAAAGCGGCCTTGGCTGCTCCGGATCCGGACCCGGATTCAATCTTTGACTTTATATTGCCGGAAGCTTACACTTCTGAGAAATATCCGGAGGGCACCCACCAGGAAGAAGGCGAAAAGAAAAAGCTGATTACCGGCTTAAATGAAACACTAAAAGCTGAGTTTCACCATAACCCCGATACATTTATGTGGGGGCAGGATATGGCCAATAAGGACAAAGGAGGAATCTTTAATGTGTCGAAAGGGCTTCAGCAGGAGTTTGGTCCAAAACGAATTTTCAATGCACCTATTGCCGAGGATTTTATCATGGGAACGGCTAACGGGATGTCTCGATTTAGTGAGAAAATACGTGTTGTTGTCGAGGGAGCCGAATTTGCCGACTACTTTTGGCCTGCCATGGAGCAATATGTTGATTCAAGTCACGACTATTGGCGCTCCAACGGTAAATTTACACCCAATGTAACAATCCGTCTGGCATCAGGGGGCTATATTGGTGGCGGACTTTACCATTCACAAAATATTGAAGGCGCATTAACGTCCATTCCGGGAGTGCGAATTGTATATCCGTCTTTTGCAGATGATGCTGCCGGCCTGTTGCGCACATCAATTCGCTCGCGCGGAATGACTATGTTTATGGAGCCCAAAGCGCTGTATAACGATCCGAAGGCCGCAACGGTCATTCCGGAAGACTTTGAAGTTCCGTTTGGAAAAGCACGAACCCGTAGAGAAGGAAGCGATCTTTTCATTGTAACCTATGGAAATACAACGCATCACTGCCTGGAAGCAGCCGAAAAATTAGCTGAAGAAGGTATTGATGCAGAAGTTCTTGATTTAAGATCACTGGTTCCGATGGATAAAGAGGCTATTATTAACGGCGTGAAGAAGATCGGCAAAGTGCTTGTTGTTCATGAGGATAAAGTACATTCCGGCTTTGGTGCTGAAATTATGGCAACAATTATGGAAGAAGCTTTTGAATACCTGGATGGGCCGGTACACCGCATTGGATCACCATTTATGCCGGTTGGCTTCCATCCTATACTGGAACGTGCTATTTTGCCTAATGCAACTAAAATTTACGATGCTGCCAAAAGTATCGTTGCTTACTAAAATCAGAAAATATGAGTACTGCAATTATCTATAGTTTTACCTCAAATAAAACCGCGAAGGCCGGCGAGAAGATTGTCGCTGCTATCGGTAAATCATTTGAAACAACCACGGTAGATGCCGATCAATTGACAGAGGAAGAATTTCTTGCTTACAATCAACTGATTCTTGGTGTGCCTACCTGGTTTGACGGAGAGTTGCCCCATTACTGGGATGAGTTTGTTCCAGCGATTGAAGAAATGGACTTGAAAGGCAAGAAGGTTGCTATTTACGGGTTGGCCGATCAAGTTGGCTACCCGGAGAATTTTGCTGATGGCATTGGCATCCTGGGACGCTTGATGCGTGAGCGTGGTGCCGAACTTGTAGGTGAAACAGCCATCGAAAGTTACAAATTTGAATCATCTCATGCTATTGAGAATGATAAGTTTATGGGCTTGGTGCTTGATCAGGAAAATCAAGCCAGACTGTCTAAAAAGCGAATCGAAAATTGGGTAGAAGACCTGAAAAATATTTTCAAGTAGACTCTGACAGCTATTCGAAAGTGATGAAGCATGGGCTGTTTAGTCCATGCTTTTTTGTTTGAACAGGATATTAAAACACTAATTGAAATACAATGAAAACAATTAAGCAGAAAAAAGTTATTGCCTTGGTTGCTCACGACAACCGGAAAAAAGACATGATGGAATGGGTGTCATACAACTGGAAGGAATTGGTATTTCATAACCTCATTTGCACCGGAACAACGGGTAAGTTAATTCAGGAAACACTTTCAATGAAGTGCCATGAAAATGAGCTTATTCCGCCTGAAGTTATTCGGCTTAAGTCTGGCCCGCTTGGGGGAGACCAGCAGTTGGGGGCCTATATTGCTGAAGAAAAGGTAGATATGCTGATTTTTTTCTGGGATCCAATGCAGCCACAGCCTCACGACGTTGATGTTAAAGCCTTGCTACGCATATCCACCCTATACAATATTCCCGTAGCAACTAATCGTTCAACAGCGGATTTTATAATCTCATCGAAATTGTTCCATGAGAAGTACAATCCATTAATAAAGGACTATTCTACTTACATTTTGCGCAGTGTAGATATGTAAATTAGTGATAATAATTTGCTAAATGCGCATTGTGTTGAAATGTGAATTATTCAATCCTAATACCTTTAATCACTTGACCTGCAGTGTATTTGGCAGTTCACATTTGTGACATTAGTTTTGTGGCGTCAGTTTTGATTTAACTGTAATCATCTAAGGGCAAGATTGCTCTTCAACAAACTGGCCAGTGCCAATAGTTGAAGTATGGCCTGGAAGATTTAATTTTATAAAGGGATGATGATGCAGTTTGATGAATGGAAAGATCAAGTGCGATAGAAAAGCGGATATAACTGCAGAAGTATGCTGTTTATTAGAAAACATAATTAACTGCCTGAGCTTTTAATATTCTAAGTGATCCTTACCATTGATAAGAAATACCGGAATGCCATGGGTAGTCAGATTTAGAACTAATTTCTAGGATAATTAATCGCAACCAAGGTACTTGATACTAGTTTGTGCAATGTGGGCATCGTCCGATGAATTAAGGATCCTTTTATTTGGAGACTATAGTTTTGAGTTGGATTAACTAATTGGAAGGAAGATATCATTGTTGTAGCAAAATGAAATATAAATGCTTAATCCATAAATTGAGGTTTTCAAATTTAACAAAAATAATTGTCCTATAGTTGATATTATGTTATTTTTGTGTATTCAAAAAAAGGAGAGCGAAAACTCTCCTTTTAATTTAGTCTATTATTGTTGTAATTCTTCCAACTTAGCGTTAACCGTATCAAACTGATCCATCATTTTCAATCGGTAATAAACCGTTTTTAAGGTTTCCAACGCACTCATTTGAGTATCTTTTTCATTGGCAGCAGCTGCATATTTTGCGGCATTTTCCATTGGCTCAAGAGCTTTTTTGAACTCGATGTCAGCTTTTTCTTTTTCCTCTTCAAATTTCTCAGGCTGATTGGTTGGCACATCATTGGCCACTTCAATCTGCTTAACTCCTTTGTTGTAATAAATAGCACCTAAGTTATAATAAGCATCTGCGTAATCTTCTTTTATTTCAATGGCTTTCTTATAAGCTTCTACTGCCTTATCCAACTCATTGATTTTATCATATAAAGACCCGCGTGCGAAGTGAAATGAAGCATTGTTTGGATCGTTTTCAATCGCCAGCTCCAGGTATTTCATCGCCTCATCTACCTTGTTTGAATTCAGGTAGATATTGATTAACTGAACCATAATCGAGCTATTATCCGGGTACTTTTCAAAACCTTCTTGCAATGCTTCAACAGCATTCACAGTGTCTTGTTTTAAGATATAGCTTGAAGAAATTAGCTCATAAGTACGTGCTCCATTGTAATCATGCTTAGCTGCTTCCTCGTAGTATTTGATGGCTTCATCGTATTTCTCTGCATTGTAAGCTGCAAGACCGGCATTGAAAATAATAACCGTATCAACAGCTTGTGGATTTTCAGCATCAACCATTAATGGCAAATCCTGAATTTCAAGAATTTGCTTAAATGACTGTAAAGCAAGCTCATAATTATTGTCATGGAAAGCTTGAACGGCCTGATCTGTAAAATCAGAAATCAACAAGGTCAGCTTAATTTTGATGCTGTTGTCGTTTCTGTCTTTTTCATCCAGGTCCAGTGCCTTTTTGTACGATTTTAAGGCTTCTGCCAGAGGATTGTCTGACAACTTCTTAATATTGGCATCTTTACTCTGGTAAACGGCTTGAAAAATCTCACCTCTAACTTCCCAAGTTTTGGGCCAATCTAAGGTTTTTTCAGATTTCTCATTACTCGGATCAATCGTCATTTCGATTGTTTCAACCGCCTTATCGAGCTTTCCGCCATCCTTATAGCTTTGAGCGCTGGACACCTTCCCTTTCTGGGCAAATCCAGCTGTTACTGAAAGTATAAGTACAAATAGAAAAATTGTTTTCTTCATCATTCTTATTTTTAGATTTTTTTTACAAATTTAATTTTTTTACTATCATTTCAAATCAAGATAGTAAAATGCCTTATAATTCATTTTCAGTGTTTTCTTCTGTATCTGGAGCATCCAGAATTTCTGGATTTTCAATTATTTCACCGTCTTCTTCTTCAATTTCGCCATTACTCTCAAAGGTAACGCGGGCAACTGAAGCAATTCGGTCTTCATCTTTCAGGTTAATTAAACGAACTCCTTGAGCTGCACGGCCCATAACGCGCAATGAAGAAATAGGTAGGCGAATTGTCAAACCGTTTTGAGTGATAATCATCAAATCATTTGCGTCAATGACACTCTTAATGGCAATTAATCCACCTGTTTTTTCGGTTATGTTAATTGTTTTAACTCCTTTTCCTCCTCGGTTTGTGATTCGATAACCGTCAATACTTGAGCGTTTACCGTATCCTTTTTCAGAAACAACCAGAACGTCTTCGGACTCATTCTCTACACAGATCATGCCAACGACTTCATCTTGCTCATTTCCAAGGGTAATACCGCGTACTCCGGATGCCGTTCTTCCAATCGAGCGAACGATGTCCTCGTGGAAACGGATAGCTTTACCTGATTTTACAGCAATCATAATATCTTGTTTGCCGTTTGTCAATCGCGCTTCCAGCAGTTGGTCTCCTTCTCGAATCGTGATGGCATTTACTCCATTCTGACGGGGACGAGAATAAGCTTCAAGCGAAGTTTTCTTGATAATACCTTTTTTGGTACAAAGAATAATAAAGTTATTGTTGATGTACTCCTCATCGTCCAAACGCTTCACTTTATTGAAAGCCAACACTTTGTCGTCTGGTTCAATGTTTAGTAAGTTCTGAATTGCACGTCCTTTGGATGTTTTTGTTCCTTCCGGAATTTGATAAACTTTCAACCAGAAGCATTTACCTTTCTCGGTGAAAAGTAACAAGGTATTGTGCATGGTGGCAATAAACATGTGTTCCAGGAAGTCTTCATCTCTGGTAGCACCTCCTTTTGAACCTTTACCTCCCCTGCCCTGTGTTTTGAATTCAGTCAGCGGCGTACGTTTAATATAGCCCATGTGTGAAATGGTTATTACCATTTCCTCGTCTGCATAAAAATCTTCCGGGTTAAATTCTTCGGCATTCGGAACAATTTCTGTCTTCCGCTCATCACCGTATTTGGCCTTCACTTCGGACAGTTCGTCTTTGATGATTTGCATACGCAGTGATTCGTTGGCCAGAATTTCGCGGCAGCGCTCAATGAAAGCCATAACTTCTTGATATTCTGAACGCAACTTATCTTGCTCCAGACCAGTTAGCTGACGAAGACGCATTTCAACAATGGCGCGTGCCTGAATTTCAGAAAGTTCAAACTTCTCCATCAAGCGTTCTCTGGCTTCATCCGGAGTTTTTGAGCTTCGAATCATGGCAATAACTTCATCAATATTATCGCTCGCAATAATCAAACCTTCCAGAATGTGTGCACGCTTTTCGGCCTGTTCCAGTTCAAACTGAGTCCGTCGTACAACAACATCGTGCCGGTGCTCCACAAAGTGATGAATCAAATCTTTCAGATTCAACATTCTGGGACGACCTTTTACCAAAGCAATGTTGTTTACACTAAAGCTGGTTTGAAGCTGAGTGTATTTGTAAAGTTTATTTAGTACAACATTCGATATTTCGTCTTTCTTCACATCTACAACGATGCGCATTCCATCGCGGTCTGACTCATCGTTGATATTCGAAATTCCTTCGATCTTCTTATCATTAACCAACTCGGCAGTTTTCATAATCAATTCTGCCTTGTTGACCAGGTAAGGAATTTCAGTAATAATAATTTTTTCGCGTCCGTTAGGTTGTACTTCAACGTGAGCTTTCCCACGTAAAACAATACGTCCACGGCCTGTTTCGTAGGCATCTTCCACGCCTTTATAACCATAAATAACACCTCCAGTTGGGAAATCGGGGGCTTTTATAACAGATGTAAGTTCTGAAATTTCAATTTCCCGGTTGTCAATGTATGCCACGATGGCATCAATTGTGTCAGATAAGTTATGAGGAGGCATGTTGGTAGCCATTCCGACAGCAATCCCTGAAGCACCATTCACCAAAAGGTTAGGAATTCGGGTTGGTAGTACGGTTGGTTCATTCAACGACTCATCGAAGTTTGGTTGAAAATCAACCGTGTTTTTATCCAAATCCTGTAGAATTTCTTCTGCAATTTTTGCCAAGCGTGCTTCGGTATAACGCATTGCAGCCGGACTGTCCCCGTCAATGGATCCGTAGTTTCCTTGTCCATCAACCAAAGGATACCTCAAAGACCACTCTTGTGCCATCCGCACCATTGTGAAATAAACAGAAGAGTCACCATGTGGGTGATACTTACCAAGTACCTCCCCTACGATTCTTGCAGACTTTTTGTAGGAACGGTTCGATAATATACCTAACTCGCTCATTCCAAACAGCACACGCCTGTGAACAGGTTTCAATCCATCACGTACATCGGGCAATGCCCGTGACACAATGACTGACATCGAATAGTCGATGTAAGCAGATTTCATCTGCTCTTCAATATTTATTTTTATAATTTTTTCGCCTTCAGCCATTTAATCCTCCTTTTAAAGAAATTTTATGTTGAAAAATTTTGACTTACAAAAATATAAAAATACTAATAAAATCAGCCATTATAAGTGGTATTAATTAGACTTCTTCAAACAAGATTTTAACAAGTCAATGTTTAAAAATCCTATTGATTCAAGTTCCGTGTCTTTAAATATTGCTTACTTTTACTTTGAATTTCTGTTTCCAGTTCAAAAAGCCGAAATCCAACATTTCGGAATAGTATTTGTTAAAACAGAAATAACTTACAAATTTATATTAAGGACATTTCAATTATGGATTCTCAATTCTCACCAAGAATAAAAGATGTTCTGACCTATAGCCGTGAAGAGGCCATCAGGTTAGGAAATGAGCAGATTGGACTTGAGCATATTTTTCTGGGAATTTTGAGAGAGGGAGAAGGGATAGCAATTGATATACTCACCAATTTGGGAGTAAATTTATCTGAAATCAAAGAAGCCATTGAATCTGCGCTTCGTACCGATAATATTATTGATCCACAAGCTTCCGTTCAACTCTTAAAATCAGCTGAAAAAGCGCTCAAGCTTGTTTATCTTGAAGCACGTGCATTCAACAGCTCAACAATTAATACGGGCCATTTATTATTGGCGCTGTTAAAAGACAAAGACAGTCAGATTTCAACCTTGCTGAGCGAATTTCATGTTAACTATTACATTCTAAAGTCAAGGCTTGAGGATTACAAACAGCCGGAAGCTAAATCAGACTTTGGAGATGAAGAAGATATGGATGATCCGTTCTCAAAGCAGCAACCCCCGTCAGGTTCATCTTCAAAAAAATCAAGTAGCTCAAAATCAGAAACTCCGGTACTGGACAACTTTGGGATTGACATAACCAAAGCTGCAGAGGATAACAACCTGGATCCCATTGTAGGACGGAGCAAAGAAATTGAACGACTGGCACAAATTTTATCGCGTCGCAAAAAGAATAATCCGATTTTGATTGGAGAGCCGGGAGTTGGTAAATCTGCAATTGCAGAAGGCTTAGCTATCCGTATTATTCAAAAGAAAGTTTCCAGGGTGCTGTTCGACAAGCGAGTTGTGAGTCTGGACATTGCTTCAATTGTGGCCGGAACTAAATATCGGGGACAGTTTGAGGAACGCATGAAAGCCATTTTGAATGAGCTTTCCAAAGTGAATAATGTCATTTTGTTCATCGACGAAATTCACACCATTGTAGGTGCCGGAGGAGCAACCGGATCGCTTGATGCAGCCAATATGCTGAAACCAGCGCTTGCACGTGGCGATATTCAATGCATAGGTGCCACAACCCTTGACGAATACCGCCAGCACATTGAGAAAGATGGTGCACTGGAGCGTCGTTTCCAGAAAGTTATGGTTGAACCAACTTCGGTTGATGAAACCATTGAAATTCTGAATAACATTAAGGAACGCTATGAAGATCACCACAATGTCATTTATTCAGATGATGCCATTAAAGCTTGTGTCAAGTTAACGGCGCGGTACATTACCGACCGGTACTTACCGGACAAGGCCATTGATGCGCTGGATGAAGCTGGTTCCAGGGTTCATATTGCCAACATCAATGTTCCGGAACGCATTGTCAAGCTGGAAGAAAAGATTGAAAGCACGCGCGAAGAGAAAATAAAAGCCGTAAAAAGTCAAAACTTTGAAGTGGCTGCCAACCACCGGGATAAGGAAAAAAACCTGCTTCAGTTACTGGATCAGGAAAAAGAAGCCTGGGAAAAGGAACTTATCAGCCATCGCGAGGTCGTTGAAGAGGAAAAAGTGGCCGAAGTGGTTGCTATGATGTCAGGCGTTCCGGTTCAACGAATAGCCCAGGCAGAGGGTATTCGACTGATGAACATGGGAGCTATGCTAAAAGGAAGTGTGGTTGGTCAGGATGACGCCATTGCCAAGATTGTGAAGGCAATCCAACGTAACCGTGCTGGCCTGAAAGACCCCAACAAACCAATTGGGTCCTTTATTTTCCTGGGACCTACGGGTGTTGGTAAAACCCAGTTAGCCAAAGTATTGACCAAATACTTGTTCGACAGTATTGATTCGCTAATTCGCATTGACATGAGCGAGTACATGGAGAAATTTGCTGTTTCGCGACTGGTGGGTGCACCTCCGGGGTATATTGGCTATGAAGAAGGCGGACAATTGACTGAAAAAGTACGGCGCAAGCCCTACTCCGTTGTTTTGCTGGATGAGGTTGAGAAAGCGCATCCCGATGTTTTTCACCTTCTGCTTCAAGTGCTTGACGAAGGTCGTTTGACTGACAGTTTGGGACGCAATATTGATTTCAAAAATACCATCATTATAATGACCTCCAACATTGGCTCACGTCAATTGAAGGACTTCGGGCGAGGCGTTGGATTCTCAACACCAAAAACGGCAGAAGAAGAAAGTGATCATGCCAAGTACATCGTTCAAAAGGCATTGAAACGTGCCTTTGCTCCGGAATTCTTAAACCGGATTGACGATGTTATCATGTTTAATACGCTTTCAAAAGAAGATATCTCTAAAATTATTGATATCGAGTTGAAAGAACTTTACGAACGCGTGGAAGCATTGAATTATAAGCTGAAAATCTCGAAGACAGCCAAGGACTTCATTGCCGAAAAAGGCTATGATGCGCAATATGGCGCACGTCCGCTAAAACGGGCAATTCAGAAATACCTGGAGGACGAAATGGCCGAGGTAATCATTAAGGCCTCTATTTCGGAGGGTGATACGATTTCAATTGGCTACGATAAGAAGAATGATAAAATAAAGGTTCGCATACTTGCAACCAATGACAAAGCAGAATAAGTACTCAATGAAAGCCGGTGAATTCACCGGCTTTTTTATTGCTCTTCGAAGAGGTTTATGCGACTTTTAGGCAGGTGTTGCGGATATTCATTTTGCACAAAACGAATGAGTTCCTCGCGGACATGCACTCTTAAATCCCACGCTGTTGGAGAGTCTTCGGCACTTACCAAAGCACGCAACTCCAAGGTTCGTTCATTGGAATTGGTCACCTGAAGTACGTTCACTTTTCCATCCCACAAATCTGTTTGATTTAAAACTTCGGTTAGCTTTTCACGCATTTTCTCAACCGGAAAAGCATAATCAACATGCAGATAGACTGTTCCCAAAATTTCAGCAGAAGTTCGAGTCCAATTCTGAAATGGTTTTTCAATAAAATAGGTAATCGGAAGAATCAAGCGGCGTTTGTCCCATATACGCACCACCACATAAGTGAGTGTAATTTCTTCGATCCAGCCCCACTCCCCCTCTACAATCACGACATCTTCCAGCCGAATGGGTTGCGTAATAGCGATTTGGAAGCCAGCCAGAATCATTGCAATGCTGCGCTGAGCGGCAAAACCAATAATAATCCCTGCAATTCCGGCACTGGCTAACAAGCTAAGCCCTATTTTACGTATCTGAGGAATGGTCATCAGGATAATTCCGATGGCAATAATCACGACAATGGTAATCAACATACGCTCAAGCACCGACAGCTGTGTATGAATTTTTCGGGCTTTTAGGTTATCTCTTGTCGAAATATCATATTTTGCCAACACGTAGACCTTAATTCCCCGGATGGCACTAATTATTAGCCAGGCTAAAATCAAGGTATATACAATTCCCAGGATGATATTGATACTGCTGTTTACTTCATCCAACAATGCGGTGGCAGGCACTAACATGGAACCTGCAATTAGCATCACCAAAAAAATGAAGGGCAGGCTTACGAAACGCATAACTTTTAGTCCTACTGTATGATTAGAGTTTTTTCGGATCAATTTCTTTAAGTACCCGATAATGAGAAAAGCAATAAAAACACCTAAAACAAGACCAGCAGCAACAATAGCAATTTGTAAAAATAAAGTCATAACTTTAATTTAGTATTTCTTTGAATAACACCAAAAAGCGGAAGTCGTTCATTCGACTACTCGAACATACCTTTAAACTGAATGGCCATTAAACTAATATCATCAGCTTGTTTGGTTTCTCCTTTAAAGTTTTTCAGTTCGCTCATTACACCTTTTACAAGCGATTCAGGTGTCATGTTCTGGCTTTCTGTCATCAGACTGGATAACCGGTTCAGACCATACATTTCACCATACCTGTTTTTACATTCGGTGACCCCATCTGTATATAAAAACAGAATATCTCCTTTGGACAGCAACAGCGATTCAGACTCGTAGGTTTTGTTAGCGTAAAGGCCTATGGGCAAGCCGTGCGTTTGCTCCAGCTGGGTTACCCCTTTGTTTCGACGCAGCAAAAACGGATAATTGTGTGCAGCATTGCAATAATCTAGTATGCCTGTTTTAACATTCAGAACCCCAAGAAAAAGGGTTAGGAAGTGCTGATTGGAATTTTCTTTACTTAGGGCTTTGTTTACAACGTCCACAATCTTTTGAGCCGATACATCAGTTGACTTGCTTTTGATCATCGTATTGGCAACTGCCATAAACAAAGCAGCAGGAATGCCTTTGCCGGAAACATCACCCATCGTAAAGAGCAGGTGTTCATCATCAATGAAGAAGAAGTCATACAAGTCTCCTCCAATACTTTCTGCGGGTTGGAGAATGGCAAAGAGATCAATTTCATGTCGTTTTTCCAGAAAACTGTAGTCTTGCGGAATGATTGTTCGCTGGATTTCTTTCGCTGATTTCAAGTCTTTCTCATACTTACGCTTGTCTTTCCGAATCTGGTTTTGCTCTGCCAAATAGGTATTGTACTGAAATTGCAACTCCTTCAAACTATCACTCAGCAGCTCAATTTCATTCTTATCTCCCCTTCTTCTTCCCCGGTCTCCAAAACTAAAACGCTGAATAGAACGAACAATTTGTACCAATGGAGAAAACATCCGGGTAAAAATAACGACAATAAGTGCCAGTATTGCCAGAAAGCCGATAAGCGATACAACGACAATCTTACGAAAAACGGACCGCAGGTCATCAAACAATTCCTTTGCCGGAATCACAATAACAACACGCCAGTCAGTATAGGGAATCGATGAAAAATAAAACCAGCTTCTTTCATAGTTGAACAATTCCGGATAAGCAAATCCGGATCCGGACTTGCCGGCTCTCAGCAGCTGCATGTAATAATCCCTGTCAGTTCTCAAAGTCTCGGAGGATACGTCAAAAACCTGTTTTTTCATCACCCAGTCAGGATTTGGGTGAGTAAGGTAATACCCTTGCCTCGATGCAATAAGCGCAAATCCGTTGGTTCCTATTTTGATGTCAGAAATGACTTTATTTAGAAATTCGAGATTGATGTCACCGGCAATAATTCCAACTGACTCCCCCTGTGGATTGACTATTGGTAAAAAAAAAGAAATCATTAGTTTACTCGAATCCAGTGGACAGTAAAAAGGATCGGACCAAATACCCAAATTTTCTTGAAGGACTGAGTCTGCCAGATTTTCAAAATTGTATATCGCGCAAAAATCCAGATCTTGCCGGTCAACAAGCTCTCCGTCATGCGCATGGTAAGAAGAATAAATTAAGGTGTCTTGATTTTCAAACAGCTGAACGTGCAAGCCATTGAGCACCTGATTATTTTGTACAACCTGATGAAGAAAAAACTGTAAATCGCCATGTGAACGGTAATAAAGAGCCTGACTGGCAACATTGCGGGTTATCTCCTGGCTGGCGACCACATTTTTTGAAATCTCATTGATAATCAAGCTGGATTGATGAATGGCCAATTCTTCAATTTTATCCATAATTATCTCCCGACTATGCTTATAGTTTAGAAACACAATCAAGGAAATAACAATGAGCACGGCTGATGACACATAGAATCCCAGCTGAAAGGCAATACTTCTTTTATTCATGAATGATATACGATCTTAAAGAGCAAACAAGTTATGAAAAATCGAAGTGAAAGGAAAGCCCTTAGATTAGTTTATTCAGCCAGCTTCGAGGTCCTTTAAACAAACAGGTTTTGGACGCAAATTCTGCTGATTTTTGCAGCGCTTGCAAATAATTACTTTTCGTTAAAAGATAATAACAGAATGCCCCATGAAAAAAGTCACCGGCTCCAAGTGTGTCGATAACATCTACTTGCGGGACGTCTAGCTCACAGTTCATTTCCCTGCTGCTAACTAAAATTGGCTGATTCCCCCGCGTAATTGCTTTATGCGAAATGGCAAACTGATCTAAATAGTCAAAGATCTCCTTGGGTTGCTCACACGTTGGAGGATAAAAATCATTGGAGCAAATGGCATAATCCACATGTGGCAGCAATTCGGGAAGGTAGGATTTCCAGCTGCCACCATCAAAAACAACAGGAATTTGTCTGTTTTTTGCTTCGTGCGCCAGTTTTACAGCAACCTCTGGGTAAAAACCATCCAGCATTACAACCTCAGGCTGAAGTTGATCCAGCAGCTTTTTCTCATCAATAGGTTGTGTTATCCGATCCGGATAATGCGTAAAAATTGTTCGCTCGCCATTTGATGCACTAATGACAGAGGCAAGTACCGGTTGGGAATCCACCCGCTCTAAAAGGTCAATGTATTGAATGTTACATTGCTCAAAATCATTTTTGAAAACTGATTGAAAAGCATTTTTCCCTACAGCTGTTACCAAGTGGGTGTTTCCATTGAGCTTTGCAAAGGCCACTGCAGCATTGGTTGCAGGCCCTCCAACCCAACAGTCGGGTGCCTGGGTTTTTATTTTCACATTCCCTGCCGGAAACTCATCAACAAAATATTGAATATCCAAGGTTGCTAAACCCAGAAAGAGTGCCTTTTTCATAAATACAATTCAAAAGAAAAGCCGTCACATTTTCAGGTGACGGCTCTGTATTTTATATTTTAACAAGATCACGTGTTCATGGCTCCACAAACATTAATCACTTGTCCACTTACATAGCTTGATAAGTCGGAAGCAAGGAACAAAGCAGTCTTGGCAACCTCATCAGGAGTACCACCGCGTTTCATCGGAATATTGGCTTCCCAGGCTTTGCGGGCATCTTCCGGAATCTGAGCTGTCATCTCGGTAATGATAAAACCCGGAGCGATAGCATTGCTGCGAATGCCCCGTGATCCCAACTCTTTGGCGATTGACTTGGTAAAACCGATAATACCGGCTTTGGATGCTGAATAGTTAGATTGACCAGCATTTCCGCTCACACCAACTACTGAGCTCAAGTTAACGATTGATCCTGAGCGTTGCTTCAACATGATTTTTTGAGCTGCCTTTGTGAAGTTAAATACAGACTTCAGGTTTACATTAATCACGGCATCCCACTGCTCTTCTGTCATACGCATCAGCAGCGTATCTTTAGTAATTCCGGCATTGTTAACCAACGCATCAATTTGACCAAATTCTTTGACTACTTCAGCAACTACCCGGTCAGTATCTGCAAAATCAGCAGCATTGGAAGCATACCCCTTAGCCTTTACGCCCATAGCGATCAGCTCTTCTTGAGTGGCCTTCATATTTTCATCGTCAAAAAGATCCGTAAATGCAATGTTACAGCCTTCTTCGGCAAACTTTACTGCAATGGCTTTACCAATACCTCTGGAAGCACCGGTAATCAGAGCCGTTTTACCTTCTAATAATTTCATAATTTTTTCTTTTATGGAAATTTATTTTCAAGCAAAAGTATATAAAAAACAGTCAAAGTAAATCAAAACCCGTCCTGAAATACATAAGCAAACGCGCTTTTTAGTCGCTAACCCCCGACTTTTAAACCATATAATTCAAAAATGAAAATATTAGGTTTTCATTTAAAAGTATAAAAAACAAAGATTTTAGCTATTTTTGGCATTTATTTAAATTGTTATGATAATAACTTACAATATCCCATTTTCGAGATACAGAAAATTGGCCAGAATATACTGCAAACTAGCAAGATCATTGAAGCGCCCCTTCATAAGGAGGCGTTTCCTCAAAAGCTTGAAAAGCAATGAGATTGACTATCGAGATATTCCGGTAATCATTAATAATTACAACCGTATAATTTGTTTGCGCAAGCTAATTTCATGGCTGGAGAAAGCAGAGATGAGAAACATTTATATTATCGATAATAACTCTTGCTATCCAGAATTATTAGACTTCTACCAAGAAACACCACATACTGTCATTCGAATGAATGCCAACATCGGATATAAATCGATTTGGGACACCTCCATTTACTTATGGTTTAAGGGACTTCCCTACATTTACACCGATCCTGATATTTTGCCAATAGAAGATTGCCCTTTGGATGTTGTCGGCTATTTTCAACAATTGTTAAATGATTATCCAAGCTACACCAAAGTAGGATTTGGACTGAAAATAGATGACATTCCCGATTTTTATCCGCAAAAAGAAATGGTTATTAAATGGGAGAGAAAGTTTTGGGAAAAGCAGATCTCTTCTGATTTGTACGAGGCAGACATTGATACAACATTTGCACTGTATCGTCCAGGCACTAAAAATCAGCAATGGGGTAAAACCTTACGAACCGGGGGGAAATACATGGCTAGGCATTTACCTTGGTATGAAAATCCGACAACACTTTCAGACGAAGAGATACATTATCGAAGCAAGACAATTGGAAGTTCATGGTACCAGAAGCCCGTCTAATTAATCAACTTTAATCATTGATAATAGCAGATGAAAAAGACACCTACAATAGAACTCTATACCTTTTTCTACAAAAACGCACCGGTTATTATTAACCATTCGCCCTATATTCCAATCATGGCTGGCAATGCGCAATCCAAAGCAGCCATTGATATGCAAGGAGATGATACCGGTGATCATATCTCTTCGAAAAATAAGTATTATAGCGAACTGACTGGAACATATTGGGTATGGAAAAACACCTGCCAGGATATTGTAGGTGTGGTACACTATCGCCGTTTTCTGACAAAACAAACAGAGCCACTATCCTATCGGCTTAAGCGCTTGCTCTATTATCTGGTCGGAATTCATTACAAACGGTATGGCTTAATCTACACAAAAAATGTGCAGAAGTTCAAAGGTGCAGTTCTCAACGAAAATGAAATTATTGAGCTGCTCAATGAGTATGACATCATCTTGCCAACGAAACGAAAACTCAAATATACCGTTCGAGAACATTACCAGCGGTACCACAATGCCAAAGACCTCGAACTGCTTCAAACGATCATTCAAGAGAAATGTCCGGAGTATGGCGGAGCATTGGAGCGGGTGTTGGCTAGCAAACGCATGTATGCCAACAACATGTTGGTGATGAAACGAGCTGATTTTGATTGCTGTATGTCTTGGCTGTTTAAGCTCCTGTTCGAATTTGAAAATCGGGTAAAATTAGCTGAATATCAGGGCTACCAGGAACGCATTCTAGGGTTTATTGCCGAGCGCCTGCTTAATGTGTGGATTGAAAAACAACAATTGCGCATCAAAGAATTGCCTGTTATCTATTTCAAGCACTTTAAGTTTAGCAAGTAAATTGAAACGGTTCTTGTGGTGGCTGCTTTAGCAGCTTGCTATGCCCCACACATTTTGTACTTTTGTACTTCACAATAATGACGATATAATGATTGATCAAGCTACTATATGCGCTATTGCCACCTCTCCCGGAGTTGGAGCAATAGCTACCATTCGTTTGTCAGGCGACGAAGCACTGACCATTGCAGACAAGGTATTTCAATCTCCGGCCAAAGCAAAACGCTTATCGGAGCAGGTAGCCAACACGCTGCATGTAGGAACCATTCGCGATGCTGATGAGATTATTGATGAGGTGGTGGTTGCTTTGTTTCGTGGCCCCCACTCTTTCACCGGCGAAGATGTGGTAGAAATTACCTGTCACGGTGCGGTTTATATCCAGCAACGCATTTTGGAGTTGTTGCTGAAAAGTGGTGCGCGCATGGCCCTGCCTGGCGAGTTTACCCAACGCGCTTTTCTGAATGGCAAAATGGACCTGTCGCAAGCCGAAGCTGTGGCCGACTTGATTGCATCAACCAACAAGGCTAACCATAAAATGGCCTTGAAACAAATGCGTGGAGGCTTCTCCAATGAGATTAAGAAGTTGCGCGATCAACTGCTGCACTTTATTGCCATGGTTGAACTGGAGCTTGACTTTAGTGAAGAAGATGTCGAATTCGCAGACCGCAAACAACTCGTAGAGCTCACCGAAAAGATTGAGCAACTCTTACATCAACTGGCCAGCTCATTTAAACTGGGGAACGCCCTTAAAAACGGAATTCCGGTAGCCATTGTTGGGGAGACCAATGTGGGGAAATCGACTTTACTGAACGCCATTTTGAATGAAGAAAAAGCGATTGTGTCGGATATTCACGGGACTACGCGTGATGTGATTGAAGATGTGGTGAACATTGAAGGAACAGCTTTCCGCTTTTTTGATACGGCGGGCATTCGGGAAACAGTTGACCAGATTGAAAACTTAGGGATTGAACGGAGCTATAGCAAGTTGGAGCAAGCCGACATTATTTTGTTGGTCACCGACTTGAGTAACCCAATCGATTTAATAAGCCAACGGGTGAGCCTTATAAGAGAACGTATTCAGGATCAAAAATTGATCATTGTTGGCAACAAGGCCGACCTTGGCGGGAATGAAAAAATCAAGGAAATGCTGGGAGCTATTCTCTTGAATGACAATGAAGACTTGGTGTTTATTTCGGCTAAGAAACAGCAAAACCTGGATGCACTGATTGAGCTGCTGAAAGAAAATGCCCAGGTAGCCCAACCAGAAGGAACCGACGTCATTGTGTCAAATATTCGCCACTACGAGGCCCTAACCAATGCACATCAAGCCGTACTTCGGGTGATTGAGGGCTTGCACAACGGAATAAGCGGCGATTTCCTGGCTCAGGATATTCGTGAATGCCTCCACTTTCTTGGCGAAATCACCGGCGAAATCAGCAACGACGAAGTTCTTGGACATATCTTTAAGAATTTCTGTATCGGAAAGTAATTTCTGATATTTTTAATTACAAAATGACACAAATACATGCTAATCAAGACATTGTTTTACATCATACTTAGAGGCAATTTCTGCTTTTAGCCATAATTTCTTAATGTTTCGCTCATTTTTGCACCTCATTTGTATTTATTCTGAATTTTGTGTAATTTAGAAAGATAAATTGTGCAATATAATACAATATTTGGACTAATGTAGACTATGGTTTAACACCATAACTTTAAATAAGCGAAATGAAGAAGAAAAATTTGGAAATTGTAAAAACTTGTGTTTGGTGTAATAAAGAATTTATTGCGCAAAAAACAACTACAAAATATTGTTCGCACAATTGCAATAGTCAAGCATACAAAGCTCAAAAACGTGAAGAAAAGATTAGGAAACAAAAAGCTGACAATCTACTATCTATAAACACTCCATACCTGGAGAAACTTAATACAAAAGATTTTCTGAAAGTAAATGAGGTGGCTGATCTTTTAGGATTGTGCAAACAAAGTATTTATAATCTAATTCAATCAGGGCAACTTCCAGCCTCTCGAATTTCATCACGATTGACCTTGATAAAACGAAAAGACATTGATGAAATGTTTGAGAAAGGAAAGAATAGGATAATTCCTAATCAAGCTGGTGCCAGAGAAATATCCACGACTTTTTATTCTATTTCAGAAATTGAAGAATTCTATAATATCGGAACGACATGGGCATACAAGATTATTCGGGATAATAATATTGTTAAAATAGTCAAGAAGGGCAAAACCTATTATAGCAAAAAAGACTTTGATAACTATTTTAAACGAAAGGGAAGAATTAATCATGAAGATATTACTGATTGGATTACGATCCCAGATATATGTTCGGAATTTTCGATGACAAGTTCTGCTGTCTATACTTTTGTTTCCAGACATGATATTCCCAAAACCAAAAAAGGTAGAACGGCACTTTATTCAAGACGACACATTCTAATTGCCAAAGGGGAAAAGGCACCTTATGAGGTCCCCTATTATACTGTCCAGGAGGCAATGCAAAAATTCAACATTAGCAGGGACGGTCTGTATGGCTTGATAAAGCGAAATAATATTGATAAGGTCAAAGAAGGAAAATACATAAAGATTGTAAAAGATGAGTTAGACAGAATTTTTTCACCAACAAACACTGAATAATTATGGCTTGTGTAAAAGTTACTTTAAGAAAACGCGCGATTTCAAAAGGAAGATTATCGCTTTATTTGGATTATTATCCTGCTATAAGGAATCCATATACGATGAAACTGACACGCAGAGAGTTTCTCGGCATATACATTTACAAAAAGCCAAGAACGGAGCTTGAGAAGGAATATAACCGCGAAGTACTAAACAAAGCTGAAGGTATTCGCGCAATCAGGGTGCAATCGCTAATAAATGATCAATTTGGATTTCTGGACAAGCATAAACTTAAAGCAGACTTTTTAGATTACTTCTACAAAATTGCTCTAAAGAAAGATCAGAAGTGGATGATGGTATATGCTCATTTTGAGAAATTTGTGAATAGCAGATGCTTATTTGAGGATATAACAGTTGATTTAAGTAGGAAATTCAGGTCATATCTACTGAGTGCAAAACAGCTAAAACATACAAAATTTCCCATTTCTCAAAACTCTGCAGCCTCATATTTCTCAACATATAGGGCACTATTGAAACTGGCTTATCGGGACAAATTAATATTTGAGAATATAAACGACTTTTTGGAAAGCATTGAAACCGTTGATACCAAAATTGAATACCTGACATTAGAAGAACTCAAAACGCTTGCTGCAACTCCTTGCGACATATCTGTTTTGAAGTCTGCTTCATTGTTCTCGTGTTTAACCGGATTACGGATCAGCGATATCTTGAACTTAAGGTGGGATAATATTATTCCAGCATCCGAAGGCGAATTTTGTATGCGGTTAAAAACAGAAAAAACCGATACGGAAGCAACACTACCTCTAAGCAATGAAGCTCTGCAATTATGTGGTAAACGCACCAATGGAAGAGTTTTTAAAGATCTGGAGAGAAGCATGACTTTTCAACCATTGAAGAATTGGGTTGCCTCGGCCGGAATAAAAAAGAAGATTACATTTCACTGTTTCCGACATACTTTTGCCACCTTACAGATAGCTCTTGGCACAGACATTTACACCGTTTCGAAAATGCTAACTCATAAAAACGTTTCGACCACTCAGATTTATGCTGATTTAGTTAATGAAAAGAAACGGGAGTCTGCCAACAAGATTAGTTTAAAATAGTTTCTATGACATTTAAGAAACTAGAAAATATTATTCTTATTCTTCTTGTTTGCTGTGCCATTCTGGTTTTGGCGACATTAACAAGGTATTTCTGCTTATTAACAAAGCTTGATTTATTTACATCGAATATCGTTTTCTTAATTGTCGTTGTATTTTCAGTGGCTGTGTATATTAGTATTAATAGCCTGATCGATAATTTTTTGCTACCCAAGATAATTTCTTCTAAAGTATTTGAGAGAAAAGAACCTGCTAATAATGAGATAAAAACAGGTTTGGAATATATTCCCTACAACGTCCCGACTAATGAAATACGCGAAACATTTCAGGAAACATCAGATCAGAAAAAGCAAAAATTATTAAAACAAGCTCTCCAATATTCCCAAGAAGTATTTGCTCCATATGTCTCAGATTCTGAACTTTTAAGACTGTGTACATTTGTAGAAATGTATTCAAATGGTGAAGAATTAAAATCGATACAACCAATAAAAGCTGACAAGCAGCTGAAAGCTAACGACATATATCATTATGGGTGGAATATTTGGAACCATTTTCGAATAACAGACCAATTATCCATCTCCCATTTCCTTAAAATAGTGTTTGCCCCTACCCTTCAGAAAGTGAGTGAAATCAAGACAATCAAGAAAAAACTGAGAATTCCTGACAGCAATTGCAATATTCCAATCAAGTATAAACTCAGCAACTAAAATATTCTCGATCTCCGGTGTTTCTATGGTGTTTTTTTGGTGACTTAAAGGCACCTGTAAAACACCTATTTCATTTGTAAACAGATAATTAAAGACAGTTGCCATGTGTAAAGATGAAATTACATTCGAAAAATTACCGGAAGCTGTAGGCTTTCTAATTCATGAAGTAACACAGTTAAGAAATCTGATCAAAGAAATCCAAAGGCCGGATATTCCGAAAAGGCCAATCGAGATCAATGAGGCTTGTAAAATTCTTATGAAAGCCAAATCGACAGTTTATGCCCTTGTACGAAAAGGAAGCATTCCTTGCTACAAAAGTGGCAAGAAGCTCTATTTCTATGAGGATGAATTATTGGAATGGATAAATACAGGCAGAAAAAATAGTTCAGCCGGTATCCATTCGCATATTCCCGCAATAATGACACCTGAAGTTCTCTCAGAAGATTATTCCATTCCATTTTCAAAAAAACGATAAACACCAGCCAAGATGAATACTTTTAGATTTAAACTTGAACCATATCAAGGTTCTACAACACGACATTTATGCCCTGCCTGTAATAAAAAGAATGTATTTGTAAGATATATTGATACAGAAAAGCAGATTACCTTTCCAGAAAATGCGGGAAGGTGTAACCGTGAAGAAAAATGCGGCTATCATTATACGCCCAGTCAATACTTTCAGGACAACAATTACATTCTACCTAAAACACGTGAAACCTCCTTCCCTTGCAACATCACTCCTGAAACCATTCAGTCAATAAGTTTTATTGATAAGGATCTATTGTGCGAAAGCCAGAGATCCTATAAGCATAATAATCTGTTCCAGTTTCTTTGTTCACAAATTGGGGAAACTGCAACTCAGGAACTATTTGCGAAATACAAAAATTGGAACCTCTAAAATATGGGATGGAGCAACAATATTTTGGCAAGTTGATTCCAATGGAAATATTCGCACAGGTAAAATTATGCAATACTCCCCAAGAACTGGGAAACGTATAAAACATCCGTTCAATCACATCTCCTGGGTACATCTCCGAATTAAGCATGAAGATTTTAAACTCAAGCAGTGTTTTTTCGGCGAACATCTACTTAATGAAGATACTTCGAAACCAATTGGAATAGTAGAAAGTGAGAAAAATGCTGTAATTGCTGCCCATTTTTTAAAAGATTACCGCTGGATTGCTTCCGGCGGAAAATATAAAAGTCTGAATACCAGTAATTTTAAAATTTTGTCCGATCAGAAAGTGGTTTTATTTCCTGATCTGGGGGCTTTCAAAACATGGCACAGAAAAGCCAAACTCATGAAAAGATATGGCATCGACATTCGAATTTCTGAGTTTCTGGAAGGCTTAAGTAAAACTGAAAAGTTACCAGCCAGTTACGAAATTGCAGACTATTTAATCGAAAAACTAACACCGGAAACCAGGTGCATTACAGAACAAATGACAACGCAAAATCCAGCTTTAAAATTGCTGATTAAAAAGTTTGAACTAGTGCCGGACGATAGTCTGAAGGAGGAAATCACGTTGAATTTCTCTCAACGAAAACAACTGAAATTACAAGCCATCAAACGCTAATACCCTGTCAGTTTTATGCGAAGCAAGTTTATGTTTTGGTATTACCAAAACCCTTGCTTCTGCATCCCGCTGGTCTAAGTAGAAGAAAATGAACAGTTATAAAAAAGGTGGTAGACCCACGAAAATTGTCTCCGAAAAGAAAACTTATATCGTCAGCTTGAAGATGTCAACTGAAGAATATTATACGCTAAAAGGTAAAGCTTCAGAAGCCAAAACATCAATGAGTGAGATTATCCGACAGTCTATTGCTTCATGCACAATAATTCAAAGGTTGACACCCGAGCTGAACGATCATATCAGGAAGCTTTGCGGAATGGCTAACAATCTAAATCAAATAGCAAAGAAGGCTAATGCGGGAGGATACAAAAACGCCAGAACCGAGTACCTGTATTTAGCCGGTGAGATTGACAACATCATTGACAAAATTAAATGATCGCAAAAATTATCAAAGGAAAAGGTTTTAAAGGAGCGGTGGAATATGTACTTGATAAAAAGAAGGCAGCCGAAATTCTTTCCACAGATGGAGTTAGAACCAAAAACGCCAAAGCTATTATTCAGAGTTTTATCCAACAGACAAACCTGAATCCCAGAGTGGCCAAAACGGTTGGTCATATTTCTCTTGATTTTTCTGCGCAGGACAAGTACAACCTTAGTAATCCTAAAATGCTGGAAATTGCTCACAAATATATGAAGAGAATGGACATTAAGGACACCCAATATATAATTGTTCGCCATTACGACAAGGAGCATCCACACGTTCACCTGGTCTTTAACAGAGTAAACAATCAAGGCAAAACTATTTCAGATAAAAATGATCGCTTTCGCAGCGAAAAGACCTGTAAGGACCTGACTTTTGATTTCGGACTTTATTTCGCAAAAGGAAAAGAGAATGTAAAAGAACACCGTCTGCGAGAGCCGGATAAAACCAAATATGAAATATACAATACGCTAAAGGAGGTTGTTCCTAATTGCAAGTCATGGAATGCATTGATTCAAGCCTTGAAAGAACAAGGAATACAAACTTCTTTTAAATATAAAGGGCGTACAGACGAGGCTCAGGGAATAATATTCACAAAAAACAACTTCAAATTCAATGGTTCTAAAGTTGACCGGCAATTTAGTTTCTCCAAAATAAATAGGCAGATACAGCAAAATATTTCGCGTGAACCCAGCATCAAAACAAAATATAGCCGTGGACATGAAATGAATCCATTGGTCGATGTATCATTATCGGCATATAAATACAGGCATATTGATAGAGAAAACCATAGTTCTTCTGTAAACCTGAGGAAAAAGCGAAAGAACAGGAATCGAGGATTAAGCAGGTAATCAAATAATTGAATATGAGTAACAATAGTTTAATCGCAGCCATGTTTGAGGAAATCAAAAAGAGACTATCAACAATTGAAAAAGAGATGGGAAACGACAATTCTAATCAAAAGCGCAAAGAAGATTCTCCAAAACAAGAGGAACGGCAGAAATTCGTATCGGCTCGTACGTTTCTGAATGACATCCAACGGATAATAGAAACTTCGTTTCAAAAAGATTTTGATAAGACGAACTCAGAAATTCGGCTTGCCAAATCTGATATTACAAATAGTATTAAACAGTTAGAAACAAGTATCGAAAGTTTAAAATGTTTTCCCAAAAAGAAGAAAAAGCTCATTGCTGTCGATTCTTTTAAAACCTGGAAGATAGGTTCTATTATGATTTTAGTATTGCAATTTATTAGCATTGGCGGTCTGATGATCCAAAACTCAAAACTGGCAGACAACGATCTGAAATATAGATATATTAATTCCCTTCAAGGAATTGATTCAAAAGGTTTGAGAAACATAGAAACAGTATTTCATATTAAGCGCGACAAAGAATTTATTAAAGACATTCGGAAAGCTGTAGAAACATACGAATTGAACATTAAAAAAGGCCTTAATGAAAACGGGAATGCCATAAATTCCGAACCTGCAAATTCTCCTGATGAAAGCTTACCAAAATGAACTCCATAAAATTTAAAGGTGATTCCAAATCACAAACAAATGTATTCAATTCAATCCAAACAAGCCTGCGGTTGCAAAAGACTTCGGCATAAACGCAGCGCATGAATAGTCAAGAGTTTATGAAAACGATTATACTTTTGCATGAATACACCTTTCTCATACTTCGAAAGGAAAATTCATTGCAAAAACAGCGGTAAAAACACTTGACTATTAACGCGCCTCCCCCGCTTCGATTACCATCGTCCATTTATTCCGATTCCTTTTGCAATTCGGATTAAATTGATTTTTGAGTGTTTACGATTTGGAATAAAAGCCATATCCCGGTGAAAAAACAACCGGAATAATGTTCATAAAATCTTTCTCTGATTTTCTTTTTTTACTAATACTTTTTGTATTTTAGACATTTTCTGACAAGTCATTAATTATATAATTATGTTTTTAGGCAAACGCATTAAAGAATTGAGGGAAGAAAAGCACCTCCTTCAACGCCAACTGGCTGCCGAATTGGAGATTGATACTCCCATGTACAGCAAGATTGAACGTGGCGATCGCAAGGCCAAACGAGAACAAGTCATTAAACTCGCGAAATTACTCAGCACCGATAAGAATGAACTTCTTACGCTTTGGTTAGCTGGTCAGATTTATGAACTAATAAAAGACGAAGAGCTTGCTCGAAAAGCAATATCGTTGGTGTCAATTAAGTTAGATACAAAAAAATGAGCAAGAACTCTCCAGACAACATCCTCAGTTATTTAAAATCAACCGCAAGAAACAAAATCGTATTGTTTCGCGACGATATTCCTGGTGTTGAACCCTTCGATATTGGAATCGCAATTGCGGAAAAAATCGCTCATCTTTTAGACGACAGAAAGCTTTCATTCAAAGCAAAAAACGAAATAGATAAGCTATTCACGTCAATACTCATTAATCATGTAACATTCGGCAAACTAATGGCAATTTCAAACATTGGGATTCTTTTTGAACCTGATTTAAAAATTGACATTCTCAGCTTGTTTGAAAGATTTTCCTGCGACAATGCTTTATTCATAAAATGGGACGGGGAAATTGAAGCCGGGAACTTATACTTTCTTTCAAAATATAATGGAATCAAAATCAATTTAAAAAATATCAGCCACATAATAATATGAAGTACAACGAACTCATAAATTTTGAACCAATCACAGAGGTTGTAAAATTTAGCAAGACTAACCAAACAGACTATCAGAGAAACCTGGTAAAGACCTTTGTTTTCTCCGACACATTTAGAAAAGTACTTATTCCACTAATGGTTCGTAATCTGGATTTCAGTTACGACGGAGAAACATTCGGGCTCCAGGTGGTTGGTAATTACGGTACAGGTAAATCCCACTTAATGTCGTTGGTTTCATTAATCGCGGAACAGGAAGAATTAATTGAACTGGTACAGGACGAAATTCCAAAAAAAGAGCTGTTAAAAATTGCGGGCCAGTTTAAAGTCCTACGCTTTGAGCTTGGTGGTACTGAAAGTCTATGGGATTTTGTAACCGTCAAAATTGAAATATTTTTTGAAGAAATAGGAATCGATTTCTCGTTCGAAGGGCACAAAGGATTAACCTATGCCGATAAACTCAAATTAATGATGGCTGAGTTTGAAGAGAAGTTCCCGGACAAAGGCTTTTTGGTGGTAATCGATGAAATGTTGGCCTATCTAAAGGGACGAAGTACTCCTGATAAACTAAACCAGGATTTACAGGTTTTACAGGCACTTGGGCAAGCTTGTGACTCAACAAAATTCAAATTTATATTTGGCGTTCAGGAAATGATTTATCACTCACCTGAATTTCAGTTTGCAGCAGATATGCTGCAAAAAGTAAACGATAGGTACAAGGACATAATGATTACAAAAGAGGATGTTGCCTACATCGTCAAAAATCGCCTTCTCCGTAAAAACGAACACCAAAAACAGAAAATAAAGGACCACTTAGACAGCTTTTTAAAGCTGTTCACCGATATGCACGGAAGAACGCAAGACTACGTGGAACTCTTCCCTGTGCATCCCACTTATTTCGAGAATTTTGAACGTATCAGAATTGGCAAAAGCCAGCGTGAAATCTTAAAAACACTGTCCAACCAGTTTCGTGAGATACTTGAGGTTGATATACCTAATGACAACCCGGGACTTTTGACCTATGACAGATATTGGGAAGACATCCAAAAAAGTCAGGATTTAATGGCTATTCCCGATGTTCGTAAAGTAAAAGAGGTAACTGAAACAATTAACGATAAAATTGAAAGCTACTTTACCGGCGTCCGCGCTGGAAAGAAAAAAATTGCCAAACGAATTGCAAATGCTTGTGCAATTAAAATCCTTCAACATGAACTAAACAAGCAAAACGGTACAAATACAGAACACCTGGTCGATGACCTGTGCCTGACTGATAAATTGGCTGATGACAGGGATTTCCTGATGGACATTATGGAATCAACAGCTCAGCAAATCATCACCGCCACATCCGGGCAATACTTCGACAAAGATGCTGAAAACGGTGAGTATCACTTGCGCATCGAAGGAGGAATAAACTTCGACCAAAAAATCAAGGATTATGCCGCTACTATGGGAGATTCAAACAAAGACGAATATTTCTTCAATTTCATGAAGATAATTCTGTCTTTGGATTACGATACCTACAGGCCAACCTTCAATATCTGGAGACACAGCATCGAGTGGAAATCGCACAAAACCTATCGCGATGGCTATATTTTCTTTGGTAATCCAAACGAAAAGTCAACAACCCATCCACGCCAGCATTTCTACATGTACTTCATGCCCATCTTCGATGAAACAAAAAAAATACGCAATCACGAAGAAGATGAGGTTTATTTCATCATGGATGATCTGTCTGTTGACTTTAAAAATGCGGTAACACTTTACGGTGCAGCATTAGCCTTAGAAGTAAGGGCCGATTCATCGCAGAAAACAATTTACCGCCAGAAGATTGATGAACTACAGAAAAAAGCCATCAAACTTTTCAATCAGGAATACCTCCAGGTTACAAAAGTTGATTATCAGGGTAAGGAATACCCGTTGAATGGTTTTGCACTGCCGGGCGTAGGTTCATCCAAAGAACAAATATTTGCAGCCATTGCATCCGAAGTATTTGAAAATTGGTTTGAACAGGAAACACCCAACTACCCTAAATTCTCGCAGCTCGCTTTGCCGAATACCAAAGACAATATCTTTAATCGGATTAGAAGTGCTTTGTCGAAAGTTTCAAATCCCGAACAAACGAATAAAGATGGTGAGGGAATCCTTTCCGGCTTAGGTTTATGGGTGCCCGGCATGTTAGATTACTCGCATTCGCCATACGCAAAAAACATTGTGAAGCTATTGAAAGAAAAAGGCGACGGGAAAGTGCTGAACAAGGAAGATATTATCGAGTACGTTGATAAAAGCGATAACCTGTGGCTTTCAAAAGATTTTAAAATTGAAGCAGAGCTTGAATTTGTTGTTTTATCAACCTTAGCAGCTTTGGGTGAACTCGAAATCGTTTTAAGTTCAGGCTCATCCATTAACTCGACAAATCTTAATGATCTAAAAGATATTGTCAAAGAAGATTTTTATTCTTTTACTCACGTTAAACCGCCCAAAGGCCTCAACGAAGCTGCCTTAAAAACCATGTTTGTCGGGCTGTTAGGCCGAGATTTAAGCAAACAACTAAAAGATCCTACAACGTACACGAGTTTGGTTAATGCAGCGACCGACTGGGCGAAACGTGCCGTCACTGCTTTAAATAAGATTCAGGGTGGACTTGTATTTAAAGGTATTGAAATCATTTCAGAATCAGAAAGCATTCATTACCGGACAAAATTTACCGGCTTTTCCGGATTCTGCGATAAGCTGGCCAATTATACCTCCGAGGCAAAAATTAAAAACTTTCAATACAGCATCGACGAAATAAACAAACTACTGGAAGCAAAACCACTTATTGAGAACCTCGAAAAGCAACTGGAAGAAATAGCACAGTTTAACGACGATATTTCCTATTTACAACAGTGCCGCCAATATGTAACGGATGCCGCATTTAAGGAGGAGATCACGAATGCCATTACTCAACTTGCAGCCATCCTTTCATCGGATAACTCCACTGAAAAGACAACCTACAAAACAAAACTGTCCGACCTTAAAAACCGATATGCCGACTGGTATTTAAAACTGTACTTAAAATACAGAATCAGCGATGCCGACAATACTCAAAAGCATGCGTTATTGGATTCGGATGAGAAAGTAATGTGCGATGTTTTAAAAGATGCCGATTTCTTGTCAACAGGGCAATATGCACAATGGCATAGCAGCTTGAATAAATTGCAACCTGCCGATGGCAAGGTGAATAAAGAACTGATACTAACCGCGCCATATCAGGATTTTAATCCAATTGAATACGAAGGAACAACCAGTATTTCTGTTTCAACCTTAAAAACAGAGCTGAAAGCACTGTTGGAAAATTGGGAGCAAACATTAAAAGATACCTTGGAAGACCCGATTGTTAAAAAGAACATGAGTCTGCTTGAGCCAGCACAGGCCAAACTTTTAAACGATTTCAAAAAGGGTGTCATCGTACTGGCCAAAGACAATGTGCGGAAAATTACCAATGCAGTGATGGACTTGCACAAAGGACTTGAAAAAATCGAACTGACGATCGATAATTTAAAAGTACAGTTCAACAAACCACTTACTCCCGACGACGCGATTGAGGCATTTAAAGCCTATATCGACAGTATTTCAAAAGGTAAAGAGCGAGATAAAATTAGGATAATACTCAAGTAAATTCACCTTAAAGTGAAATAAATTTGAAAATTAACTTATAAGTGAATAGCTTTGCAGAACTAATACTGGTTGAACAATACAGAAAAGTAACATACTATTCTGTAGCTATTAACGATGATGATGCCTTATATGATCAGTTTGTCGAAAAGCATACTGCTGAAAACAGTGAAAAATTAAATCACATCCTGGCATGGTTAGAAAAAATTGGTGATAAAATTGGGGCGTATGAAAACTACTTTAGAAATGAAGCAGAAACGGGTGATGCAAGGGCATTACCTCCTAAAGGTAAAGACAGAGATCCTGTCTATGTGGAATATTCAGAAGCAACTAAAAATAATGAAAACACAGCCAATAATTTAAGATTATATTGTTTCAGAGCAAGCGAATCAGTAGTATTCCTATTTAATGGAGATATCAAAACAAAACAAAATCCACAAGATTGCGACAATGTAAGATCACATTTTAAAATGGCCAATCAACTTTCTAAATTACTAGATCAAGCAATAGTTAATAAAGAGATTCAATGGAATGAGGATTGGTCAGATATTCGTGTAGATGATGATTTTAAACTCGAATGGGATTAAAAAAAGAAAACAAATGAGAAAATCAAAAAATTCAATATCAAGCTGGTTAAAAGAACACGGTGACCCTGAAATAGATCGTTTTATTGAAAAAAATCTGGCCATCGTTGAAAAAGTGCGTATAGCCCTGCAAAATAAAGGCTGGTCGAAAGCACAACTAGCCGAAGCAATGGGAAAAAAGCCATCTGAAGTTTCAAAATGGCTGACTGGGATGCACAACCTCACCCTAAAGAGTACCATTAAAATGGAAATGGCTTTAGGTATCGACCTTATTCATACCGAACCGGTAAAAGAATACGAATATGTGTTCCTGGGAACAATTGAGAACAAAGACGAATTAAAAACCAAAGGGGAAGAATATACAGTATCATGCCTGTCGCAGGAATATGAAATAGCAATGTAATATGGAACAAAAGCAAGCACCCATAATACCTGAGCACATTCATCTGTTAGCCATAGAAGTTGCACAACAAAAAATAGATGCACAGGCATTTAAAAAACACAAGGAACACCGATTAAATGTTGGGCACAAAGTATTACATAACCTGAAAGACGAACGAATTAAACTGGAACTCGTTTTTTCATTTGAAGATGCCAACAAAACACAGCTGTTATTTTTTCAAATCGATTTCCATTTTAACGTTGAACAGCTTTCCGATTTTTACCA
The DNA here is from genome assembly GCF_050589705.1 of Sunxiuqinia rutila. NCBI lineage: Bacteria > Pseudomonadati > Bacteroidota > Bacteroidia > Marinilabiliales > Prolixibacteraceae > Sunxiuqinia > Sunxiuqinia rutila. The sequence continues at coordinate 274,434 of NZ_JBNGOT010000002.1, forward strand.
GTTAAAAGAAGAAAACTATCCCGTTTTTTATGCGCCCCTGATTGCCACCCTGCTCGGAATAAGTTTATCAACTGCCCGGGGAATCATCTTCGAGAAGCTGCAAAATGCCGGGCTAAAAAATGTCATTCTCCCCGTAGTTTCGCCGCAAAAAATGCTGGCAAATTCATCCAACAAGTAAAAAAATCAAACAAACATGTTCGAAAAAACCAATAATCAACCCGTTACCGTACTGGGTTTAACCTTTAACTCCGAAGAAGAACGCCGCGAACACTTCCGTAACGAACTCCGAAAAAAACTACCGGAACTAAAACAAATGGAAGGCTTCCCCATTGGTGAAGACGAAGACATTATTAAGCTCTCCGATCCACCCTACTATACAGCCTGCCCAAATCCCTGGTTAAACGATTTTATAAGCGACTGGGAAAAAGAAAAAAAGCAGTTGGAAAAAGAAGGCAAACGTTCTGCTGATTTCACAGTTGATGAACCTTATGCAAGTGATGTGAGTGAAGGGAAAAATAATCCTTTCTATTCTTTACACACCTATCATACAAAAGTCCCGCATCCTGCCATTATGAGATATTTATTACACTATACAGAACCAGGGGACATTGTGTTTGATGGTTTTGCAGGTACTGGAATGACTGGGGTAGCAGCAAAGCAATGTGGAAATGCGGACAATGCTTTGAAAACTAGATTAACTCTTGAATATACTCATTCTCACAACTCTGAACCGCGATGGGGAGAAAGACATGCAATTGTATCTGATTTAGCTCCATCTGCAACTTTCATTTCTGCAAATTTGAATAGCCAGTATGATACACATTCAATTACAAAGAATATTAATGAAAAACTCGCTAAGCTATATAAGAAATACAAGTGGATGTACGAAACTAGACATACAGATGGCAGTCTAGGTAGAATTGACTTCGTGGTTTGGAGTGAAGTAACACAATGCCCTGAGTGCAATCATGAATTTGTGTTATGGGACGAAATGGCAGATACAAATAAAGGCAGAATGAAAAAGGAATTTAATTGCTCTAATTGCTCTTCTCTGCTATCTAAAAACAGTTGTTCCAATTATTTGATTTCAGATTTTGACAATCACATTAATCAAGTTTTGAAGTCAAAAAAATATTTTCCAGTTTTAGTTAAATACACCACTAATAGAAAGAGTTATTACAAGAAACCTGACGATTTTGATTTAAAAGTTAACAATCAAATAATTGATTTAACAATTAATAATTGGATTCCAATTAGCAGATTGCCAGAAGGCGACGAATCAAGAAGAAATGATAAATATGGGATGACACATGTTCATCATTTCTACACAAAACGCAATCTCATTTTTATCTCAGAATTATGGAGCCAATTAAACCTTCAGGAAAAATTTGTCGCCACAAGTATTTTATCTCGTAACCTAACTAAATTGAATAGATATGTTCTAAAACCCAGAACTCCACACGGTGAAGTTAACGGACCATTGAGTGGAACATTATATGTATCAAGTGAGTATGTTGAGCAAAATCCTTTTGACTTGCTAAAGTCAAAGATCCCAAAATTCTCATGGAATAACTCTGGTGTTGTTACATCAACCAATCCAGCTCAATCGAATATAATAGCTGATAATTCGGTAGATTACATATTTACCGACCCCCCATTTGGCGCAAATATAATGTACTCAGAGCTTAATTTTATTTGGGAATCTTGGTTAGGTGTATTTACGGATAATAAACCTGAAGCTATTGAAAATTCTACACAGAATAAAACTACTTTGGTTTACCAAAATATAATGCATGAGTGCTTTAAAGAATACCATAGGATTCTTAAACCGGGGAAATGGATGACAGTGGAATTTAGCAATACAAGTGCTGCGGTTTGGAATGGGATTCAAACCGCAATTCAAAACTCTGGATTTATTGTTGCAAATGTGGCAGCATTAGATAAGAAACACGGTGGTATAAAATCTATGACTTACACTACAGCTGTAAAACAAGACTTAATAATTTCATGCTATAAACCGTCGTCTGAATTTGATGAGAAGTTTAAACAAAATCAGAATAGCGATGTAGCTGTCTGGGATTTTGTAGATGAACATCTACACCATTTGCCTATCCATTTAGCTAAAGAAAATGCCACAACCGCTATTATAGAGCGTAGCCCCAAAATATTATTTGACAGGCTAATTTCCTTTTATGTACAAAAAGGACTACCCGTTCCTATTGATGCAGGAAGATTCCAACAAGATTTACGTGAACGTTTTATAGAGCGGGATGGTATGTTTTTTACCAGTGAACAAGTGCAGGAATACGATAAAAAGAAAGCCGAAGCACCTACTTTTATTCAACTTTCCTTATTGGTATCATCGGAGCAAGATGGTGTGTATTGGTTGAAAAACCTATTACGAAACAATCCACTGACATATCAGGACATTCAACCACAATGGATGCAAGCCCTGGCTGGTGTGCGTACTGGCGATATTATCCCGGAACTGGCGACCATACTGGACGAAAACTTCTTAAAAGACGATAGCGGGAAATGGTACCTCCCCGACCCGGAGAATGAAGTTGATTTGGAAAAATTACGCAACAAACGTTTACTCAAACAATTTGAAAGCTACAAAACCGAAGCCTTTAAACCACGAGGCAAAATAAAGGAAGTACGTGTAGAATCCCTCCGCGCTGGCTTTAAACAATGTTACCAGGATAAGGATTTTCGCACCATCGTACAGGTGGGCGAACGTATCCCCAACAACCTATTAATGGAAGATGAGGTGCTGTTGCAGTTCTATGATATTGCAAGCTCCAAAGTGTAGTGTAAATTACTGACGCACGAAATTGTATAAATACGGTTAGGACTAAAAAAAACACAAAGTGAACGCAGAATTAGAATTACGAACAATATTCGACCTACTCGGGCATCATTTTTATATTCCTCATTATCAAAGAGGATATCGGTGGACTTCAGAACAAGTCACACAACTACTCGACGATGTGTGGGATTTTGCAGAAAAAGATCCTGCAAAAGGTGAATTTTATTGTATTCAACCGATCGTTGTAAAACCTAAAAAATGGAGCGAAAACAATATAGACATTGACGGTTATGAAGTTATTGATGGGCAACAACGTTTAACAACAAGCTATTTAATTATTAAGTACATTGAGAAAAATCTAATAGCTGGAGGCTCACTTTTCAATGCATATGGTAATGAGCTTTTCACTTTACGTTACGAAACAAGGAAAAAGAGTGAAAACTATCTGGCATCGTTATCTCCAGAAAAAGCACGAGAGAATATTGATTATTACCACATTTTCAATGCCTATGACACGATAGAAAAATGGTTTAATGAAAGTGAAAAAGTTAAGACACTGACCAAAAAAGAAAAGTTGCGAAACACCTTTCTTGGTGAAAAAACTGATAGTGGTTCTGTGCAAGTTATTTGGTATGAACCGGAGCATCGTAATATCAATGAAGCAGACGAATTAAAGAAAAGCAAGGAACTATTTACCCGGTTAAATATGGGTAAAATACCTTTAACCAATGCAGAGCTTGTTAAAGCATTGTTTTTATCCGACTATAGCTTCAACTATGTATCACCACAAGAGGCAAGTAGAAGAAAATTAGAGATATGCCAAATGTGGGATATTATTGAGCAACAAATTGCTGATGAATCGTTTTGGGCGTTTATTACCAATAAAAAACAAGATAAATATCCAACCAAAATTGAGCTTCTACTCGATTTTATGGCAAATAAGGATGAACATCAAAGAGATTCATTACATACTTTTTTATACTTCTTAAAACTTTCAAAGGACGAAAATCAGGAACTTTGGTCAGTTTGGTTAAAGATTGAGAAATATTTTCAAACCCTTGTGGAATGGCAAAAAGATAGAACCCTATATCACAAAGTAGGTTTTCTAATTGCAGTAGGCAAAAGCGCTAGGGCATTAATCGAGAAATCAGAACATTGTTTGAAGGATGAATTCTCATCCTACCTGGACAAGATGATTAAGGATGAAGTTCTTAATTGCAGCTTCGATGAAATATTAAACCTTCGGTACGACAAGAAAACGCAGTACAATAAATTAGAAACTGTTCTATTGTTTTTCAATGTTGAAACGATTCGGATTAACCGAAATATTGAAGAATTCTATCCGTTCAAGTTTCACAAGAATGTCGAAAATTGGTCTTTAGAACATATTCATGCACAAAATTCTGAATTTCTTGACCAAACCAAGAAAGAACAATGGAAGGTTTGGATAGATAATCATTTACCTCTGCTACAGGAATTATTAAAAACGAATGAGGATAAAGACCTTGAAGAACTGATTACCAATCTCGAAAATTATAGAGGATTAAAAGATGGTGACACATGGGCTCAATTTGAACAATTGGCAAACAAGGCATTCGATTATTTTAACGCTGAAGATGACAGTAGAGGCGATATTCATTCCATAGCCAACCTAGCATTATTGGGACAAGCAGATAACTCGGCATTGAACAACTCAGTTTTTGAAGTAAAGAGAAGAAAAATCATGAAGATGGATACCGAGGGGAATTATATTCCGGTATGTACTAAGCGAGTTTTTCTTAAATATTTTGAAAAACAATCACTTAATCAACAATTCTATTTTTGGGGAGCAAAGGAGCAAGCGAATTATGTTTCTGCTATTCACGATGTATTAAATAAATATCTAAAACAAGAATCTACTGAAAATGGCAACTAGTTTATTGCAACTGCTTAAAAAATATAAAGTCGAAATTCCAATTATTCAAAGGGATTACGCACAAGGGAGGCAACATGGGAATGTTCCCAAAATCAGGGATGGATTCTTAAATAGATTGCTAGAAGCTTGTAAACCCAATGCTGAAATTCTGGAATTAGATTTTGTATATGGTTACATTGAAGAAGGTACAAATCAAATATTTATACCTCTGGATGGCCAGCAACGTTTAACTACTCTTTTTTTATTGCATTGGTTTGTAGCATACAAGAAAAATCTACTACATGAAGTAGGTTCTGTTCTTTTGAACTTTAGTTACGAAACTAGGCATAGCTCTCGTGTTTTTTGCGAAAAACTGATTACAGATAAAATCCTTATTCCTGAACTCTCAATCGGCAAGGATGGCGTAGCCCCTGAAGAGAACAAAAAAACTATTGGCGAACATATTGCCAATCAATCCTGGTATTTTTCTGGTTGGGATAATGACCCAACTATATCATCAATGCTTACAATGCTTGATGCAATTGAAGAAAAGGCTCAGAACAAGAGTGTTGATGATTTGTGGAGTGCTCTGTGGGACGATAATGCTCAAATTGTGTTTCATCAACTGGACATGACTAAACTAAATCTACCAGATGAGCTGTATATAAAAATGAATTCAAGGGGTAAGCCACTTACCAACTTTGAATATTTCAAATCGGAGTTTTCCAAAATAGTACCTGACAACAAGAAAGAAGAATTTAATGATAAGATCGATAAAGACTGGTATGATTTGTTTTGGTATCAATTATTTGAAACAAAAGAGCAGAATGGTGAGGAAATAAAAGATATTGCCAAGTTTGTTGATGAATCTTTTTTAAAATTCTTCAGGTATATCACAGATATATTTATTGCCAGACAACAGTTATCTATAAACCAATCATCATTCCCAGACGAAATATCGTATTTCAAACATGTTTATACTACTGGAGGTATGCTTGAAAATCTGTTTGAAATTTTTGAGCATATAAAGGGTGTTGACTTCAAAGATTATTTTGCAGGTTGTTTTTATACAGGAGAGAATAATCAAGGTGAAAATGCTATTCGCTTATTCTTTTCAAGTAAATCGACTCAATTGTTCAACTTATGTTCTGCAAATTACGACCCTTCTCAAAGAAGTAATCCCTTTTCAATTGGTGAACAACTGCTGTTTTATGCTGCTATTTATGGCATTGTCAATGGTGTTGAAGAGGCACAGAAAACTTATCGAAAAATTAGAAATTTAATCGCTAATTCCGAGGATACGGTTCGTAAAGATAATATGCACAATTTGCTTGTATCGGTTGAACAGGTAATGGAAGGAAAGCCTCTTGATAAAACATCAAAGTTTAATAGTTCTCAAATTAGAAATGAGGAGGACAAAGAAGCATACTTACGATCTCATCCGGAATCAGAAACGTGTTTATATCAGTTAGAGGATAATAGTATTTTGCAAGGCTGCACAACAATTTTTGATTTAGATGATTTATTTGTGTCCAGAGCACAGCAGTTTTTGAAAACATTCAACGAAAGCAATCCTGATTATAGAAGCATTAAAAGAGCCATGTTTAGTTGTGGTGATTATTCACAATTTTATGGTTCAAGTAAATCTAAAACGGATAAAATAAGGTGGGGAGTTTGGATGCACTATCAGCTTGGAGCAAATAACCAAAGCCAATGGCGTGAATTGTTTACACCAAGTAATTTGAGAGTTGGTTATGCAAACACAAAAAGCATATTAAATGAATTACTAGATAAACTATGCGTTTCAAACCTGGAAACGATAATTGATAACTATTTACAATCAGAGGATACCATTAAAGACTGGCGCTACTATTACATTAAATACAAAGAATGTCGTCATATGCCCAAAGGATATTCAAGTTGGATAATGGACAAGAAATATCAATACCATTCCCGAATGATGAATAGTACCCAGCTTAACGGGCAAAATTGGTCTCCATATTTATTCTGTATCCATAAAAAAACACAAGAAAGAACCTCACTTGAAAATTACGATAACTCCTTAATCGTATTCAATGAGCATGGAAATTCATTTAGTATTCGAAACTACAATAGCTGGTATGTTGTAAAGGTACTTTCGGAAAATGAAGAAGAACTAAACAATGGCTTAACTACAAATGATGATTTTGAACTATTTGAGCAAAACGGAACAAAAGAGTTACGATATGCAATTAATCAGAATGCCGACTATATTGATTTAGAAGATCGTGTAGAAAAAGGATTAAAACTGGTTGAGATGCTGTTAGATTATCAGTCTAAATCGTTAAGCGAATAATCATTTTAAGCATCAAAAAAAGATGAAACTCAAGGGAAAAGCAATAGAAGTCATTGGCGAAAAAGAATTATTCGGTCAACGAATTGCCTGGATTCGTATTCTCGAAGACAATACGTTCCTGCAGGTTAACTACAACGAGCTCGAACCCGATTCGTTGAGCTATACCCTGCCCTGGCTTCGCTTTGTTTCCATTGCAGCTAAAATAAAAGACGAAGTTGCCAAAAAAAACATTCTGGCTCCTTACGAAAGCAGCTTAATACCATTACCGCATCAGGTTTTGGTATTGGAAAAGGTAATGCAGAGCATGCAAAACCGTTTTTTACTGGCCGATGAGGTGGGTATGGGTAAAACCATTGAAACCGGTTTAATTCTGAAAGAACTAAAACTGCGTGGCGAAATTAAACGCATTTTGGTTATTGTGCCCAAATCATCGATGTTGCAATGGCAAAGCGAGCTGAAAGAACATTTTAACGAGGTATTCCATCTCTACGATTCTGATATGATTACCTCAATGGCCCGCACCTTCTCCAACATCAATGCCGACGAAGAATATAATTTCTGGACACAGCACAACCAGATAATTGTATCAACCGATGCGCTAAAACCGCTGGATAGAAGACAAGGCTGGACAAAAGAACGCATTGACGAGTACAACAAGTACCGAATTGAAGCCGTATTGGATGCCGATTTCGATTTGGTGGTGATTGATGAAGCACACAAAATGGGAGGTGCATCGTCAACGGTTTCACGTTATGTTTTAGCCCAGGAGCTTTGTAATACGGTCGCCAATGTACTTTTGCTGTCTGCAACCCCTCACAGGGGCAAATCAGACCATTTCCGGCGAATCCTTCAATTGCTCGATCCCGATGCGTTTGCAGGTGAAGGACTTCCCGAAATTGAAGAGCTGGAACCCTATGTTATCCGTACAGAAAAACGACTGGCCGTTGATTACGACGGCAACAAATTGTTCAACGAACGTCAGACACATCGTTTCGATGTGCTGCTCGATATAAACAGGCATCAACGCCAGATGCAACTGTACCAATCGGTCACTGAATATGTTCGTAAAGGATTTAACCAGGCCAAACGTAACAACAATACAGCCAAAGGCTTAATTATGATTCTGTTTCAGCGTCTGGTAAGTAGTTCAACCGCAGCCATTCTTTCGGCCATGCAAGGTCGTTTGGAAAGGCTTTGCCTGGGAGATGATAATGATTTGGATAACTACCGGGACGAATTGGATTCAGGTGAATATGAATACGATGATTTGGTGGACTTTAACGGCAAAAACGGCAATTCAGATAGTCTGGTTGATGAAGAACAAATTCTGGCTAACCTGATTGAAGAAGCAAAGGCATGTTTGCAAAACGAAACCGATGCCAAAGCAGAAGCATTGTTAAAGCAGTACAAAACCTTACAACTCGAACAAGAAAACCCGGAATTAAAAATTATTGTTTTTACCGAGTTTCGTTCCACGCAGAAGATGCTGAAAGGCATCCTCGAAAAGAAAGGCTACACATGTGCAGCCATCAACGGTAGTCAGGACTTGGATGAACGGAAACGGGCATTAACCCTGTTCAAGGAAGAAGCTCAAATCCTAATTGCCACCGATGCAGCCGGTGAATCTTTAAACATGCAATTTTGCCACATTGTATTCAATTACGACCTGCCGTGGAACCCAATGATGATTGAACAGCGCATTGGTCGTGTGGATAGGATTGGTCAAAAAAATACAGTGCATGCCTTCAACATGCTTACCAATAACAGTGTCGATTTAAGGGTGTACGAAGTCATTCACGAAAAACTAAATAGTATTCTTAATCAGTTAGGGATCGATAAAACATCCGATGTGCTCGATTCAACCATCGAAATGAAAAGTGTCAGCGGCCTATACCTGAGAAACTTGTTAGACCCGGAACATTTTGAATTTGTGGGCGAGAAATGGTTATACGAGATCAAAGCGAAATTACGAAACTTCCAAAGTACCGAAGGCATTCTGCCGCAGGTGCAGGAAACAGATATTGACAATAAGAAAGCAGCTGAAATAAAACACAGTCCCCTTCCCCAATGGCTCGAATCATTGGTTATGGAACACTGTAAAATTCAGAACGGCACATTCTCGAAAAATCTGCTGGGCTTTGCCAGCGTCAAAGTAAATGGTGAATCAAAAAAAGTAGCTTTCGATTCTGAGGTTTCCTTAAATAACCCTGGAATTGAACACCTCACCTTGCAGCACGATTGGATTCGTAAAATTCTGAATGATTTGAGCACCTTCGACGCGTCGAAAGGTATTCCAGTATTGCGATTTAACAGCGACGAAGAAACACCTGGCTATTTCAGCCTGTGGCAAATTACAGCACAAAGCCAACTGGAAACAATTACCCACTATCAACCATTTTTTGTAGCTGATAACGGCAAACATTATGCGGCTTATGCCAACGATTTGTGGAGTCGTTTTATTTCAGGAATTGGCAACGCAAAAATTGAAAATGGCACCGCTACCCAACAATTTGATAGTGAAAAAGAGCTTGAAAACGATTTATATACAGTATTCCAAAACCTTGAAGCAAGCGTTTCGGACAAAATGAATAAGAAAAAGGAAAACCGGGTTAATTTCTACGAATACCAGAAATTAAGAATCAGCAAAATTGGTATTGAGAACATTCGGCAATCCAAATTAAACAGACTGGAAAAAGAGCATGAAAAATGGATGAAGGATTTTCAGATGAACCAAATGGTTATTCCAAGTCTAAAACAACTGTTAACAGTACGAATTGATGTCAGATAGTTTAATAAAAAATATTGCCAATGATCTGAAATGCCAGGCAACAAAAGTGCTGCTGGTTGAAAACAACGATCGATTTCTTTTTCGTGAAGATGTGATAGTGAAACTGGCTGATGAAGGAATTAATATAGTTCAAGGCTCACCTTTAAAACAAAGAATCACATACGAATTAAAGGATGGACACCTCTTACTTATTTTACTAAGTGCTAACCGCCAAAATTACCTCGAAGATATTAGCAGCCATTCAATACGGTATGAATTTTTTCTCCAACATTATTTAGGGAGTTACCACATTCCAAGTCTCATACACGAAGAATTGCCAATACTTGAGATTTTGTTTTCAAAGAACCCGGTTGTTGGTTTAACAAAGAAAGAAACGCTGAAGGAGATTCTTTCAATCAAATCGCAGTCTCCCGGGAGTAACTTTGACACACAACAATTTAAAGATGCAATTGAAGCAGAATTGACTCAGGAACCGGTTAACTGGCCGGTAGTCCTGCAAATCATATCAAATGGACTAATTCAAGCCATCGGGACAAAACAATACAATGATATTGTTGGCGTAATAAATGACGCTAATGAAATCTTTCAAAAGGATTTAGCGAAAAACTATGCACAACTTAAAAATGCAAGTGCTGTAAAAAGCCCCAAAATAGTCTCTAAAATTCTGGATTACATCGATTTCAATTACAAGGCCGAAAAAATTGCATTAATCGTTGTCGATGGATTAAGCAGTTGGCAGTATGACTTGTTCCGGGACAGAATCCAGGCTGCAAAACAGGAAGGTTGTGTATATTCCTGGCTACCATCAATCACCCAACTCTCACGACAGGCAATATTTAAAGGCGATTCTCCTGAAAGAACTTACAGGCAAAATCCCGCCAATGAAGAAAAGCTGTGGCTTTCTTATTGGAAAAATAAAGGCTTGAATAGTGCAGAAATCAGGTATCAACATGAAAATACAAAGCTGGAGAACCTTGCGCCAGTAAAACGTTTCGCGTTAGTTTTTAAGGATCTTGATGATTATATGCACAGCTCAAAAGATTATACTGATTTGCTAAAACTAACGGAGAATTGGATTAGCCGGTCGAAAATCGTTGATGTAGTTCACCAGCTCCTAAATCAAAACTTCAGGGTGTTTATCACCTCCGATCATGGCAACATTCAGGCAACAGGATGGCGAAGCCTCCAGGGACGTGAAAAGCTGGGCACCAACAAATCAGGTAGCCGGAGTGAAAGGCATATTGAATATTCTGAAAATTGGCTGAAAGACGATCTGCTCAAAAACAACCCGGACATAACCGATTCGGTAGCACAGGAAGAGCAAGCCATTTATTTCAAAAACAACTTTAGCTTTTCCTCAAAAGAGAGCCTGGTAACGCACGGTGGCTCACACATTTTGGAAGTATTAATACCATTTGTAGAAATTAAGAATGACCAACAATAAAATTGATATAAATCAACGTATTCCGCTGGAAACGCTACAGTCTGTATTAGAGAGTTATCTGAACGATTATTATTCTGATGAGTACATTTTAGAACAGCTTAGGCTCCATTTTTCAGGTGAAAATCGTTTGAAGAAATCCGTCCGTATTGTCAAAAAGATAATTTCCAACAACCCGATAATTGACATTATTGATGCAAACCGGGAACAAACCCTATCAGCAATTAAATCCAAATCTGATAGAAATGTAATTCTGATGGCTTTGCTAAACGGTTCGTTTGTATTTTCCTACGACTTGTTGTCTATACTGGGTAAATTATTCAAGGTGCAGGAATTTGTAAACCGGGAAGCGCTCACCAAAGAAATTTCGAAGATATACGGGAGCAACCGTTCCTTACCAAATGCAATTGACAGTGTTATTCCAATGTACATCGAGGCTGGTTTTTTTAGCCGTCCTGCTCCCGGGCTTTATGAGTTCAAAGAAGCCATAAACCTAACCAACGAGATTAGCCAAAAAATTTACATTGAGTCCTTCAAAGTTCATAATGCAAATAATGAAATTCAAGCCTATCAACTAAATGACCCATATTTTGAGTTTTTAGCGCTATGAATGGATTTTTCACCATTGATTAATTACCAAATTCGAGATACAACAACTATCGCATGAGCTATAACATTTTATTAACAACTTTCAATGCATCCTGAGACAATGTTCGCGGGAAGCTTATTGCTGATACTCAACCTGACCTAAACACCTCAGTTGAACTAAACCCCGCGATGCGGGCTGGGCTTTGATTGTGCAGGAAATGGGCTTAACTTGAGTACTCATATTTAAGCTCAATGATTATGGAAAAAAAAGCATTCGTGCGTTGATGGAGCAACATATGCTCATCCGCCACTACAGTGAACGAACCATTACTTCTTACCTGTGCAGCATCGGTCAATTATCCCGATTTTGTAATCTGCCTCCCGGCCGAATTCGTACTACTCAGTTTAAAGACTATCTCCACCATTTAATTGTCAAAGAACATTGTTCGTTTAGCCGAATAAACCAAAACATTAGCGCCTGGAAAATTCTTCAGCAGGATGTTTTGGGGCGGGAATACCGTTTGATACAAATCAAACGTCCCCGGCGTGAAAAGAAACTTCCCCAGGTCCTTTCGGAAGATGAAGCCATCCGTTTATGTAACTCCCCGCGTAACAGCAAGCACCGTGTTTTACTGAACCTGGCCTATGCCACAGGGCTTCGGCGCAATGAGTTATTGACCATGCGTCCCCGGTGTATTGATCGTCAACGCGGGGTCATCCGGGTTACGGGTAAAGGTAACAAACAACGCGAAATTCCGCTGCCAGCAACGGTGTTGCAGATGCTCGAAGCATACTTTCGGGCTTACCGTCCAAGGGTTTATTTATTTGAAGGTTATGTTCCGGGTAAAGCGTATTCGGCCAGCAGTCTGACCTGGATTATAAAAGGGAATGCTGCCCGGGCGGGTATCAAAAAGAATGTCTCGCCGCATATACTGCGCCACTCCTTTGCCACGCACATGCTCGAACGGGGTGTAAACCTGAAACGCCTGCAACTATTGATGGGGCACAATTCCATGAAAACAACATCGGTTTACCTACACCTGGCTGATACGGGGAATAGCCGTCTTCCTGATTTAACTCAAGTCAAAGAGCAGGAGCATGGGACAGACAGAGAATAAGCGTCAAGCGGTAGAATTGGCCGATATTATGCGGGCTTATGCTGCCGGGCTGAAACAAAACCGGAACTTATGTCCTGAGCAACATAAAGCCATTGAAGATATCAGTTCTTGCCGGACATCGAAACGAAAAGGGCACCTGTCTGTTTGCAATAAATGCGCTTACCGGGAGCAATCGTACAACTCGTGCCGTAACCGGCATTGCAATAAATGCCAGTACCAAAAGCAAACAATCTGGGTCGAAAACCTGAAAGGGCGACTACTCCCAGGCAAATATTTTCACTTGGTCTTTACCTTGCCTGATTGCTTAAACCGACTGATCTACCGCAATCAGCAGCTCTGTTACAGTTTGTTGTTTGCTCAGGCCTGGTCATCCTTGCAGGCCTTATGTGCCAACCCGCGCTTTTTGGGGGCGCAGCCCGGGGCTGTTGCCGTGTTACATACCTGGTCTTCCACGCTGGTTTATCATCCGCATGTTCATATGCTGGTTCCCGCCGGGGGATTATCTGAAGACGGGATGGAATGGGTCAAAGCAAAGAACAAGTTCTTAGTACCGGTTAAAGCCCTGTCCAGAGTCTTTCGGGCCCGGTTTTGCGAGGCTTTGCTTAAACTGCTCCGGTCCGGAAGTTTGAACATCCCCGAGGGATTTCAAACCGAAGGTCTCAAACAAAAGCTTTACGCTAAAAACTGGGTTGTTTACGCCAAAAAGACCGGAAAAACAGCCAGTCGGGCATTGGAGTACCTGGGGCGTTATACTCATCGGGTAGCAATTAGTAATAACCGGATTTGCAGCTTCAACCAAGGTAAAGTTTGCTTTCGTTATAAGGATTCAAAAACCGGTCGTTACACCCGCGAAATGGAATTGGAGGCTGAAACATTTGTCAAACGATTTTTACTCCACATTTTGCCTTCGGGTTTCTACAAAATCAGGTACTTTGGCATTTTGGCTTCGGCCAATGCTGCCGCTCAAAAAGAGCAATGCCTGGCTCTGATAGACAAAGACCAGTACCTCTCGCCGGTGGAAGGATTGAATGCTTACCAAGCTTTCCAGATCCTTAGCGGAAAAGACCCTTGGCGATGTAAGCAATGCGGCGAAGGGATCATGAAAGTTTACCCGATAAGCAACTCTGCCTGAACTAACAAACACGCGTTCTTTGATAAACCGAACAATAAGTTTCCAACAGACTGATCTAAAGGTCAACGGGAAAACTATGTTCGCCCCTGAAGTAAAAGCAGTGCTCGAATAACAAGAAGCGAAAGAAACGAAACGGCAATCATCTTAATCTGAGACAATAGAGGAGATTCTGCAAGCGGGAAGCCCATAGCGTCGACGGGGAATAGTCCAACTATATTTTATCCATCATCTTAAACTCTCCCAATAGCAAAATAACAATATCAATTATTATTGCTAATTTAACAGCATGCCAGAACGATGGATAAAATACTAGAACGTTCGGTGCATACCCATCTAAAAACATTTGAAAAATGATAATAAGTTATCATATCCGATTGTAGCAATAAGTATAATTTTTACTTAAGTTAGGGAAAATTCCAGATAACAAATAAAATTTCATAATTCGTTCGAATGGAAGAGATTGCAGTTAAGTCGACATGGCAGAACTACCCAATTGACTACCCCAAAAGGATAAAAATTGACCTGTCATTTACTGAAGAACAGTTTGAAAGGCTGAAACAAGGTTTAATACCTCGTGAAATGGAAGATAAATGGTTTATCTATTACGAGAATAGGTGGATCTATTTTCACCGATCATGGACAGGTTATGGCACATACAAAGCCGAAATACTAAATGTTGGAGATAATTATCAAATCAAAGAATTCTGGGTTGAACGAAACAGAAAGAAGTATTCAAACAAGAATGATGACGCTGATATCAATGATTTCTTCTATTTAATTGCAGTTGGACTATTAGGTATTGATACGAGTAGTACCACGAAAGAGAATCCTAAATCGGGAATAGACTGTATTACAGGCTGGAGCAAATTTGGAAACCTTTCTGCAAGTTGGGCTCCTACTCCCTCAAGTAAACTTGGCAACACAATTCTTTATGGTATGGATGCTACAAAGTCAGTTCTATTTGGAGTTGCAGTTGGTGATGCTTTGGGGGTACCTGTTGAATTTAAGAGCAGAGAATATTTGGAGAAAACTCCTGTGTCGGATATGATGGGGTATGGGACCTATGACGAGCCTGCTGGTACTTTCTCTGACGACAGTTCACTTACATTTTGCATGGCCGAAGCATTGACTGATGACTTTGATGTGAGCGAAATCGGATGGAATTTTGTTAGATGGCTCTTTCTGAACTATTGGACAGCTACGGGAAGAGTATTTGATGTGGGGAATGCAACGAGAGAAGCAATCACCCGAATTCGACAAGATGTTCCCGCTGAATTAGCCGGTAGTGCTGACTGTTCTTCAAACGGAAACGGATCATTAATGCGGATTTTGCCTCTACTATTTTATTTACACGGAAAGCCGATTGAGGAGCGTTTTGAAATCACTAAAAAGGTTTCTTCTATAACGCACCGACATATCCGGTCCGTTATAGCATGCTTTTATTACCTCGAATTCGCAGCACAGCTATATGAGGGTATCGACAAGTTCAATGTGTATCAGAATTTGCAACAGCAGATACCGTCATTCCTTCAGTCGATTGGAGTAGACCAGCATCAAATAAATTCCTTTGATCAGTTATTCATAGGAAATATTCATGAACTGGGAGAAAGGTATATTGAGAGTTCGGGATATGTACTTCATACTCTAAAGGCTAGCATTTGGTGTTTGCTGAATACTGATAACTACAAGGCAGCCGTTTTAAAAGCAGTAAATCTGGGGGAAGATACAGATACTACTGGAGCAGTAACCGGGGGGTTGGCTGGACTGCTCTATGGGTTTAGCAATATCCCCGAGAAATGGATGACCAAGCTTGCCAAGGCAAAAGATATTGAAAACCTGGCTGAAAGGCTAGCTAAAAAACTAGTAATATGAAAGTTAAACGACTACTTAAGTCAGCTATCCTAGTCGTTAGTTGGTTTATTTTTCCGCCTTTATATATACTGCTCGCATATGTCTGGAAGATCATGCGTCCATGGCAACGCATTGGAGTAAGTCTAATTGCTCCAATGACGCTTTTACTTTTATTTATTAGCGTCATGTCGAGTAAAAATTATATACATCAACAATGGCGCGCAAGTCGTTCTGAAATTAATCTTCGTACTGGCATCGAATTTCCACGATTAATTCAACGCTCTGACGACGAATTACTATATGGCCCAACATTGCAGGGTGACTTCACTAAAGTAAAATACTACCAGCTGGACACGACAAACACAAGATTACTATATGCAACTTTAAATCAAATGGTTGACTCATGCAATCGTCATCAGAATAATTTCACCAATAGATCTTGGAGCAAAAATATGAATCGCGTTTTTTTTAGCTATTCCGATGGCTATGAGTTTTTGAACCTAGTAGTCGATCAAACAGATGGTACAATTAAAGTAAGTTTTGGTGAGCTTTAATAATTCTATCTTCAAAATTTGGACAAATGAGTGTTTTTTCTGCCCCCTTCTTAATGTCAGCAACGGAAATATTTTGATACCACCGAAAAATCAAACTTTGGTTCTTATAAAACAAGCAACATGAATTACAACATCGGAGACATAGTAAAAGCAAGAATCTCGAACATTTTGGATTTTGGGGCTTTTGTTGAATTTGATAGTTTTTCAGGATTAATCTATTATACTGAAATACCAAAGGCAAGGCATGGTAATATTACTTCTGTACTTTCTGTTGGAGATGTTGTTGACGCTAAAATAATAGATAAGAAGTCTTCAAATAAATACAATCTCAGCATCAAAAAAGCTCAAAAGGAACAAAAACTGTCGGCTGTTAAGGAAGATATTGTTGCCTTGAACAAGGAAGAAATGAGCATTCGAGAAATATGGAAAGTTTTTACAGAGGTAAATAAATATATGCTCCAATTTCTGAAATTGCCAATTTCCCTAGAGCCCTCATCTGCCAAGTTTGAACAATCTAAACAGCGATTAACAATAGAGGTCAATACAGAATCAAAATTTCAACTTTTTTCACAAAGAGTAAGAGCTTTATTTGGTGCTGAAATTGTTGAATACGAAAAAGGCAAATGGTATTTCATTTCCGATGTCGACAGCATATCAGAAAGCGACAGAGTTCAGTTTGAGGAAGAATGTTCATTCTTTTATATAATATTCCACCCGTTACCTGTTGTTGAAGGGAAGATTTATCAATTTGATTATAACAATAAAGATCTAATTCAAAAACGGTTACAAGATTATTTGCCGAACCTTCGTTTTGTCGCTGTAAATAAGTATGACTTGCGTTTCAGACAGACATATTCAAAACACTTTCAGGCTAAAGAATTGTATGATCTTATAAATGATGTTCTTAAAGAAATACAGGATGGCTCGACATTAGAAGAAAGTGAAAAGTTTGAACCACTTAATTTTAAATTTCACATAGAGGAACCTCCTATTTCAGGTGACAAGTTTCTGTTTGAAAAGAACTTAGCTGGTCAAATTGAGAACGAGGAAACAATTATAGGGGCATTAAGAAAAGAAGAATTCTTTTATAAATCTGTTTGTATTGGAAAGTTATCCCGGGTAGATTATCCGAAATTAACATTTGTAGTTCCTTCAAGTGAAAAAGAGAAAATTAAACAACTTGTTGACGATAAAGTAATAGATAGTGTTTCTTCAGAACTTTCTGGAGCAACTGAAAAAGTCAACAGACTAAATGAGTCGTTCGCAAAAATAACATCCCAGCCGGAAAAGCTAGCGAATCCAATGCTCGCAAGTTATTTGTTCGAGGCAAGCAAAGCTACTCCTACCGAAACTGCCAGTATTAAGGAGCGGGAAAGCATAATTCGAAACAATCAGTTAAATACGAATTTGAATCAGTCGCAGGTTGAAGCCATTGCTAAGGCTGTAGAAGCACAAGATCTTGCCTTGATACAAGGGCCTCCCGGAACCGGTAAGTCGACAGCAATTGCTGAGCTAATTTGGCAACTTGTATTAGCAGATAGAAAGGCTGACGTATTACTTACTTCTGAAGCAAATTTGGCAGTAGATAATGCGCTAGACAGATTAAAAAATTCGATTCACAACCTTGTAAAACCAATACGAATAGGAACTGGTGACAAAATCTCTGTAGAAGGTTTGCCATATGCAATTACAGAGTTGAAAAAATGGGCAAATCAAGAATTGAATCCGATAGAAGAGGACGATAATCGGTCTATTATTTCGTCGGAAGAATATTCTTCATTTAATTCTGAAAATGTTGTTCTGAATCAATGGATGAATAATATTTACAAACGGTCTGATATTCAGAATGAAAATATTCGCTATCTGTGGTTTAAATACTTGAACAATCTCCCCGATGACATTAAAGATACAGTCTATAAACAATACGTGAAAAATTGCAATGTCATTGGCGCAACGTGTAGTTCCATTAGTGAACAAAACTATCGAGCCTCAGAAGAATTTTCAAAACCCGTTCAGTCCCGATTTTTTAGAAAATATAAAACTATTTTCCCTTGGAAAGACAGAATTTCTTTTAATACAGTAGTTCAGGACGAAGCAAGTAAGGCTACGCCTGCCGAGTTATCATTACCTCTTATTTATGGCAAGAAGGCCATTGTTATTGGCGACCATCGACAATTACCCCCGAATCTGGACAGGGAAGATATTTTATATAAACTCCACCTGCAACAGCTTATATCTCAAGACCAGGAAGAAAGAGATCGTATCATAAATCTTCAGAAATTTGTTAAGCATAGTTTTGAAGAGTTGGAAAAATCTCATTTCGAACGATTGTATATGCAAATAGATTCCTCATTGAAAGGAACATTTCGCTATCAGTACAGAATGCATCCAGATATAAACGAAGTTATCAAGCAGTTTTATAAATACGATGGAGGGCTGGAATGTGGTTTTATTGCAAAGCCGTTTGATAGCCCAGATTTGGAATGGTATTCTCGTTTTCATGGAATAAATATAGATGGACTTATTTCTCCCCAGAATCATGTGGTTTGGGTGGATGTAAAATCACCGGAATTTTTAGACGGTAGTTCGCGTTCTAATCAAGGTGAAGTTGATGCAATTCATTGGGTCGTATCTTCCCTGGCACAATCAGAATCATTTCAAAAATACAATAGTCGGTTTACTAAAGACGAGGACAAAGAAATTGGTGTAATTTCCTTTTATTCGTCACAACTTAAATTATTAAATCACAGCTTAAATGCCGTCGGAGGAAATCTGTCAATAAAGTTAAGCTCTGTTGATAGATTCCAAGGGATGGAACGAAATATTATCATCGTTTCCCTTGTTCGAAGTAATAGAATTGCCGAACAAAAGGATCAATCTCCTGATTTTCGTATATATGGAGAATTAGGCTATCCGGCTCAAAACGATTTGGGCTTTGCAAGATCGCCTAACCGCTTAAATGTTGCACTATCCAGAGCAAAACGACTACTGATAATTGTGGGCAATAGTGAGCATTATTCTGCTTACAAGAATAAAAATGGAGATGCCATTTATAAGAATGTTTATGAAAGCATCTTAAAGAATCCTAATGGCAGGGTACTAACCTGGGAAAGTGAATTTGAGAAAAGAAAACCCAAACCAATGGCGAAGAATAGGTCCATCAACTTGAATACAAGAGATATAAAGGACTCCGATGTCAACTTACGGCATATAACTACTTGGATGAAGGACTCTGCGGATACTATTATAAACCCCAAAATTGCAGTATTAGAATTATCAACTAAAGCTGTAAAGCTATTGATTGGCAAAAATCAAGAAGAAATAAAAGACATGCAAAGCTTTAATTTCAAGAATTTCATTAGGGACGCTCAAAAAACAGAAACAGGTAAAGGGCTTGATTCTAATAACATTATGGATTTGAATTATTTTAATTCCAGAGTAATGCCGAGCATTAAACGGATGAAAAAAATGATGCACCAGGAAGGAGTTGATGTCGTTTATTCGGTTGCAACTGCTGCATATAGAGCAGCAAAAAACAGAGAAGATGTAATCAATGAAATTAGGAATAAGACAGGTTTGAATGTCAGGATATTATCGAAAAAAGAGGAATCAGTCTCTACTTTATTTGGCTATTCTGTTTCAACAAAATATAAAACAGAAATAAGTAATTCTCCTCACGTTATTATGATTGACCAGGGTGGAGGTTCCACCGAAGTATCGGTATTTAAGGACAACGATTTGATTGGGGCATACAGTATTAATCTTGGGACTACAGCGTTACGCAATATGTTATTTAAAGATTCTCAAAGAGAAACGTCAATAGCTGAAGCCTTGAAGAAAAGTGATCAAATGATCAAAGAACGTTTGATCTCTTTTTATAAGAACATGGATGAGCATATGCATTCTGATGAAAGAACGTTTTGCATAAGTGTTGGTACTGCAATTACGAAAGCTACAAATAAAACCGGCAATGCTTCTCAGCACGATTCTGTTTTGACAAGAGACTTCATTACCAATCGAATTATAAAAGCGGAAAATAAAATAATAGAGGCTTTTTCGAGTATCGGGGAATTGAATGATTTTGATTTCGACTCTAATAATTCAAATCATCCAGTGGACAAAGAAATAACAATTCGTTTAGGGTTACCAATGTACTTGTCACTAATGGAGAGATTCAATATTAATAAAGTACATATCAGCGGTACTGGTTTGTGGTACGGTATATATTTACAACATCTATTTAATGCAGCAGATTAGGTATGGATTTTAAAGCTATAATAAATCAAGCGGAGCTCATATACGCTTCTAAAAAGCGAAATGAATCTTCTTCAAAGTGGGAAGATGAAGACAGAAATTTTCGCAAATGGTCGTTAAAAGAAATTCAATGCAAGGTCTGCTATTATGAAGCACATCCACTTGTTGATATTGATTTGATAATTGCTGGCATTTTACAAAATTTGCCGGAAAATTCTACTTCGGCAATTGAATTAGCTACATTATTAGGATTCAATGTCTATGACAATTTTGAATCTAATGTTAAGCACTATAAGGATTCTGCAGAAATAGCAATATTCGACGAACTTTTGAAAAAGGTTTTGGGATGGGGTTTAGTTGAGCTTGATGATAAAAAACTTGTTGGAGACTTTGTAGATAAGAATGTCAACATTAAGTTAACAGCTTTGGGAATAAGGGCATTAGCAGATAATTGCAAATACAAGTTTTTTTCAGGCACAAAAAAACTATATGAAAATGGACTTAACTCTTCAGCCAAAGGGGAGGGTAAATTTTTCCCTTTTTATAAAGCATTAGGAGTTTACTCTCAAATAGAAAACAGCTCAAAAATTTCCTATGACAAAATAGTAGATTTAGAAACAATATTCAATCCACAAGATGTTGAAACACTCCAAAAACACAAACTTCAATCAGTTAAAAACTTCAATATCTATTCATCAATTGCTGGTACTTTTAACTTTACAAGCGTAGATGTTGATTTTAAACTATATCTTAAAGATCAACAATATTATCCGATTGTCTTTTTTGATGAGCAGATTAGCGATGCTGCGACAGTATTACTTAATAGTCCAGAAAATGTCAGGATTAGGGATATTAAAATTGAATGGGGGTTGTACTTACGGTTACTTAATGATCCAAACGCAATCCTCGATTATAACGCACTGAAACCATTTTTGGATATATTTAACCTAAACAATCTTATTAGAGATACTCGTTTTGCATGGGACGATGATACATTATTTAATTATATTGCATCTCAGGCAAACGCAAACGAATGGATAACGATTTCAAAGATTTGTCCTACAGATACACTAAAACTTTATTTGAACGCATATTCCAAAAATTTGGAGTGGAATACATTAACTATTCGTTTTGAAAATGATTTTATTCTTCAGTATCCGACAGAATTTCCCTGGAACTTTGAATTATTAATCAGTAAAGAAAATTTAGGAGTTGAGAATATCAAATCATTACTTCTAAATCAGTATTTAAGAGATATTAGTGAGATCCAGGATATAGAAGAAAGTGAGCAAATCCAAAGTGCAGTCGATGGAGATAATAAGACAAGATATATTGAATGGGATTGGGATGTAATAATGCCCCTGCTTGACCATGATTTTATTTTGTTACACATTAACGAAATTAATTTTGATTTATCGGAGTTTACTCAAAAATTGGAGCCTGACAAGTATAATTATGTTGCTGATTATCCGGCTAAGAGATGGGATTGGAATTATATTTCAAGTGATTTTAGTTTGTCTTTCATACTTGAAAATATAGCATTCCTATCATCTTATCTAAATTTAAAAACGATTTGCAATCGTGCGTTCAAATCTCCTGAATTTGTTGAACTATTCTGTATATCTTCGGATTTCAAAAAAGTTATAGGAAATGCTGAAACTCCCTCTTTAATTGGGTTCTCAGCAAATAACGCTGATTACCAATGGACAGATTTGCTAATATCTACTTTAAGTCAGTTGGGGCTGATCACCTGGGAATCGTTCGGCTACACATCTGGATTTGAATGTAATTCATATCTTAAATGGGATCGAGAGTTTTTTGACAAATACCATACGGAGATAAAGACGGAACGAGGTTTCTGCCAAGTCTCAAGTATGATCAATGATGAAAGTATCTTGAAAGCATATCCTGAATATTCTTGGGATTGGGATACTCTTTCTTCGCTTGATGTTTTCAACACTAGCGTATCCTTTCTTGAAGATTTTAAGGAGAAAATAAATCTTAATATTATCCTAGAGTCTGTATCGTGGAATGTTATAGAGCTCATGTTTGACAAGTTAAACATCCCAGCTTTCTTAAATAATAATGTTCATTTATGGGAGCGACTGACTCAGATTGCAACAAAAGATTTTATTCTAAATCATCTCGAATATAATTGGGACTGGTCAATTCTAACCCATCGATTTTGTAATACAATCAATGTCAAATCTTTGGGAAATCCCATTTGGATAGAAAAATGGGATTGGGAATACCTATCAAAAAATATGGATATTTCCCAAATTGAGGATAGTATAGGTAGTTACGTTCAATATTGGAACTGGAGTATTATTACTCGTCGAATAAGTTCCGGCTTTATTATTCGGAATATCAATACGTATCAAAGCTATTGGGATTGGGAATTCTTATCAAGTAATTTAGACATTCATCAAATTGAGGATAATTTAGGTGATTACGTTCAGTATTGGAATTGGAATACAGTTACAAGTAGAATAAGTTCGGATTTTATTGTTCAGAATCTCAGTACATATCAAAACTATTGGGACTGGGGGTACCTATCAAAGAATTTAGATACTGAGTGTATTGAAGATAAACTGAGCATTTATGTCGACAATTGGGATTGGACTACTATAACCCAACGGATAGAACCAGAATTCGCGACTCAAAACTTGAATACATATCAAGAGTTTTGGGACTGGAATATACTACTTAATGATAAATTGGAAGATGAGCATCTTCTGGAAGATGGTGTTCTTCACTCAATTGCACAATGTCTTTTGTCTGTAGCTGAGGAGTTGTCTATTTCCTATTGGCCGGCTATTACTAGGAAATTTACGATTCGTGAATTAGAAGAATTAATTGCAAAAACATATAACTCCGAGGGATTCTTCTGGGACTATCAATATCTGTATAATTCCAAGTATTTCGATGGTAAAAGGTATTTGATGGAGTCTTTTCAATGCATCAGTTGGAAAGATTTTTCGGCTTCGGATGCAGCTAATAGTCTGTTTGTGTTTGACAAAAGCATCTACAGCAAGAAGACTTGGGTCAACAAGGTAGTTGCTAAGTTATTAAACAATCCTTCTTACAAATGGGACTACAACGAGCTATCCAAACTTCCTGAAATCAATAACAACCACGAGATATTCACAATTAATGCGGGAAAGTGGGATTGGAACTATATTTCGGAATTTAGTTCTTGCTTCTTTGATAGCCCAAGTTTTGATGCTGCTTTTTCTTTGCATAAAGACAATATCAAATACGAAGTATTTTCTAAACGCATTGATTCGGGTATTAATGAATCGTTGATTGAGCAACATTTCGAAAAAAACTGGGACTGGGACATTATTGTAAATAATCCATCTATCACCTTTTCGTTCGGTTTTATGTTAAAACACATAGAGAAGCCTTGGGATTGGGGGATATTGTCAAGTCGAGAAGATTTAACTTATCACATTATCGACAAATACTCAACCCAAAATTGGGATTGGAGTGTTCTGTCTCAAAATATAAACTTTGAACTGACAGGAGACTCTCTCATTAAATATGCGGATAAACCGTGGGATTGGTCTATTATTTCAACCCGAACAGATATCCAATTTAATGAGAGAGTTATTTCTGCACTAATTGAAAAGCCTTTTGATTGGAAGTTGCTTTCGAGAAACATAAGCTTTGTGTTGAATGATTCTGTTTTGTCTAGTATTCAAGATAAATGGGATTCGCTGGACTGGTTTGCAATGTCGCAAAATGCTAAAGAGGACATACTTACTGTTCCGTTTTTAGATAAGTATAAAGCCCGTCTGAATTGGTCAGTTATAAACAAGAAGATTGGAACCAATATCACCGATGATCATTTATATAAACTAATTGATGTTGTTGATTGGGACAATGCTTCAAAGTCTCAGGCTATCGACTATACATCTGATTTCATTGATAAGTATCGTAAATATTGGAATTGGTCTGAGCTGCGGAATAATCCAAAGGTTATTGAACGAGGTATATTGACAGAGAAATACAAGGCAGAGTTAAATTGTGTAGATTTTATTGAACATTTCCCAAATACACCTTATGTATATCATTTTACGCATTTGTTCAATGCGATCGATATTATCAAAAGTCGAAGGATTTTAAGCCGCAACAAAGCCGAAGGGCAATTTGCTAATGCCGCAGGTAATCTTGTTGCACGTAGAAGCACGGCACACGACTATGCTCGGTTCTATTATCGGCCACAAACACTCACACAATTTTATAATGAATGCTTAGGTAAAGACAGTAGTGATGAATATTTTCAAAGAGCTATTCGGCTCGGCTTACCAAAATGTCCGATACCTGTTTTTTTAAAATTTGATTTGAAAGAAGTATTGACGAAAATACCTGAAAAGTGCTATTACAGCACTGGGAATATGCAAACAAATTGGGCTTCAGTAATTAAAATAGCAGATAATCCCAATAGTCTAACTACAGAAGGTTTATATTACAATATGGAAGAAGCATACAACTATGCACGCTATAATTGTGATGGTTATGATCCTCCAAAATTTCGTCAGCTAATGAGTCAATATAAATCTGATTGTAAACAGTATTCTCAACAAGAGTTTCTTGTTCTCGAAGAATTTGATTTTTCCGTACTAAATTCTTTTGAAATCATTTGCTATGATGACGAACAAGCCAGATTACTTAAAGCACAGTTAGGAGATGATCCTATTTGTGAAAAGATTACCTCAAATAGTTATGGTATTTTCCACCGGAAAAATCCAGAATTATATATACATGAATCAGACTCGGAAGTATCGGTTTCTTCAGACTACCGAGACAATGCTTGCTTGTCAATTAAAGGAGAAGGACTAAAAAGCATTCAAATACTCAATCCCGAAAATATACAGATTGAAAAGGAGAATGAAATTATGGTATATCCAAAGATTAGATTTACCAAAACAGACCAGCCGATAGAAGTTCATTTTGTCGATTTGTCTATCGCTACAAGAACTTGGTTAGTTTACAAAAATTGATAATATGAACGGAAGTAAAAAAATATCAGATATCTGTATAGCTATTCCTACTCTTGCTGAGTTATTCAAAGCTAGAGTACGACATTATACAATAGAACAACATACATTAAATGTCTTAAATCAATTCGAAAAATATTTTTCAAGGAATTTCTGTGAAATTGAGGTTGAAGTATTCCAATTATTCTTGCTGCTACACGATATTGGAAAACCAATTGCCTATAAGAACGATAATCGAAGTAATCAGTATGAAGAAACGATAAATATCATAAGCGAGTATAGGCAGGATCTAAATATCTCAAACGAAGGATTTCTTTTATTTAAGGCTTTGTTAAGCACTGATTCGCTAGGCATGTACATGCAAGGTAAGAAGTCCCTAAACGAAGCTTATAAAAACATAGTCAAGCAAAGTGAAGTCTCTGGCTTATCACAAAAATCATTTTTCTATTTACTGTCAGTGTATTACCAATGTGACGTGGCGAGTTATACTGAGGATGCTGGCGGCTTAAAATTCTTGGAACATTTGTTTGCTTATCAAGGTGGAAATAAGCTCTACGATAAAGAAAGCAAATTACTACGATTCTCGGATAATTATCAACAGCGGTATAGTTTATTGATGGATAGGATAACTAACAGTGAAAAATCCAAACAAAAAGTGATTGCTGCTACAAAAACCTCACAAATAAAGTTCCTAAAAGGGAACATATTTAATTCTAAAGCACAAGTGATTGTTAACACAGTTAATTGCGTGGGCGTTATGGGTAAGGGAGTCGCACTGGTTTTTAAACTTCGTTATCCTAATATGTTTGGAATATATCAAGATTACTGTAAACAAAAATATATCGGCATCGGTAAGCTTTGGCTTTATAAAGAAGAGAAAGATGCTCCTTGGGTCTTGAATTTTCCAACGAAATTTCACTGGAAATATCCGAGTAAAATTGAATACATAGAGAAGGGCTTGATTAAGTTTGTTGAAACCTATCGGGAAAAAGATATTAAATCAATTGCATTCCCGCTATTAGGAACTCATAACGGCGGTCTGGATCGACAAGAAGTATTGAATTTGATGACCAAATACTTGGGCAGCTGCACGAATCTCTCAATAGAGATTTATGAATATGATCCTTCGTCCCCGGATGATTTATTTGAATCTTTTAAGCTAAAATGGAATGCAATTTCACCGACAGATAAAAAGATCACGACTGGGATTAGGACTCAAAAACAAATAGAAACATTGGACAATGCGATAAATTCTCCACAAATAAAATCAATGATTTCGTTGATTGACTGCAAGGGCATTGGGATAAAAACAATGGAGAAGTGTTTTAATTTGGTAATGCGATCACGTGTAAACAATAAATTGTTTTAATGTCTTTTTTAATAAGCCATCAACATTTGTTGCACGCTCCAGCAAAAAGCGGGGAATCACTAAAATTTACTTTTCTATCTTGTTTTCTATTAGGCTGAAAACACAGAAGAAAGCTCACGAGCATATAACTAATCGTAAAACTTTAAAATATCAAATTATGGCAAAATATAATGGTCTTTAAAATTTACCCAGCACTAAGGGAAATCTGTCTTTCGAAGGAAGAGTAAATACTCCTTTTGATTCAAAAGGCGAAACTAAAAAATGGTTGGATCGAATCGATGAGATGCGATATTAAATTAGTACCTAGTTATGATTTTAAACACGAATATTGGAATGAATATTTTAAGTTTACAACTTAAAATCGCATTGTGTAACTTCTGATTTTAAATATTTTTCTCCATGAACAGAAGTATTCAAAATAGTACGTTGACATTTATTACGATATCTTGCCACTTTCATCAACATCTTTTTTGTCCCCTATTTGTCCCTCGAACAACCTGGATAACAACCTATATATTTTAAATTCAAGTACGTAATATTGGCGATGATTTTTGTATCGGAAAATAATCCTTAAACACTAACAACCAGCGCATTGAAGCTGTATTCAATATAGTAAATTAGATCATAATTCCAATATTATTGAAGCATAAATGTAATATTCGTGAATATTTTTTTTCACACTTTTCTTTGGAAAGTAATTTCAGATATCTTCAATAAACAAGTCACGTAAACACCAAGTAATCAAGGCATTGCATTTAAAAAGGGTTAGATAAAAACAGATCTTAGCCATAATTATCTAATTGTCTGATTATTTTGGTAACTCATTTATATTTTTCTTCAAATATTACCTGTAGAAATTTGAGTGGGGCTCTTTCTTATTGAGTTCTTCCATCATTTTTGTCAGTCGTTATCGTCGAGAATTTCATCACGTGACTCTGTAAAAGGGGCGAACCATTCAATTTTTTGCTTAGCCTAGGGAATTGAATTCTCCGGTGTCTTCTATGGCTGTTACATAATCTCTCAGAATTTGTGCTTGTTTCCAGTGGCTAGCCATGTTTATAAGCACTTTAATTATTCTTATTTCAGCATCTTTTTTACGTTGACGTTCTTGTTACCTTTTTCGTCTTTCTTCTCCGATTCAACGGCGTTATTTCAATTCATTCGATTTCTATCTTTGCATATGTCTCAAAATAGGCTAAAATTTCAGCTAAAAAAGATTCTAATGGCTTATTTCCGTTAACCATTCCTTTTGATGATAAGGGCGATTGTCATGCACAAAAGCAAGTATCCCACTTTGATGGTATGTTCGGTTTTTCCAGCCATGCTTATCAGTTTCATAAGATATCTTGCCTTTTTTAAACTTGATTGGCAGCTTTTCTCAAAAAATGACCACATATGTTCCATTATTTTTACAAAAAAATCATGATGTATTGCAATAATAATTTTATTAATATATCATATTAGCAAAGCTAATATTTGACTCTGATCACATGATATTTATTTCTCCACGTTCAGTAGTAATTAGGAGGCCTATCGAGTTCACCTTCAATTTCATTAAATGAACAATACACTTTAAGCATGATAAAAGATATGCTAATCTAAAGTGAGGTATTGGATTTTTTCAGCACTGTGTCTTTTCCTTCTTTCATCTTGTTTTTGATTGCTTAAAATTAATAATTTGTCTAAATTTAATCTGGCCGATTTTCATGGAAGGCTGCAAAAAGGATAAGGTTACAGTTTGCAAGAGAACAAATTTCTGATTTCGGATGGTGTTTTATTAAAATGTTTTTTAAATTCTCTGCTAAAATACTTCTCATCCTTATAACCAACTGAATAAGCTATCTCAAAAATCTTTAGTTCCTTGAGCTTTAAAAGTTCGTAAGACTTGTGCAGCCGAATGGATTTTATAAAATTATTAACCGACATGCCTGTCAAAGCATTCAGCTTTTTATAGAGAATTGGAGCGCTAATATGAAGAGATTTTGCTAAGTCAATAACGCTAAAATCCTGATTTCCCAACTCTTTCTCAATAATCGATGTTATTTCTTTTAAAAACTGTTTGTCTTTCTCATTTAACAAAGCATTTGTTTGTTCTTGATGTACAGTACTTATATTGATAGTAGTTTTATATTTTTCCCTTAGTAAATCCCTGTTTCTCAATAAACTTTTTATCTGAGAATCTAAAGCACTCATACTAAATGGCTTAGTTAGATATGTATCAACTCCAGATTGAAAGCCTTCTATTTGTTGATCATTGGAATCTAAAGCTGTTAGAAAGATAATGGGAATGTGATTCGTTTGGATATTTTCTTTTAGTTTACAGACCAAGTCATAACCATTCATTTTAGGCATCATAATATCAGTAATAATAATGTCAGGTATATTTTTAATAGCTGATTTTAACCCTTTTCCCCCGTTTTTGGCTTTTGTAATGTTATAGCTGGTTTTTAATGAATTACAAATAAAATGCCGTAAATATTTATTGTCTTCTACCAGTAAAATATTAATAGGTTTGCTGTCTGATGAGGTTTTATAAGAAGGCGTGATATCTTCAGTTATTTTATTGGATAATTTTGGGGAAATAAGTCCTGAATTTTCAATAATACAATGTGTCTTTAAATGGTCTTTACCTTTCAACAAAAATACAGAAAAACAGGTTCTGTTCTCTTGATGTCTTTTCCTAATGGCTTTATGACTTTCAACTTTTAAAATTCCTCCGTGCAATTCAACAATACTTTTTGACAATGCCAATCCTATTCCATAACCTATGTCATGCTGTTTTGAGTATTCTCCTTGATAATATCGCTGAAACAAATTTTTCATTTGATCGGGTTCAATTGCCTTTCCATTATTTATTATTTTAATTTCAATATTGTCTTTATGATTTAATACCATAATCTGGACTATTCCTCTCTTATTTGAAAATTTGACAGCGTTTGAAAGAAGGTTGGTAAATACTTTCTTCATTTGTTTCGGATCAATCCATACATTCAATTCCTCTTTAGATAAAAAAACAGGGGTAATGTCTTTTTTTAAAAATTCGTTTTGGAAAGCATCACATAACAGATGTAAATAGGGAATAAGATTTACCTTAGAAACCTGTAATTTAAGATTTTGGGTTTCTGCCTTTCTAAAATCCATTAGTTCTTTTACCAAACTTAGTAAGTTCTGTACATTGCTTTTTAGAATATCGATGTTTGCTTTTTGCTCGAGGGAAACATGAGATATTTTTTCTGTCGAACCTAAAATCAGAGTTAGATATGTTCTTATTTCGTGACTAATATTTGTAAAAAATTGAAGTTTCATTTTATTTACTTCTTGAATTCTTTCTCTTTCAAGGCGTTGATGCTTTAGTTCATTACGTTCTCTAATTCTAATTAAACTATATCTTCTAATAACCAGAAATATGCTAGTTAATAACAAGGTATAAATTAGATAAGCCCAGCCGGTTCTCCAGGGAGCAGGATGTATTCTTATTTTTAATGATGCGCCTATTTCGTTCCATATCCCATCATTATTGGAGGCCTTCACCTTAAATCTATATGTTCCAGCATCCAAATTTGTATAAGTGGCCGATTTTTTATTCCCAATATAATTCCAGTCAGAATCAAAACCTTCCAGTTTATATGCATATTGATTTTTGTCAGATTGTGAATAGCTTAGTGCTACAAAATTAATGTTAAATACATTTTGAAAATGTTTTAAGGTAATTTCGGAAATTGAATCCGTGATATTTAAATATGGCTTATTATTTACCTTAAATGAGATTATGCAAACAGGAGGAGTAAAGGTGTTCTCAGTGATGGTGTTTGGATTAAATATGTTTAAACCATTGGAGCCTCCGAAAATTAGGTTTCCGATACGGTCTTTAAGATAAGCTCCATAGTTAAATTCATTGCCCTGTAGCCCATCCGACTCGTTAAAGTTTTTTATTTGTCTCGATTGAAGGTTAAGTCTGCTAAGTCCATAATTTGTACTAATCCAAATATTGTTATTGTCATCAGGTAGTATCCCGTAAATAACATCACTTGGAAGCCCTTGTAGGTGATCATATTTTTTAGTGTTACCAGTAATCAGATTATGGCAAAATAATCCATCACCATCAGTGCCGATCCATAGATTATTATTATGGTCTTGGTATATAATTGAAACCGCAGCACCCATTCTGTGAAAATCATGCTCTTTGTCCACAAATGGAATGGGGGTTAGTTTTTTAGTTTCTAAATTTAACTTTGCCACCCCCCGATTGCTTCCTAACAGAATATGGTCTTTATCTGGTATTTCTACTATTGTATTAACATATTTCCCTATAAATGTTGTGTCGGCGACACGTATAATAGACTGACTTTTGCGGTCAAAAACATTAAGTCCTCCTCCGGAAGTGCCAATCCAGATATTTTTATTATAATCTTCTAATAATGATAGAATCCTATTGTCACTAAGACTGGTTGTATCACCGGGAATATTACTATACTTTTTAAAAATAAATGGTCGCTTTTTAGGATTTAAAACATTAAGACCTCCATTATGTGTCCCAATCCAAAAAATTCCGTCATGATCCCTGATCATGGCTTTCACATTGTTTACACTAAGACTATTTGGATCATCACTATTATGGGTATAGTATTTAAAAGCTCCCTTGTTTTTATCATAAACGTTAATACCTCCTCCTTCTGTACCTATCCACAGTTTGTCGTCCGGTGTCTCAATAATGGAGCTAACTACTTTGTAATTTAGTTTGGTATTGTTTGTGCCTGACGTGAAATGTCTGAATAGATTACAATTCCTGTCATAATAGTTAATTCCTCCTGCATAAGTTCCTATCCACATATCCCCTTTGATATCCTGACATATTTCAAAAATGGAATTCTGACTTAAACTGTTTAGATTATTTTCGTCATGGGTATAGTGGAATATCTTATTCTTTGTTTTATTAATAATGTACAACCCATTATAGGTGCCAACCCACAGCATTCCATTATAATCTTCACAGATACTGCGTACTTCGCTAGTAATGGCTAATCCGGACTGAGGAGCTGTTTTAAAAAACTGAAAGGCATCCTCTTTTTTGTTAAAAAAAGCCAACCCATTTCTGTACCCCATCCACAGAGTACCTTTAAAATCTTCATATAAAACTGGATTATAGTTTTTATTAATCTTCATTGTGTCTTCCTCCGGATAAGCATAGTGCTTAAACACTCCTGTTTCCGGATCAAATAATTCGACATTCATGGATGTTTTAATCCAAACCCTACCATCATTTGTCTTCAATATCGCACCTAAGGCATTGGAGGACACCCCATTGATATCTCCCCTCCTATGGATGTATTGTTCAATATCTTCGTTTTCGGTGTTCAAATTGATCAAACCCTGATTTGTGGCAAGCCATAAATGTGTCTTATTGTCTTCAATGATACCCAGTATTCTATTGTTACTTGCATAGAATAACGAGTCCAGGCTTTTAATTCGTTCGAAGGATTCCGTTTCAGGGATATATCTATCCAACCCATTTTTGGTGCTAATCCATAAATTACCTAAGTCATCTTCAAATAGGGTCACTATGTAATTATGGCTTAAACTAGTACTATCCTGTGCACTATAACGGTAGGTCTTGAATGAATCGCCATCATACTTATTTAACCCATCTCGGGTTCCAAACCACATAAATCCCTTCTTATCCTGTAAAATACATAGTACCGAACTTTGCGACAGCCCCTCATTTACTGAGATGTGTTTAAATTTTAGACTTTTATGATTGATTTCTTGCTCTTGACCAAAAACAAGTGCCATGGTGAAAAAGAAATATACTATTAATAAGCCTTTGTACATGTCATTTTTTAGATGAATTGTATTCTTTAAAATTTTAATCTAAATATAATGGTTTCTCATTTGGTTATTTTGATCAAACACATTTTCATTGAGATTAAAAAAACTTCGTCTTAGACGGAGGTAATGGACAATCGGCTAAGTCTTTTTATTCTGCCCACCATTAAAATAAACAACAACATGGGTGAATTTAGACAATTATCACCTTTGTACTATACATGTGATTACCAGGTAGCTTTTGTTCTGAAGCATCGTTTTCGGATACTGACAGGAACAATGAAAGCACAAGTAGAAGAGCTTCTTAGAATCAGTCAATGGAAAGAAGTAGAAGTTTTAGAACAGGCCATTTGATTATGTTCATATGGCCTGTTCCATCCCTCCCTAGATTTCAGTATCTGACTTTATGGGATTGTTGAATGGCAAGTTAGCCATGCGAATTCTGCAATCTTATCGAGTTTAAAACAAAAGCTTTATAGGGGCAATAGACTTTTAGATAAGAGACTATTTTGTTAGCACCATTGGTCTGGATGAAGAAATGATTAGAAGGTTTGTTGGCCATCAGGAAAAGGATTCGGCATTAAAATTTTTCCTTTTTAGGTTGAAATTGAAAATTAATGGCACGTTCTCTTTGAGGATAGTTATTTACTTAGGTAGTTTAAAATATCCCCCCTCTTTTTTTAAGAAATCCAACCTAATGAATTAATTGGGTTTTTCATATTTGTCAGACTTTCTCGAAGCTAAAAATTAGTTTTTGGTTTCAAGAAAAATGAATGTTGCAAATCTAAAAACTAATTAAGCAAAAACAATTATGAAAATTAAACTTCTACTCTATTTAACATTGCTATTATCAATTTTGTTTTTTAATTTAGCAAGAGGACAATCCGATTTTGATATTATCTCTGGAAGAATCGTTAATAAGATTTATGACGACATACAAACACCAACATCATTAGACAACAACATAACAGGGTATTTGAATACGATCCAGACAGACGGAAGCTGGAACGACATAAACTATTCGGATACTTCTTCTTCAATATGGAGGCCATATGATCATCTGGCAAGAGTTTTAAATTTATCGAAAGGTTACACCTTGTCAACGAGCTCTTACTACCGGAATGCGCCATTATATACTGCAATTATTAATGCCTTAGAGTATTGGAATACGAATGACTTCCAAAGTTCTAATTGGTGGTGGAATCAAATAGCTAATCCAAAAATAATAGGAGAAATATTATTATTGCTCAAAATTGGACAAACAGCAATCCCCGCCGATTTGGAAACCAATTTAATTAGCCAGATGAATCGCGGTAACCCCGAAGCGCTTACTGGTGCAAACAAACTTGATGTTGCAATTCATTTTCTTTACAGAGCATGTATAGTACAGGATGAAACACTACTACAATATGCCTTAAATCAAGCTTTTGAGCCGATTCAACTTACTACTGAAGAAGGAATACAATACGACTATTCGTATCAACAGCATGGTTCTCAACTAATGATAGCTTCTTATGGTTCAGTGTTTTTAGATGGAGAGTTTAAAATAGCTTCCTATGTTAGAGAAACTGCTTATAGTTTACCGGACCATCAGCTGGAGATCCTTTCAACATATTACAAAGACACATATTTGAAGGCTATTAGAGGGGCTTACATGGACTTTAGTGCAGATGGAAGAGGGATAAGCGGAAAAAATGCACTTTTGAAGAATAAAGAGCATGCTAGGCTAGAAACAGCAAAACTAATAGCTCCAGCCTATAATTCAGAATGGGATGCAGCCATAGCTCGGACGACCGGATCTGTATCGTCAAAATATATGATAATGCCAAACCATAAACATTTCTATAGCTCTGACTATACCAGACATCAGCGTTCTGGATATAACCTTAATATTCGGACTGTATCATCCAGAACTAAACGTACCGAATCAGGAAATGATCAAAATCTAAAAGGAAAATTTTTACCTGATGGCGCTACAACAATTCAGAGAAGAGGTGGCGAATACTATAATATTATGCCTATATGGGAATGGGATAAGATACCAGGGACCACTTCTGGAGATTTTACTCAAATACCTGCAATAACTGTTTTGTGGGGAGAACCCGGGAGTACAGAATTTGTTGGCGGAGTGAATGATAGCCTTTATGGGGCAACCACATACGATATGAGCTATTACAATACTAAAGCTAAAAAATCTTGGTTCTTCTTTGATAAGGAAGTTGTGTGTTTAGGAGCGGGTGTTAACAGCACTTTGTCAGAGAATATTACTACTACTATAAATCAATGTTGGTTAATCGGCGCAGTAACAGTGTCATCTACATCCGGAGGAACAAATGTTCTACCCGCGAGTTCTCTAATGCAATATACAGCCCCCCGTTGGGTACAACACGATAGTATTGGCTATTTTTTTCCTCAAGGTGGAGATTTAAAGGTGAGTAATTTGACACAAAGTGGTAATTGGTATGACATCAATAGAAGTCAACCAAATGAGGTTGTCAGCGGAGATGTATTTAAAATGTGGCTAGATCATGGAGCACAACCCTCAAGCGATACGTACTTTTATATAGTTGTGCCTGGACTAAGTAATACTGCCGAAATGGAAGCATACGATCTTAATGCCATCACAATAGTTGAAAACACTTCATCAACACAGGCAGTGTTAAATTCAACTTTAGACATGATGCAAATTGTGTTTCATGATGCGGGAACGGTTGTAAGTGGACCAATATCTGTAACAGTGAACAAACCCTGTGTGATGCTGCTGAAAAATGTAAGTAGTACCCGAGTGGATGTTTCGATAGCAGACCCTGCACAACAGCAAAGCAACATAACAGCCTATTTTGAATTACCGGCTATAGAAGGAGTAAAACAACTGGACTTTACAATGCCGGTAGTACCTCATGCAGGGGCCACTGTTAATAAAATTGTAGATGCAGAAACCCCAGACAAGGTTACATTACAACAAGGGTTGCCGATTGTGGCAGTGACAGCCAGTAGTGATGACGGGAATATGCCTGGAAATACTATTGACGATAATTTGAACACTCGCTGGTCGGCTCTAGGGGACAATGAATGGATTCGGTATGATCTAGGGTCTGTTAATAAGCTAATGAAGGCCAGCATTGCATGGTATAAAGGGAACGAGCGAACATCTTCGTTTGACATTGAAGTATCTTTAGATGGTATAAATTGGATAAACGTATACAGCGGAGTATCCAGAGGAACAACGCTTGAACAGGAAGATTATGATATTACGGATACGTACGCCAGGTATTTTAGAATAGTTGGACATGGTAACTCCAATAGTATGTGGAATAGTATTACTGAGACAGATATTTTTGGTTCCCCAAAGACCATTGTTTATACAACGATTGCCGATTCGTATACCCGAGATGGTTCATATGCCAATACAAACTATGGTACGGCACCACACTTGGTGGCCAAAAATGATGCAACAGGCTATAAAAGAGAGACATTTGTTAAGTTCAATGTCGCCTTACTTCCGCAAAGTATTGGCAAAGCAAAGCTAAAAATGTATAGTAACGGTGCAGCCAATACGAAATGGGAGCTTTACAAGGTGGGGAATAATTGGACTGAAACAGGTTTAACAACAAATAATGCCCCTGCATCAGAAGTACTTGTAGCGACTGTTTCCGGAACACCAAATGCTAGTTTTGCTGAATGGAATATAAAGCCGGTATTAGATACGCTATCGGGCACCGAAGTTTCTTTTAAAATTGTTTCTACGGCTATTGAAGAGTTCACCACGTTTGCCTCGAAAGAAGCTTCAAATTCTATGTTAATACCAAGCATTGTTGTAGAAGAAGCTTTTGATGTTACGGTTGATGTAGTTGCTGATTCTTATACCAGAGATGGTTCATATGCCGATACAAACTATGGTACGGCAACACATTTGGTGGCCAAAAATGATGGAACAGGTTATAAAAGAGAGACATTTGTTAAGTTTGATTTAAGTGGCATTAATGATAATATAACTCAGGGAAACCTACAGATGTATAGTAATGAAACAACAAGTTCCAGTTGGGAATTATATAAGGTAAGAAACGATTGGACCGAAACTGGAATAACAGCAAACAATGCCCCATATACAGAGGTTTTGATTGCGACTAGTCCCGGAACGAGTGGAGCGGAAAACGTAATATGGGATGTCTCTAGTGTATTGGATTCTCTGGCAGGGAATATTGTATCGTTCAAAGTGATTTCAACGGTAACAGGTGAATGGACTACATTTGCTTCTAGAGAGGCCGTAGATACTAATACGCATCCTAAGTTATTAGTGCAATTCACAGGAGGTGAGCCTAAGATTCCAGAGGAAAAGGTTAAAAATGCGAAGATTATAAATGCAAATTATCAGGAAGAGAAGGAATTGGTTGAGCTTGACAATTCCATTATTGTTTATCCTAATCCTGTGCTTAATAGTGATTGTACGTTACGCTCTGATAAGCCGATAGTATCAATTAGCTTATATCATATTACGAGAGGAAAAATCTTCGATTTGAAGGGGGGGGATAGAAAAGTAATAAAAATACCATTATACAACCTTCAAACAGGTATGTATATTATTCATGTAAGAGGAGAAGATTATCAAAAACAATTGAAAGTTATAAAGCAATAAACTTGGCAGGCATAATAGAAATTCTTTAAATTCAGCACTATTTCATAACCTGTGTAACAGATTATGCCGAAGATCAAAAAGAGGAACCTGCTCTTAAACTCAGAGCAGGTTCCTACAAAAAAAGTGGACATTGAGTTAAGCTATGCTGCCAATTTTTGTTTATTAATTGATTCTGCAAATTCCACTGGCGACAAATAATTCAAAGCAGAATGGAGGCTCTGAGTATTGTACCAGGTTTCTATACATTCAAAAACAGAAACTCTCGCTTGCTTTTGATTCTTCATAAGAAAGCAGGTATTCCCAAAAAAAACACTGCTTGAGTTTAAAGTCTTGATGTTTAATTCGGAAATGAACCTTGGAGATTTGGCTAAATGGATGTTTAAGCCGTTTTCCTGTTTAGGGAAAATATTGCATTGTTTTTCCCGTACGATTATTTTCATCGAAATCGATTTACCAGATAATTGTTGTTTCATCCCATAACTTAGAAGTTCTAACTTTGTATCTTTTAAAGAGCTCTAAAGTATCAGTTTCGCCAATTTGTGATCTTAAAACTGAAATAAATTATTCTGCTTGTAACCTCGCTGTTCTTAATAGGTCTTTATTGATGAAACTAACTTATTTGTAGGATGATTTCAGCTTTATCATTGAAATCGGATGACAATAAACGGCTTTTAGACAGTATATAATTATTATCCTGAAAGTATTGTTTGGGCGTATTATCGTATCGCTAATCCGTAATCCAGTTAAACACGAAAACAGTGAAGCTGAATTTCTGTATCGGAAAGTAAAGCTCCACCCAAAATAGAAAGCATTACTGCAGAAATACTAAAATTGGTTGCCCAATTAATTTTAGCATTTCTGCATTCAATATTTTTAAAATACAAAATCCCCCAAAAGGTAACTATCGGAAAATAAAGCCCCAGTGAAGCACTCGTAGTTCCCTTCCCCATTTTGTCTACAAGTATCAGGCAGTTTGTAGAATAACCTGCTTGACTTAACCTTATCCTATAAAAAATAACGGACAATGCCCTTGTCTAATTGAATTAGCGTGTATTCGACAGATCGGTATACTAGCGCTAGTTGGCAATAAAATAACTATCCCTTTAGTTGGTCATTAATCCCCCAACGAAACAATCAACAAACAGTCTAGCAGAAACAAAAAAACAGCACCTGCTATCAAACATATTGTTCCCGAAGACAATATTCCCCATATTGTGCATAATCAAAGTTACTTCTTATTCCAGTAAGATAACTTATAACCCTAACTATCAAGACTAACCCAATATTGAAATATAATGTCAAACTACAAAAAAGCAATCGCCCAGTTTCCTGTGTTATTTACCGTATGCTTGATGCTTTTGAATTCAAGCTGTAATAACACCAAGACCAATCAACTAAAAACCATTATTCCTGATTTTAGCAGTGAACCGTCCGTTGAGTTGACTGATGTCGCTTCGCAGATAAGCTATCTGCCCCTTAACGATTCTATTTTACTGGAGGACATATACAAACTGAAATCGTCGGAATCGCTCCTATTCATGCAATCCGAGGAAGGGTCAGTAAATGTTTTTAACCTTGAAGGGAAGTTTGTAAATCGTGTGGGTAAGCTGGGAGAAGGACCTGGCGAAGTTTCGAACCTTGTAGACTATGCCATCGATAAGTCCGCAAAAAGAATCTACATTCTAAATCGATTCAAGTTGTTAATGTATGATTTTTCAGGCAACTTCATAAAAGCAATCAACTTACCCATAGAAGAACATTTCCAGAACATCAGTTTCCTTAACAACCAGATTTATTTGTTTGATTCCTTTGA
Source organism: Sunxiuqinia rutila (assembly GCF_050589705.1). NCBI lineage: Bacteria > Pseudomonadati > Bacteroidota > Bacteroidia > Marinilabiliales > Prolixibacteraceae > Sunxiuqinia > Sunxiuqinia rutila. Next base: position 313,842 of record NZ_JBNGOT010000002.1, read on the forward strand.
TTTTGGCAAGTTAAAATACAATTGGTTTATTGTCGATTCCTCAGGGCAGGAAAAAGGCCATAAACTAAACACTGTTGAGCCTTTCCAATCCTCCATGTCTTTAACAAACAAAACCTATTTTGAAGATCAGAGTGAAACTTACTACTGGAACTATTTAAATGATACGGTCTTCAGCATGGGCTTATCAAGCCACCAGCCTCAGTTCATTTTTGCTCAAACGAACGAGCGTGTAAAACCCACCGACCTTATAGATCCTCCGTCGTTTATGCAAATGAATGCTTTTCTGCTAACATCCATTCTTAAAAATGGAAGGTTTTTGGTGCTGGATTATATTTCAACAAAAAGACAAAAAAAGGTAATGGGAATTTATGATTGTACTAAAGAAAGCTATCATGTGGCCTGTAATACAGATTCCAGATCCAATAATTATGGTTTGCCCAATAATTGGGATGGAGGATTGCCCTTTAGTCCCAAGGCAAAGGTTTCATTAGAAGCTGGCGAGTTTCTTGTTTCCTGGATTCATGCTTACCAACTTAAAGCACGCGTAGCTTCCAATGCTTTTAAAAACGCTACCCCTCTTTATCCCGAAAAGAAAAAGGAATTGGAGAAACTGGCCAACAGCCTGGATGAAAACGACAATCCGGTTTTAATGCTGGTGAAGTTGAAAGAGTGATCGGACAACAATAAAAGCCAGGATAGCAGTGATGAATTCCTTTTCTAAGCACTGTTAACCTGGTTAAATGTTCGCAAAACAACAGCCCATAAGGTTGAGCGTTTATCGCCAATCTTCATACTTAAATGCACGAGACAATGCGAAGAACAATAACTTTTATCCTAATTTCCTTGTTGGCAATATCATGTCATCATGAAAAGCAAGACCAGCAAGAGCCAGAACTGCACCACATAAATCTTCTTGGAGATTCCATCAGTAACTCTCCCATAAAACTTAGCAGCATAGCAACTAAGCTGCGCTATGTAACACTTGAAAGCAATTCAGAAACGAGAATAGCTCCTGGTAACCGAATTTCAGTACTGGACTCTTTTATTATCAATACCGGGTTTCAAAAAATATCTTTATTCTGTGCAAAAACAGGACAATTTATTCGTGAGATTGGGGAACATGGCAGAGGACCCAACGGTTATCTAGCCACAAGCTATTGTGTTTACAAAGATCCCCAAAGGGGAATCATAATTAATGCGAGAGGATCGAAGTATTCTCTATTGGAATATAATGTATCCGGACAGCTGATCGGGAAGCTTGAAACGTTTCCATGGACCTCATATGTAACCCGGCTCAATCAAGAAAACTATGCTGCTTTCTTTGTAAACGACCGGGGCAATGACTCCCGCATGCGCATTTACAACCAGCAGGATGGAAAAATTGTATCCGAATTTCCAAATTACAAACAAACCATAGAAGCTAATGTCGTTCGTAAATTAGGACTTGAAGGATGGTTCTATTACAAGGGGGATAGTCTTTTATTTAAGGAATACCTAAATGATACCATCTTTCAGGTGACTGAGCAAAAACTGATCCCAAAATTTGTATTTAACTCGGGAGAGTTTAGCCCTCCATATGAGGAACGGGAAACTTTTAACCCGGTAGATTATCATCGCATTGACTTAATCATGGAATCAAAAAGATACTTGTTTTTCAGATTTATATTTAAGAAAAAAACACACTTTAGTCTCTATGATAAAATTACACGCACAAGTAGGATATCTTCCCTCGACAAACAGCAAACATCAGGATATCAGAATGATCTTGACAATTTTGTTATGTTTTGCCCGCAAGCCTTAAGCAATAACAATGAGCTTGTTGGTTTTATTGAACCATACCAACTGCTCGAATGGTTTAAGAAAAACCCCGAACAAATTCCCATGCTTCCACCACACTTGCAAAAGCTTAAAAATATTAAGAAGTATGATAATCCGGTGGTCGTTATTGCAACACTTAAAGAATGAAGCTGAAAAGAACTCTTTACTTTGAAATAATGTATCTCTTTATTGGCATATAAAAATATAAAGAATGAGAATAACCTACCTAATATGGACTATCGTAGTTATTTCTTTTGTAAGCTGTACATCACAGAATAACACGGAAACTTCCTTGACGCGTTTCAATATTGAAGATACAAACAAAACATCTAAAGTGCGACTGTCTGATTTAAACGTAAAGAGTATTCAATACGTACCTTTAGAAACTGACACTAATTTTTTAATGTCGGATATCAATAAACTGGTTACAACTGACAGTACGCTAGTTATATTTGACTTTAATACTAATTTCTTTCACTTTGACCTTAATGGCAATTTTATTAATAAAATTGGCACTATTGGAAAAGGACCACAAGAATATCAGTTTGCATTCGACTTTACTATTGACCATGAAAAGAAACAACTATTGATTCCAATTATGAATGAATCCAGGTTAATGATTTACTCATTAAATGGAAAATTTCTTAAGTCAATTCCTTGTACTAAGTATACAAGAAATATACTTCATACCGATGAAGGAATAATATGTCGGTGTGATTATTACGGGGGTAAGTATAAAGGAGAAAACTCAATATTCTTGATTGATGATAAAGGAAATATTATAAAAAGATTTTCGGATAAATATAAGTATATAAATACAAGCTTTACAAGTGTTTTTAAAGAGGAATTTTTAATATACAACCACCACGAAAATGTATATACAAAGGAGATATACTCGGATACAGTATTTGTTTTCAAGAACTTGAAATTTGAGCCAGCATTTATTCTAGATCATGGGGGAAAAACGATTTCTGTAGAAGCACGAGAGAAAATCGACAATTTTGATTCGTTTGTAGAAATTGCTGATCAACATTCCAAGGAGATAAACATGCTGCTTTGGGGCGATTATGTATTTTCAGAGTTCTCCTTTCAAGGAAGTTACTATAACTTTTTCGGTTCATTTCACGACAAAGATTTCAATATTATTACAAAAGATCTAATTATTAACGACATTGATGGAGGCCCAGGTATTCTATTAAAAACAACAATAGCTAAAAATACAGCTATCAGTTGGATTAATGCCTTTGATCTTAAAGCCCATGTAGCTTCTGAAGCCTTTAAAAACTCCACCCCACTCTACCCTGAAAAGAAAAAAGAACTGGAAAAACTGGCCAACAGCCTGGATCAAAACGACAATCCGGTTTTGATGCTGGTGAAATTAAAGGAATAAAATCAACCAGAACCTTAGGAATGATGCGATAAAAATGAATAACAAAAAAGGTTAACTCAATTTCAAGCTAAAAGATTACCAGCTCAACTACAAAAACTAAAGACAGTAAAAGAATCGGATAATCCGGTGGTGGTTATTGCAACACTTAAAGAATAAAGGCAAGAGACGATAAAACAAGCCACTAGTTCAATATATTTTTCCGTTGTATTTATATATTTCAGCATGTTACCATATTAGTTCTCAACAAAAAAACGAAATAGCATGAGATTACTTTCTGTATTTTTCCTTCTTTCAATTAGTCAGACTGTATCCAGCCAGAACCAACAAACAAACAACAAGATTTTTACTGTAGAAAAGGACAAATCTTATCCCAAAATATCTTTAGATGACTTGGAAAAAGAGACTTTTTATATTCCGTTGGAAACAAGCAAAGAGGTTTTATTGGATGTCGGAGCACATGTATATTATGTGTCAGATAAAGAAATACTGATATCAAACTGGAAAAGGGGCGATGTATACATTTTCGACTGGAACGGAAAAATTGTATCCCGTTTCAATCAGAAAGGAGGCATGGGGTATTTATTTATAAATTATCTGGCTTATGATGAACAAAAGCAGGAGGTATTCATCCTTGATCGAGCTAAAAAGAACATTCTTGTATATTCAAAAGCAGGGGTTTTAAAGCGAACATTAAAGTATCCTGCAAACCTGTATTTAGGTAATATCTATAATTTCGATGACGAGGCATTGCTTGTTTATCACCAGCATCAGTATGACGATCTGAGCCAAAGGCAGCCCTATCTATTCATCTCAAAAACAGATGGACAGATCATTTCAAAGGCCAACTTCTTTATTGATAAAGTTAACCCGACTTCAGTAGCCACCGATAAAATTATATTCTCTACGAAAACTTCTATTGGAAACTGCAAGTTTGGAAATGAGTATTTTTTGGCCAGCATATGCTCTGATACAATTTCCGTGCTTAATCATAACCAAAAAGTCTCCAAACTATTTGTACAATCTCCAGGTGTTTTGGCCGATTCCCGTTTAGTAACCAAAGTTAAGCTGAAAACCGATGACTTTATTGTCCTCAGCGTCTATCCCTATAATGTAAAAGGAAGCTACCGAGACCAGTTGAACGGGAAACAGCACCCTAGATCTGTAGAGGAAACAAAACTACTCTTCGATTTTAAGGAGCAAAAGTTTTATGAGTGTACTGATTTTAAGCACAGTGCATATAATGTCGATATCCCCTCCAATATGAGTGTGAGACTAATAAATGCCTATAGATTAAAGAAATGGCTGGATGACGGAGACTTGGAAGGAGAGCTTAAAGAGATTGCAAAAAAAATAGATATGAACGATAACCCGGTAATTCAAATAACAAGATTCAAATAGAACCTGATGGGAAGAGGCCAGATATGACTAATCAAAGTTGGATAAAAAGAAAAAGGAATTGGAGAAACTGCCCAACAGTTTTCATGAAAACGACAATCCGGTTTTGATGCTGGTGAAATTACAAGAGTAATCGTACAGCGATAAGTAGAACAAGTCTTTTACTTCTGCAATTAGACATCTGCATAATCTTTGCTAAATTACATCACACTAATCAAGCACCTAACTCCATGAAAAAAAACAACTTTACAAACCATAAAAAAGCCTACACAAGAAGATGGAGCTCATTATTCCTATGCCTGGTTGTACTTGGATTATACGCCTGTACAAGCAAAGCCTCTCAAAGCGAAGAGACTGATACCAGTACAAGCTTACTTGAAGAGAAGAGCTATGTAAAAACAACCATCGTTGATCGGGAGGATTTCACCATCGAAATCATCAGCAATGGCAAGCTGGCTGCCATCCAAAAAGCTGAGCTCTATTTCGAAAACCCGGGACTAATTGAAGCGATTAATGTTCAAAATGGACAAAGCGTTCCTGGAGGATTCCAAGTTGCAAACCTGGAGAACGACAGTTATCAGTTTGCCTTGAAAAAAGCAAAGTTAACCAAAGAAAGAGCCGCAATTGATAAGCTTGATGTCTTGATTGGCATGGGCTATAGCCAAAAAGATAAAGCAATTGATTCAAACCACGAATCAATCGCCGATATCCGATCAGGCTACAATCAGGCTCTGATTCAATACGAAGAGGCCAGCATGCAACTGGAACGCACCAACCTGATCGCTCCGTTCTCCGGCAAAATTGAAGGGATTACCCAGCGACAACACGAGAAAGCCAACCTTTCAAAACCATTTTGTACGCTAATTAACGATAAACGATTTTTCATCAACTTTCCGGTACTCGAGCCTGAAATCGGACAGATAAGCCTGAACCAAAAGGTAAGCGTCTCCCCCATTGCCGGTGCACAAACATCAACCGGCAAAATAACCGAAATTAATCCACGTATCGATGAAAATGGCTTAATCTGGATCAAGGCAGAAGTCAAAAATCCGGGGGATTACCTGGAGGGCATGAATGTTAAGGTGAGTATTAAAAAAGCCATTCCCAATCAATTGGTAGTTCCCAAACAGGCTGTTGTTTTGCGACAAAACCGCGAAGTCCTCTTCCGCTATACCAACGGAATAGCCTTCTGGACCTATGTAAATGTTTTGGATGAAAATGAAAACCAGTATTCGGTAGAAGCTGCAGAAGCTGCGACACTAAATTCGGGTGACACCATCATCATATCCAACAACCTAAACCTGGCCCACGAATCAAAAGTGGAGATGGAAGAGGAATAGTTTGAGAGGGTTTGAAAAGTTCTCAAACAATAAGCAACAACAGAAACTAAAATAACTCCCCTAACTGCATGGTAAAATTTCTTATTCATCGACCCGTTGCTGTGAGCATGGCATTTTTAGCACTGCTGTTAATTGGTATTGCCACCACCACCAGTCTGCCTGTTTCGCTAATGCCTGACATCGATATTCCGGTTGTTTCCATCCGGGTAACTTCTTCTGAGATGCCTGCCCGCCAACTTGAAAACACCGTTGTGAAAACAATGCGCAATATCCTCAAGGAGGTTAACCATGTTGAAGAGATGAGAAGCGAAACCCGGGATGGTTCAGCCTGGATTGAACTTCGTTTCCGGCACGGGACACCTATCGACCTGGCCTCTGTCGAGGTCAACGAAAAGGTGGATAAGGCCATGAACTTCTTCCCCAACAACATGGCCCGACCGGAAGTGATCCGCGCCAGTGCTTCGGATATCCCGATTTTCTACCTGATGGTGAACCGCAAACAGGAAACAACCACCGGTAATCAGGATGAATTCCTGCAGCTCAGCAATTTTGCCGGGCAGGTCATCCGCAAACGGCTGGAGCAACTTCCCGAAGTAGCTCTGGTTGACATGAGCGGGCTTCAATTTCCTGAAATAAAAATCCGCCCCTATCCGGCTCACCTCCAAAGTGGGGCATTCTCTGTTACAGCCTTGGAGCAAGCACTTGCCGAGAACAACATCGATTTGGGCAACCTGCTCATCCGCGATGGTCAGTACCAATACAACATCCGGTTTAACACCCGTTTGCGCGATGTGTCTGATATTGGCAAGGTTCCGGTAAACCTCAATGGCAAAGTCATGCGACTGGATGAACTGGCCGATATCTCATTGCAATCACAAAAACTACAAGGAAATGTAAAATACAACGGCCAACAAGCGATAAGCATGGCTGTAATTAAACAGTCTGATGCCAAAATGGCCCGGCTCAAAGAAGAACTGGATCAAATGATCCAACACTTTCGAACGGACTACCCGGAGCTGGAATTCTCGGTTACCCGGGATCAATCCAAGCTACTGGCCTACTCCATCAATAACCTTGGACAAAGCTTGCTGTTTGGAGGTCTTTTAGCCTTTTTAGCGATGTTCCTGTTTCTTCGCGAAAGACGGGCTCCCTGGTTGGTTGGAGTCAGCATCCCAATTTCGCTGGTCATTACCTTATTGTTTTTTTACCTGGCCGGCTTGTCCATCAACATTATCTCGCTTTCCGGGCTGGTACTCGGAGTAGGTATGATGATTGACAACTCGATTATCGTCATTGACAACATTACCCAGCACCGGCAACGGCATGCCCAATTGGATCAGGCTTGCGATGGAGGAACCAACGAAATTATCCGACCATTGATCAGCTCGGTGCTAACCACCTGTGCCGTATTCATCCCGCTCATTTTTATGAAGGGAATGTCCGGAGCGCTGTTTTTTGACCAGGCCGTTTCTGTTTCGATTGGACTGGTGGTTTCCCTGGTGGTTTCCATCACCCTTCTCCCAATCCTTTACCGTCTTTTCTACCAAAAGCATGCAATAAAAGGAATTAAAAAGAAGCTTCCGGCTTATTTCCACTGGTATGAAAAAGGCCTGAAATTCGTTCTTCGACATCAAATCCTAAGTATTTTGCTGGTTATGGGGATGATTATCTCCGGAATCCTTTTCTACGATTTAATGACAGTCTCCCGCTTTCCCAGGGTCAGTCAGGAGGAAGCCATTTTAAAGATTGACTGGAACGAACCGGTAACCATCGAAGAAAACAACAAACGGGTAAAGACCTTATTCGCTTCGCTAAGTGAGCAACCCGAATACCTCACCGAGGAAGCCGGGAAACAACAATACCTGCTTAACTCCGGAGAAGAATCGGGAACTTCGGAAAATCACCTTTACCTAAAAGCCTCATCGCCGGAGAAGTTGGATAAAATTTGTGCTGAGCTAAGCACACAGTTGAGCAGAAACTACCCACAAAGTGACTATCATTTTGCTGAAGCTGATAACCTGTTTAACCTGGCTTTCGGAAAAACGGAAGCTCCCCTGATCGCCCGGTTTGCCCACTTCAACCCCGGCAACGAGGGCTACCTGGATCGCCTGGCTGAAATTCAGCAGAATATGGAACAAGCTTTCCCCGGAAAAGTGCAATCAAAACTGATCACCCGCAACCTTATTCTACTGGAGACCGATCCGGAAAAGCTGATGTTTTACCAAGTGAATACCGATGCCCTTTATCGCGAAATAAAAAGCGCCTTCAACGTAAATACAGTATTTTCAATCAACAACAACAACACCTTTGTTCCGGTAAGCATTGGCAATAGCTATGCATCAGTTTACGATATTATTCAAAACCTCACGATTAAAAACCAGAATGGAGAGCAAATTCCCTTATCGGGATTGGTGAAAGTCAGCTCCGGAAGTGGCTTAAAAGGCATTGTTGCCGGTAAGGAAAGTGAGTACTTCCCGGTTTTGCTCCAGATCGAAGATCGTGAGCTGGAAACGGCCACCGCTAAAATCGAACAGCTGGTCGCCAATGACGACCATTTTGATGTCAGCTTTAGCGGAGAAATATTGGCAGACAAAGGCATGCTCAGAGAGCTTCTGGTGATTATCTCCGTCAGTTTGCTGCTGCTCTATTTCATTCTTGCAGCCCAATTCGAGTCCTTTGTCTTACCCCTGATTGTCCTTCTGGAAGTGCCCATCGACCTGTTTGGAGCCTTCCTCCTACTTCTTGTTTTTGGGCAAGGCATTAACATCATGTCTGCCATTGGGATTATTGTCATGACCGGGATTATCATTAACGACTCGATCCTGAAGATTGACACCATCAATAAGCTGCGCAACTCAGGAAACTCGCTGATACGTTCGATCATGGAAGCCGGACGAAGGCGGTTAAAACCAATTATCATGACCAGCCTGACGACCATCTTAGCCATGCTGCCTTTTCTTTTCCAGAAAGGAATGGGCGCAGAACTTCAGAAACCACTGGCGCTTGCCGTAATTGGAGGAATGGGAATTGGCACCCTGATCAGCCTGTTTTTTATTCCTCTGATGTATTATTTGCTGAACAACAAAAGAAGTGATAATTAATGAGCACTTTAAATCAAAAGCCGGCCTTTTCTGCCTTCTCCATCATAGTGGTGTTTTTGGCCCTGATGATTATTGGAATTGCATTTATTCCACTGCTGAATATCAGCTATCAGCCCAGCCGCAATTTACCACGGCTGACCATTCATTTTTCATGGCCCAATGCCTCCCCTAAAACAATTGAAGAAGAAAGTTCCAAAATTGAAGGGGTGCTGGGCAAAATCAGCCAGGTGAAAAATATTGAGTCGGTATCGTCTGTGGGGAATGGAAGAATTACACTGGAACTTGATAAAACCGCTGATTTAAACCAAAAGCGCTATGAAGTAGCCACACTTATTCGGCAAGTTCGTAACGACATGCCCGATGAAATGAGCTACCCGGAGATTACCTCCAGCTCAGTTAATAACAGCGATGCGGTGTCGTTCATGGTCTTAACGCTTAATGCCAGCTCATCAACCCACTACATCAAAGAAATAGCCAACCAGGCAGTTATTCCGGAACTCTTGAAAGTGAATGGAATTGACGATATCTCGCTTCACGGGGCTACTCCTTACCAATGGGAAATTAGCTTTGATCCGGAGTTACTCAAAAACTACTCGCTTTCCCCCCAGGCCATCAGTCGTACCATTAACCGATTGGGCGACCGCTTCTTTTTGGGCAATCAAAAGAATGCTTCCGGGGCTTTTATCCCTGTTTTAGCTTCCTCCGGATACATTTCACCCAGCGAATGGGGCAAACTACCAATTGCCAACAACAGTGGGCGCATTATCAAGCTTTCAGACGTTGCCAGCATAAAGCTCAAAGAAAAGCCACCAACCTCATATTATCGTATCAATGGAAGAAACACGGTCAACCTGGTTCTTTATGCTGCTTCGGGCGAGAATCAATTAAAGCTATCGCAGGAAGTTGACCATCGGCTAAAGCTTGTCCGGGAAAAACTGCCAGCAGGATATTCGGCTCTGGTTGTCGCAGACAGTACCGAATACATTCACGAAGAGCTGACCAAAATTGGCTTGCGTACGCTTTTCTCACTGATCATCTTGCTGCTGTTCGTATTAGCCGTTAGCCGATCCTTTCGGATATTGGCTATTTTGTCCATTTCCCTGGGGGCCAACCTGCTTATTGCCTGCGTCTTTTATTACCTTTTAAAGATTGAAATTCATATCTACTCGCTAGCCGCCATTACGGTCTCTTTCGGAATCATTATCGATAACAGTATCCTGATGGTTACCCACCTGCAAAAGCAAAAAGGACTGCGCGTTTTTATTTCCCTGTTGGCAGCCACCCTAACGACCCTGGGAGCATTATCGGTTGTATTTTTCCTGAAAGAAAATCAGCGGATTCTTCTTATTGACTTCACCTATGTCATGCTCATCAACCTCTCCGTTTCCCTGGTGGTTTCGCTATTCCTGGTTCCTGCCCTGATGGACAAACTCTATCATCAAAAACCAGATGCCAAAGTCCCCGTAAACATGCAACGAAGAGTAGTCAGAATCACCCGTTTCTATAGCCGGCTTATTGGTTTTGAGAAGCGCTACAGGTGGGCATTTTTTATTCTGATCATTCTTGCATTTGGTCTGCCAATCGGCTCTCTTCCTGACAAAATAGAACAAGAGACCAAACCAGCTGAGCTTTATAATAAAACCCTTGGTTCTGATAAGTTTCAATCCAACATTAAGCCGGTGCTTGAAAAGGTACTGGGTGGTTCCTTACGCCTGTTTACCGAGCATGTTTTTGAGAGTAGTTTCTATTCTGATCCGGGAAAAACAACCTTGTATGTGCGCGGCCAAATGCCGGACGGATGCACCATTCACCAATTAAATGAAGCGATCCGGAAAATGGAACAGTACATCAGCCAGTTTGATGAAGTCGCACAGTTTGAAACCCGAATCTCAGACTATAAAAACTCGTCCATTACCATTCACTTTACCAAAGAAGCAGAAAAGTCCTCCTTTCCTTTTATACTCAAGAGTGAGGTTGAAGCCAAAGCCATTTCGTTGGGCGGAATGGACTGGGGTGTTTATGGTGTTGGAAAATACTTTTCCAATGCCCTGAACATGGATCAAAAAAACAGCCACATTCTTTTAACCGGTTACAATTACGACCAACTGTATAAATATGCTGAACAATTGGAAGAAAAGCTTCTGCAAAACCCGCGGGTTGACAACACGGAAATTGCAAGTTCGAATTCATGGAACACGACATCGCGCTACGAATACCAGTTAAATGTTGATCAGGACTTGCTGGCCATACACAAACTGAACTACTACGACTATACCCGTTCGTTGTTTACCCAGCTTTATACCCGCAACCTGGCTTCTTTTTATAACCAGACAGAGTTGCAGCCCGTGGTTTTAATGTCAGACCAAAACCAGGAATACAACAAATGGGATTTTTACAACATGCCGGTAGGCACGTCTCAAGGACAAAAGAAACTGTCGCAAGCCGGAGAGATCAAAAAACGACTGGTTGGTAAAAGCATTATCAAAAAGAACCAGGTATACCAAATCTACCTGAACTATAACTTCATAGGTCCCTCACCTCTTGGGAAGATGGTACAGGAACGTGAAATTGAAGCGATCAATGAAGTGCTGCCCTTAGGCTACAAAGCACAAAAACAGAAAAGCTTTTGGTATTGGGATCAGCGCAATAAAAAGCAGTATCATTTACTGTTACTTGTCGTGATAATCATCTACTTTATTACCGCCATCCTATTTGAATCCTTGTTGAAGCCCCTGGCTGTGATCAGCCTGATTCCAATTTCCTTTATTGGGGTTTTCCTGACCTTCTACTTATTTGATTTTAATTTTGACCAGGGTGGCTTTGCCTCTTTCATTCTGCTTAGCGGGCTGGTTGTTAATGCAGCAATCTATATCATCAACGATTTTAACAACCTGATATCACGACAGAACCAGCTCCCGACAGTTCGCAGCTATTTAAAAGCTTTTAATCAAAAAATAGTAGCCATAACACTTACTATCCTGTCAACGGTTCTGGGCTTAATCCCTTTTGTGTGGGGCGGACAACAGGAGGTCTTCTGGTTTGCATTTGCTGCCGGTGCCATGGGAGGATTGCTCTTTTCAATCATTGCCATTATATTCTTCCTCCCCTTGTTTCTAAAAATCAAATAAATAGCCAATAAAAGAAAAAAGGAGCACTTTAATCTTTATTACTCCAAAATAACTCGACCATTTCGCAAACCTCGAACCGGATTAGCCGTAGAAAAAGACATTCAAGTCTCGAATGCGATTAATCCCCGGAATGATGTATTTGATTTGCTGTCGGTTAAAAGAAATTTTCATGCTCCTGTGTTGTACCCTGGTTTCAACTACTGGGTGGAGCCAAATTCAGGGATCGGTGCGTGATACCACAAACCTGCCGGTTCCTTATGCCAATGTTTTATTACTGAATCAGAAAGACTCCTCCATTGTATCAGCCGTTATGGCTACGGATGAAGGAACCTATAACATCACCAGTTTTCAGCCGGGAAAATACATTATAGGCACCAGCCTGATTGGATATAAGCCGGCTTACTCGCCCCCGTTTAGCATCGCCACCAGCAACGATCACCGCCACAACGATCCCATTTTCCTGGAAATGGACAACCAACAGATTAAGGAAGTAGATGTAGTAGCCAAGAAACCGGTATATGAACTTCAGATAGACCGAATGGTGGTAAATGTCGAAAACAGCATCACCGCCAGTGGAAACACGGCATTAGAAGTGCTGGAAAAATCGCCGGGCGTGGTGGTCGATCGTCAAAACAATGGAATTTCCCTGGTGGGAAAAAGCGGGGTGATGGTCATAATTAACGGCAAACGGACGCCCCTGCCTGTTGATGCGGCGATACAGATGCTGGATGGTATGAGTGCCGACAATGTAAAGCGGATAGAATTGATCACGACTCCTCCCGCCAAATATGATGCGGAGGGAGATGCCGGAATCATCAATATCGTACTTAAAAAGCACGAAGATTTTGGCACCAACGGGTCCTTCAATTTAGGGGCCGGAGTAGCCACCCGCGAAAAGATGAATGCAGGTCTCAATATCAACCATCACACCAATAAGGTCAATTATTACGGAACTTACAATGTGAACTTTAACAACATCAGGCAACGTTTTGAATCCTACCGTCGGTTGGTGCAATCCGGGGTGCAACTTGAGTCGGATGCTATTAGTCAGCGTAAACCCATGCTCCTGTTTCAAAACATCCGGATGGGCTTCGACTATACCATCAGCAGTAAAACCACCTTGAGTGTGCTCACCAACGGCTATGTCCGCGATTGGGAGATGGATGCCTTTAACGATGTGCGTTATTGGGAGGATCAGCAGTTTTCCAAAAGTTCAATGCTGGAGTTGACTGAGACCAACAAATGGCTTCATGGGATGGGAAATATCAATCTTCGACATCATTTTCAGGAGGAAGAAGTACTTGACTTTAACTTCGATTACCTGAATTATTACAATGATAATCCATCGGACTATATCGTTGAAAACCGCGATAATGCTGATCAAATCACCTCAAGTGAAAACATAAAAGTAACCAAAACCACCCCTATTGATATCGTGGTAGGATCGCTGGATTATTCCAACCAGTTCAATGCTGATTTTAAGCTTGAAACGGGCGTAAAAGTAACTTATACCTGGTTTAAAAACGATGTAGGAGTTCGCTATTTGCGATCCGGCAACTGGGAGTTTGATCCGGAATTGACCAACAACTATTCACTGAATGAAGATATCCTGGCGGCCTACGCTTCGTTGCAGTATAAAATTGGAGATCGCACAAGTATTGTAGGCGGACTTCGTTACGAATACCTGAATTCCGTGTTGGATTCCGATACCGAAAAGGGAATTGTAGATTTGCACTACGGCAAACTATTCCCTACTTTTTACCTTTCTCGGAAACTGAACGAAAATAACACTTTCCAGTTCTCTTACAGTCGGCGAATTGACCGCCCCACTTTTAATGAACTCGCTCCGTTCATTATTTTAATGACACCGGAAACCTTTATTTCCGGCAATGAGAATCTGCTCCCGGCTTTCAGCAACATCCTAAAAGCCGACTATCAATATAAATCTGCCATGCTTTCTTTTTCCTACACCGATACCAAGGATGCTATCTCCCGCTTTCAGCCAACTTATAGTGAAGATGAAACCAAGCAGTATTTTGTCTCCCGCAATTTTGATCAATCTCAAACCATTTCCGTTTTACTGGCTTTTCCGGTAACTGTGACTGAATGGTGGAAGATGCAAAACAATGTTACGTGGGTGTGGAATCAGCTAAAAACCGATTACGAAGACATACAACTGGATATCAGTCGCGAAAATTACCGGGTCAACTCCAGTCATAGTTTTACCTTTAGCCAAAGGGTTTCGGGGGAAGTTTCTGGTTTTTACCGGTCAAAGTCCAATTCAGGCCTTTATGAGCGAAAGCCTTCCGGTAGGCTGGACTTGGGGTTGCAATGGAAACTGAAGAATGAAAACAGCCGTTTTAACCTAAACGTGACAGATCTGTTGAAAACCAATAAACTCAAAAGCGTTGCTGATCAGCCGGAACTGAATATTTATACCCGTTGGTATATTGACTTCGAGTCGCGCGCCATACGACTAACTTTCACTCACAAATTTGGAAATGAGGCGATAAAAGTGAGAAAACGCAATACCGCCTCGGAAGCAGAGCAAAGAAGGATCGATTAGCCAGCGATGAGCTTGTCTTCTGATGGTTAGACGTAGTTTAAGTTACTCAATGAAAAATATTCAGACACTTTCCCAAACGCTGTAGTGACTTTAAATATATTATTCACAGCAACAAAAGACTTCATAAAAGATATTCGCTACAGCGTATAAGTATGAGGTTTGTGCTACTCCTCTTGCTGGAATTTACTAGTTTTGTGCTCGAATATCATCCGGATAACGGGTTGCAACCACAGTATTCTGAGTGAACAGGAGCTGTTAACCGCAACAATAAGAACGAGAACATGAAATTAAAGAAACTATATCCTGAATTAGTAGCAGGCCTTATTGATCAAGGGTTGGATAAAGAGACCAAGCAAATCCAAACGAGTTGTATGCCCAAAATCAAGTCGGGAGCGGATCTGCTTGTATTTGCGCCAGAAGGAGCTGGAAAGACAACAATGATTGCGATTGGCGTCATTCAACAGCTAAAGGAAGCTATTGGAGAAGCTCCACGAGCAATTATCATGGTTGAAACCAAAGAAAAAGCCTTTGAGCTGGAGGAGCAAATTCAGGTTCTGGGAAAGCATACCAACCTGCGTACTTTTACCGTCTTTGAGCAGGGCAATTTGCTGTACCAAAAAGACACGATTTATGAAGGGCTTGATATCTTAATCGGAACTCCCCGTCGGATTAACGAACTGCTGAGTAATACCGGAATTCCCTGCTCCAACCTGAAACTATTGGTGGTTGACGATGCCGAAACCATTTTCCCAAACCGCGTCCATCCCGTTGTATATCGTATAACAGATGGATCACCCAAAATTCAGTGCCTACTGTTTGCAAACAAGGGGCACGAGAAGTTTGACGACCTGTTAGAGCGAATTGAGAAAAACTGGGAAGTGATTACCATTGAAGCTTAGTATAAGCAACACAAACACACCTCCAGGTTATGTCGAATAAAAATCTATAGCAAAGCGCAATAACCTCCCTCACTTGAATTGATTATAGAAGTAAGTCTATTTTGATTTAGCCCTCAGTCTTTAAAGCATGCTGTTGCTCTATAAAGCAAAACCGATTGAAGGCTAGCCTTCAGCCAGTTTAAAATTCGGAGTTATTTAATCAAATAACCCTGTGCGGAGGTGTTGTATTGGTCAAAATTTGATACCGGCAGTCAGGTAAAATCCTTGTAGCTTAACCTTTTCATCCTTATCCTTCAAAAACTCATTGAGACCCCACTCATAAGAAGCATCCAGGTAGAAAATGGAGAATTGTTTGATTAAGCACTTTGCTTTGGCTATTTTTAGCCACTGTTGCTATTTGCAGCAAATTCTGATACTGCCACCATAGCCAGTTTAAGCAAGTCATCCCTGTTTTTGTACTACGCATTCTCTTTTGATGAGGTGTTTGAGTGCATATGGAATAAGCTTAAAATGTCTAATGAATCAGTATCAGAAACTAAGTATGAAGAACAAAATAGAACTAGTATCATGTTTAAGAAACTTGTGGCAATTGAACCAGTTAGTTTAATTCCATCGGCAGAGAAAGCGTTAAATCAGTATGCAACAGAAGTGGTCATGCACCAGGATATCCCTTCGGATGATGATGAAATCATCAAACGAATAGCTGATGCTGATGCAGTGTTGCTGAGCTATACATCATCCATTAATCGGACAGTACTGGAGCAATGCTCCGAAGTAAAATACATTGGTATGTGCTGCTCGCTTTATTCACCGGAGAGTGCCAATGTCGATATTAAATACGCCAACGAAAAAGGGATCACCGTTACCGGCATTCGCGATTATGGCGACGAAGGCGTGGTGGAATATGTGGTGAGTGAGCTTGTACGTTGCCTGCACGGTTTTGGCTCCAATCCCGATGGAAGCCCGGCAGAACCTTGGGATGGCATGGCTCGGGAAATTACCGGCCTTAAAGTTGGAATTGTGGGTTTAGGAAAATCGGGAGGTATGATTGCAGATGCACTTCATTTCTTTGGTGCAGACATCACCTACTTTGCCCGAAGCAAAAAAGAAGAAGCTGAAAAGAAAGGATATCAATTCCTCCCTTTGAATGAATTACTCTCGCAAAGCGAAGTGGTATTTTGCTGTTTAAACAAGAATACCATTCTGCTTCACGAAAATGAGTTTACCCAACTGGGAAACCGGAAGATTCTATTCAACACCGGACTTTCTCCTGCCTGGGATGAAGCTCCTTTTGCCCGCTGGATTGATGCCGACAATCGTTGCTATTGCGATACCCTCGGAGCTTTGGGAGATGAAAAGTTCCTTACTCATCCGAATGTGCGTTGCATGCAGGTGTCAACTGGCCGCACCCGCCAAGCCTTTGTGCGCCTGAGCGAAAAAGTATTGGCCAACTTATCAGAATACGATCGGCGAACTGATATTGCGTAGCGTATTAACCACCGACCAGCCTGCAATTTGGGCTGTTTGACTATATACATCGATCACCGCATGAACCTGTTCATTCCGGACTTCAATGCGGTGATCGTCGCCAACAAAGTCTGGGGTTGATGTTACCGACACCTGAATGTCTTCGGGCCCCACCGAAGCCAGCGAAGCAGCTACCGCAACATTCACCTTGGTTGGGAAAAGTGCAATGGCCTCCTGGGCATTTCCTTCAAACACTTTTCGCTTTTCAGTTTGCAAAGCTTCGTCATACACCGAAGTTCCCTTCAGAGAATTTGGCCCCTTCTCGGTGTCAAACGTTACCGTTGTTTTGCCCATCAGCGAAGCGGTACGCAACACATCAAAGCCACCGGTTGCTCCTGATACGATATGCACACGTTGGCTGTTTTCCCGTGCCGTTTGCTCCACATCCTGGTAAAACGCTCGATCGGCTAAAGCACCAATGGACAAAACCACCAACGATGTTCCGTTCTTTAAAGCTGGTAAAGCCAACTCTCTCAAGGCTGCTGGCGATGCTGATTCTACCAGGTAATCGGGCTTCAGTGCCAATAGTTCATCCAGCGAAGAACAAACTTGACAAGTATAATCAGAATCAGCTTTCACTATTTTATCGGCAATGGCTTCGGCCTTCTCTTTCGTGCGAGACAGCACTCCTACAAGCTGGTAATCGGGCAAAATCCCATTGATTAGAGCATCTGCAACAATCTCGGCCAGCTTTCCACAGCCTACAATAACAAGTCTTTTTGTATTCATAGTAATTGGCAATTTATTATGTCATCTTTTGCAGTAGTAATCATCGAAACGATGAAAAGCAAAGGTATCAAAAGTTTATTAAATAAGGCGAATAGCAAGCCTTACACCTTCTTCTATGATGTTTCTTCTAGTTAAAAAACGATAAAATAGTGTTGTTTAGCTGACAGCAAAAAGCGCTGCTAAAATCAGCACCATTTCCCTCTAAGTATTGCCTGGAAAGTTTTACTGAAACAAGTCAATGAGTTCATCCAGGCTAACTTTCCCAAAATAGTCCGTTAAGCTAACCGATGACAGTACGCGCCGGATATGTTCTGTTTCGTGTAGTTGTCCAGCCAGCCGTTCTTCCAGCTCCTCAATGGGCTGTGAAGCAAAAAAATCTCCGAAGATCCGAGCTTGTTGAATCACCCCCTTCTTGACATCGAGGTGCAACTCAATAAATCCGGCAGGAACCTTAATCGCTTTCTTGAAATTATAAGCAGGCGAACCTCCAAAGTTCCAATCCCAGGTACTGTATTTTTCTTGAGCCAGCTGCTCTATTTCGGCGACCTCCTGGGGATTAAGTTCATGCATGCGGCTAGGTTCCGCATTTTCGCGAATGATTTGATCGATCAGCAATTGCTTGAACTTATCGATCGTTATTCCTCCCGGGAAATAGTCAATCAAATTGGTTACACGAGCACGGGCCGACTTCACAGCTTTGTCCTTAAACTTGAGCGGATTAATTTTCAGGGCTTCGCTCAAAACCTGCATTTCCGAGTTCAAAAGGATGGTGCCATGCTGAATCATCTTGCCATTACGGGCCAACTTAGCATTTCCGCTAAACTTCTTACCATCCACCAGTAAGTCGTTTCGGCCTTCCAACTTAGCCGGTACATCCAATCCATTCAGCAAGTCAACCACGGGCTGTGTGAACTTCGAGAAATCCGAAAAATCCTCGTCACCCAGTGGCGTGTGGAACGAAAAATTCAGGTTTCCCAAATCATGGTAAACCGCTCCTCCACCCGTAAGTCGTCGAACTACCTTTATTTGGTTTTCGGTGACATAGTCGAGATTGATCTCCGCCAAGGTATTCTGAAACCTTCCTACAATAATGGATGGTGCATTGATGTAGAGCAAAAACAGCTCCTCCTTAGGGTACTTGTTCAGCAGGTATTCTTCAGTAGCAATATTGAAATAAGCATTGTTCGATGGCGAGTCAATAATCAGCATAGTTCTTATTTTTTGCCAAAAATAGCAGTTTTTAAACGATAAACACTCAACAACAACAAAGGAAGGACTTGGTTTAATTTCTACTCACGAGGCGATGCTCATATGCTCATGCTATCAGCCCGTTGGGCTTTTAAGAATTTATGGTGCAACCTATATTCATAGGGCGGATGCCCTATGCTCATGCTATAAGCCCGTTGGGCTTTTAAGATAACTTGTTTTCACAAGGTTATTTCGTTCTTTTTCCCGCGCCAAAGGTGCATTCGCAACAGGACAGGGCAACGCCCTGTTGCCGGATCATCAGCCAATCCTACAGCCCTGAAAGGGCCTGAGCCTAACTAATCCCACACATAACGCTCATCATATTCAACCTGGTACTTTTTTAAGAATGCCTGAAACTCTTCTTGAAATGTCTTTGTGCGGTGATGCTCTTCTTGGAAATTGATGTAGTTTGTAACAACATCAACTTCTGTGGGATTAACAGAAAAAGCACCGTAACCATTCTGCCAATAAAAGTTTTCGTATCGCTGTCCTTGTGTTTTCATCCATTTCGAGGAGTTCTTTTTCAGAGCTTCAATTAACTCGGCTTGAGAAATTTTTCGAGATAAAGTACATAGAATATGGACATGATCATTCGTTCCTCCTACACGAACAGGGTTACATGCCAATCCTTTACAAATACCGCCAAGGTATTCAAAGAGTTTAGTTTGAATGTCTTTATCAATTAACTTCTCGCGTTGTTTGGTGCTGAAGGTGATGTGTAGATACACTTTGGATAATGATTGTGGCATAGTTTACTCGTTTTGGTGAGACAATCGCTTTTGCCCTTTCAGGGCGTTATTTCATAGTGTAACCTATATTCATAGGGCGGTACCCTATGCTCATGCTATAAGCCCGTTGGGCTTTTAAGATAACTTGTTTTTACAAGGTTATTTCGTTCTTTTTCCCGCGCCAAAGGTGAATTCGCATTAGGATAGGGCAACGCCCTGTGGTCAGAGTATTCTCCAAACCAGTAGCCTTGAAAGGGCGTGAGCCTAATGGGAACTCCATATTCATTGGTCAATCTCCTAGGTCAACGCGATCAACCCGTTGGACTTTTTAAAATTATACAATATTTAGATAAATCCCTTTTCCTCCCGCACCGAAGGTGCATTCGCAAACAGGACAGGGCAACGCCCTGTTGCCGGAGCATCAGCCAGACCTATAGCCCTGAAGGGGCGTGAGCCTAACCAGTATAAGTTCCGAGCAAAATGATAATGACAATTAAGGCGATTAGTGCCGGCCAGGCGTACGGGTTGCCAAAGTTGAAGGTCCACCCCATCCAACGGCTGTATTTGGGAACAATCAGTCGTGGATCTTTGCGGTTAACGTAAAAAGGACCTTTCCAGTTGTTGAGATCCCGACTCATCGCATCCAGTAGTTCTTTTTCCAATTTCCTTCTTTTCATCTGTTCATTGATTTAATGATTAGCTTCTGCCCTTTTCAGGTCTAATTGGTTTTTAGTTTTGTTTCCACACTTGTGGTGGATTATTCTCTGCGCTCTGTTGAACTTTATTTTATGGTTTTCGGCTAATTTCCTTCCCACAATGCGGACATACATCTTCACTTGCCTCCTTCTTATCAATCTTATTCATAAAGCCAGCACTAATGATACCTGTGGGAAGTGCTACAATACCAATTCCCAAGATCGCGATTAAAGAACTAATTACTTTTCCAACGGCAGTAATTGGATAAACATCTCCATACCCAACTGTTGTTAATGTAGCAATGGCCCACCAAAATGTAGCAAAAATATTTGGGAACTTATCTGGCTGTATCTTGCTTTCAACATCATACATTAAAAAGGAAGAAATCAATAGTACCAGGATAGAAACAAAACCTGTTACGGCTAATTCCGATCTTTTCTCTTTCATTACTGCCCAAATTAAATTCAAAGAACTATTGTAACGGTTTAGCTTCATCAATCGGAAAAAACGCATTAACCTAAAAAGGCGAAGAAACCTCATATCCACAGCAATAAGGAATGGTAAATAGAATGGTAGAATTGCCACCAAATCAATCATTCCATAGCCAGAAAATACAAACTTGAAAATTGATTTTGCCTGACTGGAACTAGGATGTGTCAGGTCAGCCACATACAACCGCATCAGGTACTCAATGGTGAAAATGATTATCGACAATACCTCAAATATTCTTAAGAAACCCCCTGCCTTTATTCTAATCTCAGGAACTGTTCCTATAGCTAATGCAACGACATTGAGTATAATGAGGAGCATAATCCCATAATCAAAAACTAGGTTGTATTTTGATCCATGAGCTCCCTTGTTAACAACACGATAGATTTTTTCCTTTAGCATCGTTTCTTTAGTCAGGTTTTTGACCAATAAATCTACCCAAATCCTCTCAATAAAAATTCGTTTCAATCATTTTTAGATGTTCTTGTTTAAGTTTTACGGCTCTAAAAGACTGAAAAACAATCTAAATTTGCAGCTGAAATTACTTTTCCAAACTGTCAGTAGCGCTATGCCTCCCCCGCAAATTGTTGATAACCATACTGAAAACCAACAGGAAAACATCCTAAAAACCGCATCTATCAGGCTATCTGAGACTTACCAACAATTGTTAATATCATCGGTTAATACATAGTTAATTTAAAACGCTCAAAACTATTGACTTATATTTGATTTTAGCTGTACATTTGATAGTATCAGGTGAGCGATAAAAGACTGCTCCGAAGATGTGGAGGCGACAAAAGCTCTTAGCTGAGTCAGCGTCAAATCATTCAAACCTTCGGGTTTGCGCATCCAGAGAGCCGAAGTTTAAGCAACCAAAGATCCGTTCTTTACATGCTTGATTAAAACGAAAAACGATTGCTTCGGCATTCCCAAGTCGTTTTAGGTTTGAAGGCTGTTTTCGAAAAGGAATTCGTTCCCCGAAGAAAGCAGGCAATGGTGGGACTTCGGTTCCTAAACCACTGCCAAATGAGCAAATTGATGATCGTAAGACCAGCATTTCTCAGGAGCCATCAAAAACTTCGTCCGGTAAGACAAGCTTCGGCTTTGTTGAACGGACAGCCGGAAGGCGTGCTGTAACAAGCATTGCCGGAACGCCAAGGGCTGAAACCCGAATCCTGGATTCATGGATCAGCCAGTCAAAATAACAGTAGCCTGACATGAACAACGATTTCGATCGTCAAGTAGTGAATGGGAGCTATTCATACCGAGTGGTTCCCATTGTTGTTTTTAGGCCTTTCAGAAAATCAGTCGCTTATCCCCGTAAACTAAGCTCTTCAAGGGTGTCACTTTTCAATAAAATGATGTCTTTGTCCCGTAAATCAATCAATCCATCCTTTTCGTAGCTTTTTAGCAGTTTAACAGCGCTTTCTGTTGAAATGCCGGCAAAGTCGGCCAAATCCTTTCGCGAAAGCAATTGAAAGATTTCAGGATTCTGAGCCTTAAAACCATTCAGGTACAACAGGGCTTCGGCTAAGCGACCATTCATTTGTTTGTAAAGCACATTCCGGATGGTTGCATACATACCGGAAGCTTGTTCGCAAAAACGCTGGATAAAGCTGGAAGCAAAAAGACCATTTTGACTGACAACTTTGGCAATAGCCTGTTTTTCGACCAGGAAAGCCATACAATCGGTCAGAGCAACCGTGGAGTAATCAAAGGTATTTTTCACAAAAGCAGAAGAAAGGCCGACAAACTCGCCTTTTTGAATGATTTTCAGGTTGTATACCTTGTTGTTTTCGCCTTCCAGGTATTGACGAGCCAGACCATCGGCAATAAACAACACGTAAGAGGCAAAAGCCCCCTGCTTGGTCAGGTTATCGCCTTTGCGAAAGTGAACCTGTGTTTTACTGGCTCTTACCAACTCTATTTCATTGGGTTCAAGCACCTGAAAACAAGGCGCATTAATATCGCAAATAAAATTCTCATCGGTCTCCAAAATCGTTTTCATGAATCAGTCTTTGTTTTGAATTCGTGAAGTTAGGAATAAATCAAGAAAAAAGTTGAGCCATTTCAATTCGAAAGTTGGAAAGCCAACAAAAGAAATCCTTTCGGAATCGCCGGATTCAAAATATTTTTGCCACCATCAATTTAAAACAAAAAAAATGCTTAAAATAATTCTTCTTATTCTCGTACTCGTTTTCGTGGCCTTTTTCATCCTGGCAAAAGTTGCACAAAACAAAATGAAAAACACTCCCCTTGTTGAAGATCATCCAAAGATACTGACACTGACGGACAAGAACTTTCAGCAAAAAACGAAAAACAAATTGGTTCTGGTTGATTTTTGGGCCAGCTGGTGTGGCCCCTGCCGCATGATGGCTCCTATTCTAAATGAAGTATCCGACGAACTAAACGGCAATTCATTTGTCGGGAAAGTAGACATTGAACAGTACCAAAGCCTCGCTCAAAAGTTTAAAGTGCGAAGCATCCCTACCCTCATTCTTTTCAGAGACGGGAAGGAAATCAACCGGTTTGTCGGTATAAAAAACAAGGATTTTATCATCAAACAAATGGCAAAAGTTAGCTAGTCAGCAGCTTTTAATATTGGATTAAGAATACAAATTACGCAATAGATTATGGAAAAAATTGTCATTATAGGAGGAGTTGCGGCCGGTGCAACAGCAGCAGCTAAAGCACGACGAATCTCTCCAACAGCAAAAATTATTATGCTTGAAGCAGGACCAGATATTTCGTTTGCGAACTGCGGCCTGCCTTACTATATCGGCGGTGATATCAAAAGCCGCTCGAAACTAATTTTACAGAGCCCGGAAAGCTTCAAGGAACAGTACGATGTGGATGTTTACACCAACACCCGGGTAGTCGCCATTGACCGGCTGGGACATCAGGTAAAAACCACCAACAGCCTTACCGGAGAGGAACAGCATTTTGAATACACCAAGCTGATTCTGGCCCAGGGGGGAAAACCCATTAACCCGACACTTCCGGGCGCGGACCGGGATCATGTTTTTACCTTATGGACACTCGATGACATGGATAAAATTTCAGACCATCTGGAAAAGAAAAATCCGAAGAGTGCCGTTGTTGTTGGCGGAGGGTTCATTGGGCTAGAGATGGTGGAAGCACTTGTCAAGCGAGGCTTACATGTAAATGTTGTCGAAATGATGCCGCATGTAATGGGGCTCATGGAAGCAGAAACTGCCGGATTTATTGAAAACGAGCTCTTGGCATACGGAATCGGCATTCATACTGGTGCCTGCGTAACCGAGATTCATTCCAATTCGGTAAAGCTGAACAATGAGCAAACACTTGAAGCCGACATGGTTTTGTTGTCTATTGGCGTGCGGCCTACCCTGCAACTGGCAAAAGATGCGGGTCTGCAACTGGGCGAAGCCGGAGGCTTATTGGTCAATGCGCAATTGCAAACTTCTGATCCAGACATTTATGCTGCCGGCGACATGGTTGAAATTGAGCACCGTGTAAGCGGACAGAAAGTACGAATACCTTTAGCTGGCCCCGCCAACCGGCAAGGACGCATTGCTGCAGAAAATGCCCTTGGAGGACAGCACAGTTACAAAGGAGCGATTGGTACTTCTGTGGTGCGGGTTTTTGAAGCAGTAGCCGGAATTACCGGTTTATCCCTCAAACAGGCACGTGCTGCCGGCATTGATGCTGATGCTGTGGTTGTTCATAAAGAACATCATACGTCCTATTATCCGGGAGCAGAAACTGTTACCAGCTTGCTGGTATATGACAGAAACACCGGGGTTGTTCTGGGAGGACAGACTGCTGGCTATAAAGGAGCAGACAAACGTTTGGATGTTATTGCCACTGCCACAGCTGCCGGGCTAACAATCAGCGACCTGGCTGATATCGACTTTGCTTACTCTCCTCCAATTGGAACGGCTAACGATGCCATCAACATGGCTGCCTACACCGCTGAAAACCGGCAATCAGGCTTCAGTCCATCTGTTACGGCTTCGGAATTGGATGAATTTCTGGCCAACAGCAATCCGGTCATCATTGATGTACGTGATATCTTCGCTTTTGAAAAAAGCCATATTGAAGGAGCCATGCACATTCCATTGGAGCTGTTACCCCAACAGCTTGACACTATTCCTGCCAACTGGCCCATTTTGGTTTATGATGAAACCGGGAAGAAAGGCCATCAGGCGCTACGAACATTGGTAGGTGCCGGCTTTCATTCGGTGACAAACTTATCCGGAGGGCATATTTCCTTGCAGCGGCAAGCCCGAACCATCGGCTTTAATTCCATTGCCATCAATTTACTTCCTGTAGAGAACAAATCACTGGAAGAGGAAACTACGGAAAAATCGGAACAGCAACCAGCGCAGGTTAAAGATGATCACTCACCGCTTGTGGTTGATGTCCGCACTCCCGAAGAATTTCAGGCCGGTGCCTATCCTGATGCCATCAATATTCCGATGGATGAGTTGATGTATCGCTTTGAAGAACTGGGCAGCAATGCTTCGCGCGAAATTGTGGTTTATTGTGCCACAGGAGCCCGTTCGGCCTATGCACAGCGCATGCTCATGCAAATTGGGTACACCAATGTCAGCAACGGCGGCGGATTGACCGCGATGATGGCCAGGCAGCATTCAAAATCAGAATCCCATGGCACATCCAACGAACCGCTGGTCGTTGATGTACGTACTCCGGAAGAGTTTCATGGAGGAGCTTATCCTGATGCCATCAACATTCCGCTGGATGAATTGGCTTCGCGCGTGCATGAACTGGGCAGTAAATCACGGGAAATTACACTCTACTGCGCTTCGGGAGCACGCTCAGGCTACGGACAGCGTATGTTGCAGCAAATGGGTTTCACACAAGTCAGCAATGGCGGAGGAATCATGCATATGATGATGCGCCGGTAAAATTTTCAGCAAAAAATGAAGGGAGCTTTTCAGTTTGAATGGCTCCCTTTTTTATGCGTTAATCATTCCGAAGTGTCTCATACAGACGGCCTCGCATGGCCAATCGGTTACCAATAAACACCCAAAGCCAGGCACTTGCCAAAACGGTCACAAACAGCATTAGGCTCCAATAAATTAAACCGGAGTAAAGCGATGAAAGCAAACTGGGCAAGGCAGAAAGCAAGGCCGGAATTAAACCCAAAGTCAGTGACAACAAAACAATCAGCAGGTTGCCACGCAAAAGCATCCTTCGAATAGTTCGTTTGCGAAAACCGGTAGCTTCCAGCAAAGCCAACTGCGGGCGACTTTCATAAATACTCCGGAAAATGATGATGCCCAAGCCAATCGTTCCGATTAACAAGCCCAGGGCACCCAACATTAAAAAGATATTCAGGTAGGTGTTTTCAATTTGATAAAAGAGCAGCAAACGCTCTTTGGCAGGTGTAATTTCCAAGCCATAATTTCGAAAAGCCGTGCGTAAACGATCCTCTTCGTCGCTTGAGGCATCGATTAAAAATACCTGCGAGCCACTCACCGATGGAAAGTGTGTATAAAACAAACGATCAGCGATTAGGATATTCCCTTGGAAAACAGAGTTTGCCAACCCGCCAACCAATTTCAATACAATGGGTTCTCCGGCTTCATTTTGGTAAACCAGTGTATCGCCAACCGATTTGCCCAGCCCCCATTTAATGACCGTTTGGTCTGCAACTGCCGGAATTTGTCCGTTGGGTAATGGTTCTTCCAGGCTTAGCCAGGGATGTTCCGCATTCAGCTCTTCCGATTGTGCCACAAAAGTAAACGCCTGTCGCTGATCAAACCGGGCAACATCGAAACCCAAAACACGCGGACGTTGCACGCGATTCAGGTTTAAACAACTGGCATCATCACCCGCCAGAGCCTGCATTTGCACAAACTTGGCCGAAGAATCTTCCAGCCCTAATTCGAAACGGCCTTCCAGCGAATTCAGATCAAAAAGAACCGGAAAGCTTGTCTGAGCAAAATAGGAATATCCGCCGGTTCCCGAAGATGGCTGATCGGCGTTTCGCGTTAAATCCTTCCGATTCAGACCCGTAGAAAGAACCAAAAATACACCCACCGATAAAAAACCAATGATGAGCATACTCCTGCGCCGATCATCCAGCATCAGCTTGAAGGAATAGTATTTAACTGAAAGTTGCCTGGCTGGCTTTTTCGCTTTCCAGATGAAGAAGTAATTTACCAATAAGATTAAGCCCGGCATTAGCCCAAAGCCACTGGTGAAAAAGATCTCTGCATTTAGCTCCTCACCAATTCCCTGCCACAGCATCAATAAAAACGAACCAAGCACCATGCCTGTTCCCAGCCATAAGGATGTTTTTCCTGTCTTTGCTTTTTTCGTTTGTCTTTGTTGCATGGCAACAATTGGTTGATTGGCATATTTTTTCAGCATAAACCAAACCGTCACCAGACAAATAAGCGCAACAATCAAAACAGCCTGAATAATGGCCATTGGGGTGATGTGAATATCAAGAATTGACGTTCGGACAATATCGCGCCAAATGCTGTTGATTGCGTCCATAATCAGGCTGTTGTAGCCCAACCCGAAGGGCAAACCCAGCAAGATACCCAGCAAAACCAGTAAAACTGATTCGGAAAAAAACAGCCGCCGGATTGTAGCGGATGAAAAACCCAAGGCATGCAGGGTGCCGATTTCTGCCCGTCGAAATTTCAGGTACAGTTGAAACATAAGGTAGGCCAGCAAGAGTGCCGCAAAAAGCACAAAAAAACTCAGACCGATAAAAAGTCCACCAAAGTCAGTTCCTTGGTTGGCAGCCTGCAAACCCGATGATCTGGCATCTTTCACCTGAAAACCGACATCCTGTGGATGAATCTCAGTCAAAACACGCCGGGTAAAGTCTTCAGCATGCAAACCATTTAACCGAACAGCTGTTGACCTCCCAAATCGATTCCCCCAAAGCTTCTGAGCTGTTTTTAAGTTGACAAAGGCTTTGGGTGTTCCTTTATATTTGTTCCAGTAATCCTCATCCTTTGGCCGTATTTCCGACAAATCAACCGGCACTCCGGTTTCCCAATCGCTGCAGTGCCCGGCATCCGACAAACCCGGAATATCCGGCATTAGCATAAGATCAGCCCACGCCCCTTCCATGTCCACAATTTTCGACACACGAAACCAGGCAGACTTTTCTTCCAACTGACGCAAAGGGCCCACTTCAAAGTAGCTCATCATGATCGAATCTCCGGACTTGGCCTGCAAATCAGCCGCCAACCAACGGTTGATCATGATTTCCTGATCGCCTAGTTCCAATTGTTCAAGAGGTAGTCCAGCCACAAAAGAGTAAGGCGTACTTTGGTTACGA
Organism: Sunxiuqinia rutila; assembly: GCF_050589705.1. Taxonomy (NCBI): domain Bacteria; kingdom Pseudomonadati; phylum Bacteroidota; class Bacteroidia; order Marinilabiliales; family Prolixibacteraceae; genus Sunxiuqinia; species Sunxiuqinia rutila. The sequence goes on from NZ_JBNGOT010000002.1 coordinate 342,205, forward strand.
TTGGTCAGCTGGTTGACGAAATAAGCAAACACCGGATAGGTTTCCGGTTGCTCAAGTAAACGTTCAGCAACGGAAGGCTCTATAAATACCCGGTCCGAAATCAATTCCGTATAATTGAGCGCTTCATTCTCCCGGATCGAAAGGTTCAAATCCTTTAGGGTCCAGTTTGTGGCAATGCGTTCGTACAAGCCTGCTTCATTCAATCCGGAACCACTAACTAGCAGCACATTCGCTTTATCGTCCAAATCCATTTCGTGATTGAGAAAATCGCGGGAAAGAAAAATATTTTTAGGGGCCGATTGAATATTCTGTAGGTTGAAATTGCCCGTTTGTACCTGACTCGCGATCGCTTTTACTTTTACCCGAAACGAAATTGTATTTTCTTCGGCTGAAACAAAAGGCGTATTGGCCGGAAAAGTACTTAGCTTATTAACACGCAGCAGCAGCTCCTCTCCCACTTTTACCCCTAATACCTCCGCCAGCGCTTCGTTTATAACCGCTTCATTTTTAGCCAAAGCATACAAGCTATCGGTTCCGGCAAAGGCATTAAAATCTGCCGATATGCCCCAAACCTGCAACTGATTTGCCCGAGCTTGTCCGCCGTTCAGCACCCCCATGCCGTTGGAAAACAGCAGCGAAGTGTTTTTTATTTCTTCCGAAGAAACAGCCTCTGCCAACTCCGCCCGGAAAAGGCGCTCACCACCAGTTACGACCCAATTAGTTTGCCCCAGGCGCTGCAAGGTAATTTGCTGCAGGCTGTAGGACACGGAATCGCCAATGATGAAAGCACCCAACAAAATAGCCGTACTGAGTGCCACTCCGAATACAATGGTCAGGTTTAATTTCCAAAAGTGAAGCAACGATTTAAGGGCGTAACGAAATCCATTCATGATTGAACCAGTTGTAGTTTTCCGTTTTCAAGTTGGTAAATCTTATCCATTTTTGAAGCCAGACTCATGGAGTGTGTCACAACAATCAGGCTGGTTTTTTCTTCTTTATTGAGCTGCAGAAGCAAATCAGCCAGCTGATCTGACGAATGCTGATCCAATGCGCCGGTAGGTTCATCGGCCAGCACAATTTTAGGTTGATTAATCAACGCGCGAGCAACAGCCGTCCGTTGGCACTCTCCGCCAGATAGCTCTCCGGGCTTTTGATGTTTCAATTCACGAATTCCCAGTTTTTGCGTCAATGCTTCGGCGCGTTGGCGGCTCGGATCATCCACTTTCTTTTGCCGGGCAATGACCGGAAGCAAAATATTTTCAACCAAATTAAGCTGAGGCAGCAAGTGATGCATCTGAAAAACAAAGCCAATGGATTGGTTCCGAAACTCAGCCAGCTGCTTTTCATTTTTGCTGAATACAGACTCACCATCCAGCAGCACCTCTCCAGCATCAGGCCGATCGAGTGCCCCCACCATATTGAGCAAAGTGGTTTTTCCGGAACCGGAAGGCCCTACGATGGCAACACTCTCACCATCGTTTACCGTCAGATTTAGTTCATCCAAAATGACTCGTTTCTTCCCTGATCCGGAATAAAAGCTTTTGCTTAGCGACTTGATTTCAAGCATAGATTTGTGATTTTTGGGTTTTGAGTGGTTTCATTATGGGGAAAAAAACAACTCAATAGCGATATTCTTCTTTGGCAGTTACCTTCTGATAGATATCCACCAACTTTGCAGCTTGCTTGTGGATATCAAAATGCGCTTTGACCCCTTCCTGCCCTTTGGTGCTTAATTCACTCAGTTTTTCCTTATCCAGAATGATGCTTTTCCAGGCCTTGGCGAGTTTCTTGGCACTGTTGGGATGATAAATCAAGCCACCTTCCGACAAGCCAACCACTTCGGGGAAAGCCCCTAGTTCAGGCTGAACAAGCGGAATTCCGGATGCCAGAGCTTCCAGCTGGTATAAACCAAATGCTTCGCCATTCAATACCGGAACAGTTAATAGGGCAACGGTATCGAAGAAATTTTGTCGCGAAGGATTTTCAAATTCTTCAACCCATAAAACATCATCTTCAAGCTTGGCTGCTGCAATTTTCTTCTTTTGTTGTTTGATAAAGCTGGTATCGTCATTGGTTTTCCCTCCGGTAATCTTCAGCTTCACCGCCTGGTAAGCTTCATTTTCCTTGAGGTGAATAAAGGCATCAACCAAAATGCCCAGGCCATTTTCTTCGCACATGCGCGAGATATAACCAATTACCGGTTCCTTGCCTTCAACCGGCTTGATGGGATAATCGGCTGAATCCACCCCAATATGATTGATAAACAACTGGTCCGGACGGATATGCATTCGTTTTTTCATTTCCCGGGCATAAAAATCGCTGACCGATACAAAGGCATCCACTTCACGTCCCCGTTCTTCCATCAATTGCCAAACCTCTTCGCGGTGCTGATCACTCATCACATCCACCCACACATCTTCGTCCTGCAGCGAGCACACCACCGGAATATTCATTTCCTGCTTAATGCGCCGTGCCAATCCCAGCAGCAGTGCATTGGACAGATGAACCACATCCGGTTTGGCTTCATCACGCAACCACTCCACCAAACGCTCCAGTTCCCCTCGCTGCAGGCCCTCTTCACCCAGCAACATTGAGACGGTCATTTCCTCCAGCCCTTTTGCCCGGGTTGATCCCGCATTTTGAGCAGCCAGGTGCAAGATGGATTTTGAGTTCAGCATTTTATCCACAAAAGTGGGAAGGTGCCGGAAAACCGGAAAGCGCTGCTTCAGGTAAATGTCTACTGCCCCATAAAAGACAGGAACTTCATTTAAATCATGTGCATCTTCAAATAAAGGCAGGTAGAGCGGTACCTTTATCACTTCCTGTCCTAAGTCCTGCAGGGCTTTCATGTATTTACTGTCGCGAAGGCAGTTACCGCAGTAAAAACTGCCCCCTGATCCTGGAATGATGTGTGCGATTTTCATGATTTTTTGCTTTTATTTTGAAGTCATTTCAAACACGTTCCAGATTCTGTTTTCTTATGGCATTCCTCATGAATACAATTCAGAGTAACACGCATGCTATCGGCCAAATATCATTTTTCTCCCAAAATATAAATCCGCCCGTCATTGGCTCCGATGATGATTTTTCCTTGATAAAATGCCGGCGAACTTACCATCTGACTTCCTATTTCGTAACTCCAAAGCTCTTCTCCCGTTTCCAGGGCATGCATGAACATCATGCCGTCCATCGTAGCAGTAACAACCTTGCTACCGACAATTACAGAAGAGGAGTTAATTCGATTGGATAAACGCTTTGTCCAGACTAATTTACCATCTTTTCGTTGAAAACAATAGAGTTGCCGGTCTTCATTTCCCAAAACAATGTAATTGGCCGAAACAGCCGGAGAAGCAATAAATGGCAAATTCTTTTCCGGATCATCGTAAGTCCAGCTTACACTTCCGTCCTCGAGATCAACGGCAAAAAAGCGTCCATCATAATCCCCAACATACGCTTCATGCTCCACAATGGCTGGCGATGAAGCAACATAAGTTGACAATTCAATCTTCTTTTCTACCTGTCCGGTCTCCAGATTGACCAAATGCAAAAAGCCATCACAGCCACCAAAAACAACCTTGTTTTTATACAAGGCCGGTGTCCCGTTGATGAAATTATCTGACTCATATTTCCACAGGTTATGGCCGTCTTTCAGATCAACTCCATGCAGAAAGTAATCATAGCTCCCAACGGCCACCACGGTTTGCTCTGCTCCTTTGTGCCAGTTGGCCGAACCAATGATTTGGTTGTCGGTTTTGTATTTCCACACCAACCCGCCATCAGTTTGATTCAAACAAAAAAGCCATCCATCCAGCGATCCAAAGAGGACTTTGCCATCCAGTAAAATGGCCGGCGCCTCAATGGCATTCTCCGCATCAAATTTCCACAATAAATCTCCGTTTAGCTTGAATGCATAAAAAAATCCATCGGTAGATCCGCAATACACCGCACCATCTTTTACCACCGGCGATGCCTTGATATCATCGTCGGTTTGAAAGGAGGCTATGAGCTGCAATAAGCTTGACAGCTCAGATTCAACCGAAGCAGTTAGCTGCTGGTTGCCCCGAAAGATGGGCCATTCGCTTTGTGCAAACAGGCTATTGGTTAAAAGAAGTAAGAAAATTACAAGTTTACCCTTCATGTCTTTTCTGTTTCAATTGCTGATTTGCTTTCATCATTTTCCGGCCTTTCATTTCTTATCCCAAAACAATTTTGGAAGCTTTAGCCGTTTTATAATTGTTCCTCGGTGTCAGTTTTTGCTAATGCTCCAGTTGGGCATTTCTCGGCCACCAAAGCAGCCGTTTTTTCCAAGGCTTTTTCTACCGATTCTGAAAATGGTACACCAATTCGAACATCGAATCCACGACCAATAAAGGAAAAACCAAAAGTTTCCTGGTACTGTTGCGTAAGGCGCACACAAATACCGCACTTGATGCACTTGCCCGGTTCATAAACAATGTTTTGCGGCGCGAATTCCTTGCGAATCACAAAACGTTCATCGTACTGGAAACGTCTTTGCTCAGCACCATAACGATCTGAAAGCTCGCGCAGTTTGCAGCTTTCAGGGTTTCGGCAGTCGCAGTGCAGGCAACGTCGGGCTTCAGCAACAGCTTCTTCCCTCGTGAAACCTGTCGCTTTTCCTCTGCTAGCTTGCCAACGTTTTTCATCCACCGATTCTTTCAAGTATTCAGCAAACTCCGGTTCGTTCAGTTTGCCGAATTTAGAATTAAACCGGCTGGGGTAACCCTTCAACTCCGTGGTTTCAAACCATTCATTCAGCACCCAGGCCAGCTCCTTGCCTTGTCCAACCGAACGCACAGCCAGCTTGGAAGGTCGCAAAGCATTGCCTATAGCAAATACTTTGTCGATGGATGTTTGGTAAGTCGTTTTATCCACCTGAATCCCGTTTTTTGACAACAGCAAGCCCTTGTCCTTCCATTGGTCAGTTTGTGCGCCAACAGCAAGCACCACGGCATCATACGCTTGCTGAAGCTGCTCAAATTCTGCAGTACCAATTGTTGAATTGTAGTTAATTTGAATCCTCGAATTCAGGATGGAGGCCAATTCAGCCTCCATTACCTTGGTAGGCAGAACTTCCTCCTTAATCTGAAGTAAATCACCTCCGGCCTTCTCATTCTTTTCAAAAAGAACGACCTGATGCCCTGCTTTATTCAGATAAAAAGCGGCAGCCAAACCGGCAGGGCCCGCACCAATAATCGCTACTTTCCTGTCTGTTTTTGTTTCTTGCAGAACCGACACAACACCTTTGTCCAGTTCTTGGTCTGCAGCAAAGCCTTTCAGCAGACAGATGGAAACCGGCTCATCCAGCTGCTTGCGGCGGCAACCCGCCTCGCAAGGTGCTGGACAGATGCGTCCAAGGATGGCGGGCAAAGCAATGTCACGCTTCACCACTTCAATGGCCTTCGCATCATTACCTGCCGCTATCAGCCGGTTCATCAACGGAATATTCATATGCGCCGGACAAACCAATTGACAAGGCGCTTCGCAGTCGCCAACATGCTCACTCAGCAGCAGTTCCAGCGAAGCTTTCCGCGACTCTTGACATTCGGCATCGTCTGTAATGATTTCCATGCCCTCCATGGCTGGCATGGAGCACGAAGCCATTAACCGGCCATTGCGTGAATCCTTGACCAAACAAACCATGCAAGATGTAAAATGCCCGGTTCCTTCCAGATGGCACATCGTTGGGATGTCAATCTGCAGCGAACGAGCCGCTTCCAAAAGCGTGGTGCCTTCCGGAACGTCCAGGACTTGATTATTGATTTTAAGTTTAACCATTCGGTTTATATTGAATTCTGTCAATCAGCAAATAAGCTATTTGATCAATTTTCGTATCACCGGATAAAGGTTCTCAGCCATGCGTTTAAAACCCAGATCGGTCAGGTGTACCCCGTCAACAGTGGCTTCCTGATCATCCCCAATCAAGTCATCGGCTTTTTGATAATAAATCTTCCGATCACCTTTGGCTTTTTGTTCCTTGTAAATTCGGGTTAAGGTTTCATTTTTATCCTGAAGCAGGGTGAAAACAGACTGATCAAAATGCCTGTGAGGGAAAAGAATTGTTTCGACAAGCAAGATTGGTGTTTCCGGATTTTTTTCCCGTACAATCTCGATGAAGCGGGCATATTTCTCGTTCATCTGAGCGACTGAAACATTGGGCAAACAATCAATCACAAAGCATGATGCATCAATGGTAGCCATCGCCTCAGCCACTTCCAAATCAAGCTGACCATTTCCGCTGAATCCCAAATTAATAATTTCCTTATCCATTATGCGTGATAAAATGTTGGGGTAAGACATGCCCGCACGCGAAGCACATCCGCCTTGAGTGATGCTGGTTCCATAGAAAACAACCGGTTTCCCTTTTCTAGGCGAATCAACTTGTGCCTGCTCAATAAGAGCTGTCGGTTCAACACCAATTTCAAGCTTTTTCAACCCGTCGTAAAGTGGCAAATAAAGCATGTATTCATTCATCTCGCCAGCCATATTCTGAATAATCATGGCAGTTGTTTCCTTACCGGTTGGACGTGCTGAGTTGACAAACTGCCACTGACCATCTTTCAAACAATACAAATCCATCCCTTTAATGCCGGTCATGGTAAAGTGATTCATGAATACGTCTCCTGTAACTTCCCAGCGAGCAGCGATTGCCGTTGAATTGGTTTTAAAGCGAATTGCCAGCCCACTGCAGTTTTGAGACAAAGACCAAACCGGTGGCCGGGTTACTCCCTCCAGGCTTGCGGGAAGTCTGGAGTAACGGGTTGGCGTATCTTCAAAACCTTTTCCTATTAATTGAAACGCATCTGCGTTCAAATATTTCATGTCCTCCAGGCTTGTTGTCGTTCCCATACATGTTACCGATAAAATCAACATCACAAATACCATCAAATTTTTCATTCTATATACTCTATTAAATTAAATTAGTCTATTTCACATCCACGGCATCAACCGGACAAACCTGCCGGCACGCATCGCATTTGATACATAAATCCATATTAACCGAATGCTTCTTGTGAGGCTCAAACTTAATCGCTTCCACCGGGCATTTCTGAGCACATTTGGTGCAACCAATACACTCATCGTTGATTGAATAACTGATCATCTTCGTGCATTTTCCTGCCGGACAACGACCTTCGATGTGTGCTTCATATTCTTCGTAAAAATAGTGCAGGGTGGTAATAATCGGGTTTGGAGCCGACTTTCCAAGGTTGCACAAGCTACCCTTTTTGGTCCAGTCAGCCAAATATTTTAGTTCTTCCAGGTCTTTCTTATTCCCTTTTCCTGAAGTGATTTTAGTCAGGATATCCAGCATGCGCTTGGTTCCTACACGGCAAAAGGTACATTTCCCGCACGATTCTTCCTGAGTAAATGACAGGAAGTAATGGGCAATATCAACCATACAGTCGTCTTCATCCAGAACCACTAAACCTCCAGAGCCCATCATGGCTCCCACTTCGATCAGCGATTGGTAGTCAATCGGTGTATCGTACAAGGAAGCCGGAATACAACCACCTGAAGGACCACCTACCTGAACGGCTTTAAATTTTTTTCCGTTCTGCACGCCTCCCCCAATTTCCTCCACAATTTGCCGGATAGTAATCCCCATTGGCACCTCAATCAGTCCGCCACGATTCACTTTTCCGGTCAGCGAGAATACCTTTGTTCCTTTGGAATTCTCGGTTCCAATGGCATTAAAATGCTCCTTCCCTTTTCGGATGATGTAGGATACCTGAGCAAAAGTTTCTGTATTGTTTATGAGCGTTGGCTGTCCCCACAGGCCTTTTTGTGCCGGAAATGGTGGCCGAATGGTTGGGAAACCGCGATTTCCTTCGATGGAAGCCATCAAAGCAGTTTCTTCGCCGCAAACAAAAGCACCAGCTCCTTCATAAATCTGAATATCGAAATTGAAGCCTGCACCAAGAATATTTTCGCCAACCAAATTTTGCTCCCGGCAATTAATGAGCGCTTGCCGAATGCGGGTAACTGCTAATGGATATTCCGCACGGATGTAGAAATAACCGTCGGTAGCCTGTACAGCATAGGCCGCAATCAGCATTCCTTCAATCACCCTATAGGGGTACGATTCCAGCAGCATTCGGTCCATAAAAGCACCGGGATCACCTTCATCGCCATTGCAAATCAAGTATTTCTTTTCCCCTTGCTCTTTGGCTACCAATTCCCATTTCAAGCCGGTTAAAAAACCCGCACCACCGCGTCCGCGCAAGCCACTGTCTTTGACGGTTTGAATGATCTCCTCCCGGTTCATTTGTAGTACTTTCTGCAAGGCTTCGAAACCACCATAGCTGCGATATTCATCCATATCCAACGGATTGATCACCCCGCGGTGTTCCGTGGCAATGGGCAACTGACGGTCCAAAAAGCTGGAAACCATTTCATCACGCACGTCAATGGCATAGCGGTCAACGCCTTCCCATACTTCATCCGTTTGTAATTTTTCCAGCAGGTTGTAGGCCCTATTCCGAACCCGTCCCAGCAGGCTCTTCGACTTAAAATGCGTGTTGACAATGTCGGCTATTTCATTGGGCTTAACCTTCGCATAAAGCTTGCTTTGCTTGTTTTCATCAATAACTTCCACCAAGGGAACCTGATGACACATTCCCACACAACCAACATTTTTAAGTTGCAGGTTGATGCCGGTGCCCTCAATGGTTCGTTCAATTTCTTTTTTAACATCTTCGCTGCCGCTGGCCACACAGCAAGAACCCAAGCCAATTCGAATCTCACCCTGAAACTCGCTCCCATCGGCATGCCGGAATTTGCTTTTGTTGCCCACTTTGCCAACCTGGCTTTCAAAATCCTGAATAACCGAGCCCACCTTGTCAGTAGTTACATGCCCGTAAGTGACATCGTCAACCTGAACGACAGGGGCCAGCGTACAACAGCCCAGACAGGCCACTTTTTCCAGCGTATATTTTCCTTCAGCATCCGTTTCTTCCGAGCCTGTTAATTTGAAGTGACGCTTAAAAGCATCGTACACCTGCATGGCTCCTTTCACATGGCAAGCCGTTCCCACGCACACTTTAACCAAGTGCTGTCCGGCAGGTTGCATCCGAAATTGCGAATAAAAGCTGGCCACACCTGTTATATTTTCCGGGGTAATTTCTGTCGTTTCGCATACATGTTTCAAGGCTTCTTCCGGCAAATAATTAAATTCATTCTGAATAGCCTGCAAGATGGGGATCAACGCCTTTTTCGTATTCCCCTTTTGCTGTACGATTTCGTCAACCCAGTGAATGATATGTTGAGTTTCTTCTGTCATTTCAATCTATTTTCCGATGCAATACAACTGGTCGAAACCACGCAAATACATTTTACCATTCGCAAATACCGGTGAGCACACCGATTTTTCACCCAGCGATGATTCCGCAACCAACTGGAACTCCTTGCCCAGTTTGATCACATGCAGGTTACCTCCCATATCCATCACATACACCTTCCCATCGGCATATACCGGTGAAGCATAAATCCCGTCACCATATTCCTGCTCCCAATATTTCGTGCCGTCTTTGGCATCGTAACAAGCTACCACGCCATAACTGGTTGCAATAATCAGAAAACCATCCACCGCCAAGGGGCTAGCTACTTCAGGCAAATACTCGCTGTCTTCCCAAATAAGTTCCGCCGTTTCTCCCAACTTAATGGCTGCTAATGTTGCATACTCATTCGCGGCATAAACCACGCCATCAGCATAGCCTACCGAGGGACCAACTTCGCCCATCATGACATCCATTTTCCAGAGCTCTTCGCCTGTTTCCGGGTCATAACCCGCCACCAAAGGCTCACCGGTTAAAACCACCTGCGTCTTCCCATTCACTTCAGCCAATACCGGCGAAGCCCACGAAATGCGTGCATCACGTTCTGTTTCCCATTGAGAAGATCCATCAGCTGTTGCTAAAGCCATCACTTTGGCTCCGCGATTGGTATCGTATTGAATAATTAGTTTGTCGTTGTAGATGATCAGCGAGGATGAATGCCCGTAATGATTATCAGGTACGCCCAGATTTTTAGCCCACAAACGCTTTCCAGAGAAGTCAAGAGCCAGCAAATCGCCTGTACCAAAAAGGGCAAAAACCGCTGCCCCATTGGTTGCCATGGTTGGAGCTGCCAGTCCGGTATCTTCTGTCACTTTAGGCAATTTCGCGGGTGAACCCGGAATCTGATCGGCTTTGGCTTGCCAGAGTAATTCTCCTGTTGATGCCTGATAGCAATAAACTTCCCGGGCCTCATTGTCTGCTCCGGAAACAAACAGCTTGTCATTCCACACAATGGGTGAATTATAGCCATGCTTGGGTATTTTCACTTGCCACAACACACCATTTCCCGAAGCGATGTCGAACTGTTCAGGCGTGTTTGCTTTAAAAGCAATGCCATCGGCTTGTGGCCCTCTGAAAAACGGGTAGTTGGCCCGCCACTGCTCCTGACTGGGAATAGCCGCACTGGCTTTGGCCGGAGCCTTAACCGGCTCTGTTTTTGGTTCGTCCACTTTTTCAGCCACAGGTTCCGTTTTCTGAATATCTTCAGAAGCTGCTTGCTCTTTCGTATTAAGGTCTTCCGGACTTGTGCTTTCAACAGCCACTTCTGCCGGATTTTCAGCAACGGGCAGCACTTCAATCACTTCAACATCGGATGGTGACTGGTTTTCTGCAACCACAGCCGGCTCATAGCTATCCAGTACATTATTCGACAAAAAACCTGCACCCAAAGCCAGAATAAACAGGCCCATTCCGGAGTAAACAAGCCACTTTCGTGCCAGCTGCTTATCCAGAAAAGCATCCTTTTCAATGCTCTCCATTTCCTCCAGCCCCGGACGAAGTGATTTCAGGTAGCGAACAGCCAGCACAAATAGCAGTACACCAAAAATCAACAAATACGCACCGGTTCGAATTTGCCACTGGCTGGTGAAATACGCTTTCCGAATCAACAAATCGAGCGAACGAATATTTTCTTTCAGCACCTCATCATTCGGATTGTCGTGCAAGCGCTCAACCAAGGATTGCAAGGCCGGACTTTCCAGCGGATCGACTGATTTTAGCTGCAAATAGTTCGCAATCAGCATTATACTCACAATCAAGCTAAAAAGGGCAGCAAACCAAGCTAAGCCTCTGGCCAGACTCATTTTATCTTTTAGGGTCAGGTTCATCTTTTTCATTTTATTTCTTCACTGGACAATAATCCATGCATCGTCCGCAGCTTAAACAGTTCGTTTTATCAGGTTCGTAATCGTTTCGGGTTCGGTGCGATGCCAGTTTCAGTAAGGTCAGGCCAACCACCAAACCCATGAAGCCTCCCAGTATCCAGCCTCCCCAGTAAAACTGACTCCGGATTTCTTTGGCTTCAGTAACCAGCTGATCCATCGACTTTCCGGACTGCATGAATGCCCGGGCATCAATGTGTTCGGTATCTTGCTTTAGTTCCGGATGTGCTACCAATTGTTCGGCCAGGTACACAGTTTTATTGAACTTAGCCAAAGGCACATGCAGCATTGAACCGGCCAAACCCCCAATACCAATCCACAAGGGAATGAAAATCAAATAAGTCATCAGGCGTTGTACATTCGAACGCCGGCTTCCCTGCTCTTCTACAGGCTCATCAATAGCCCCAAACGGACAGGAGTTGGCACACAGTTTACATTGAATGCAATTGCTGGGTGTAATTTTCATGTGCTTGGTTGAGAAGGCAGACATCCAACCCAACAAAACACCGTAAGGGCAAAAGAAGCGGCAATATGGTCGTGCTACAAAAATGCCGACCAGCAGAAATAGACCGCCCAACAACAACATTTGAAATTCGGCATCGAAGCGGAACAGCCCAACAAACGGATCGTAGCGACAAATCAGAAATTCCGATTTGGTGGCTGCGTACAACACGGCTAAGGCCAGATACAGGTAAGGAATCATTCCCAGTACCTTTTGCAGCCATTTGGGGATTTCGATGGGACGAAAGGCAACCAAATCCTGAATAGCGCCCAGGGGACAAACTCCGGCACAAAAAGTCCGTCCGTAGAAAAGAGTTACCACCAAAGGGATAACGAAAAAAGCAAGTGCAGTAAATGGCAACACATATGCAGGGTCGAACAACGCTAAAGTAATATTCTGAATGGAGCCGATAGCACAAATGCAGCCCTCGCGGAAAAAACCAAAATAAAGCAAGGCAAACACAGAGGTCCACATCACCCCTCGGCGCGAGCGCTTTTTCACCACAAACCACGTGGCGATCGCCAAGGTGGCAATAAGCATAAAAACATCCAGGTATTCTAAAAACAAGGCACGCGGTGCAGCTTGCGAAGTGATTGGCTGCACATAACCCGTTTCAAATTCAGGCTTGGGAAACCGCTGTTGTGCCCAGGCAGGCAGGCTGAGCAGCAAAGCTGTAAGAGTAAATAGTATTTTAGAGATTCGGTTCATTGGTTTTTCATTGTTTAGGCCGGGTTGGACGAGGCTGTTCCTTGCGAAAAATCGCCCTTAATTTTATAGGGATTACTTGCCGGCACGCGTTCAAAAGCATCTGCCGGACAAACGCGTGCGATGGAACATTCGTTGCAATTCACACACAAATCATGGCGTACCTGCAGGTGCAAGGAGCCGTTGCCAAAAGAGGTGCAGCCTTCCACACATTTCGCGCATCCGAAACATAATTCTTCGTCAATTTCATATTCGAAATAAGGATCTTCAACAAACTTTCGTTTGATGGCTGCTGTGGGGCACAATTGGTTCTCTGCCGCAGTTGACCGGGCATTCGCATCGGGTTTGAGGTATCCACCACACAAATCGCAGTACCCGCACAGATCGTAGGCATGCACACATTTTACAGCCGAAGGTGTTACCACACAATAGTCGGCACAACGCCCGCAGTACACACACTTGAACGGATCGAGCTGCCATACGTAATCATCGGCACTAACCTTGAGGGCAGCAAAACCGGCAACACCTGCCAACGACGCGCCCAAAGTCAGTCTCATCCCTTTTTGGATGAACTCACGCCGATTCGGTTTCTGATGTTCTTGCTTATCGCTCATCGTTTTTGCTTTGTTTGGCTTTATCTAAATCACACCCATTATACAAGGAGCAAGATTTGCACCCGCCCTCTGCAGAACAGCTAAAATCGACCTTGTTGCGTTTAACTAGAAACAGCGTTCCTCCAACCATCCCGGTTAATATCCCCAGCTGTAACCCCTTTGTTATAAACTCTTTTCGATTCATTCCTCGTTTTCTTTAGGTTGAAAGATACGCACTTGTTTGCGACTGAAGTCCAGTAAGATCACTCGTCCGTTGTCATCCACACATACGTCCGGAGCCGGAGAATCTTCATCAAACTGGTTGGGAGCAGCCACCACGCCAAGGTATTCCCCGTGCTGATCGTAAACTTTTACCCGCACAATTCCTTTTTCGCTGGTAACAAACCGATCCTCGGTCATCATGGCCATATGTGCCGGATTGCAACATCCGCTAAACCCCTCGGTTTGAACCGATGAAACGGTCCATGAGCTGCGCATGGAGCCATCAGCATTGAAATTTTCCAGACTATGCCTTCCCGGGTCAACCGCCCACAGGTAATCTTCTTCATTCAGGTCAATGTCGAAATACGGGCTTGGAATAACGAATCCGGGCACTGCTTTCTGCTCGTTTTCAGCCCCAATTTCCTGAATCAACTCACCCGTTGGCGAACATTGGTAAATAAGCCGGTTTCCGGCATCCGCCACATACACATACCGGGGTGAAACAGCCAGCGAAGTAATTACCGAGCGGTCATTGTATGCCGGCCAGCGTTGGATTTCCTGTCCTTTCTGATCAAAGGAAATAACCTGATTGTTCAAGGCCAGCCAAAGCTGATCTGCCACCGCAATGGCAGTAGGCTCAGCATCCAGCTGTATATTTTGCAGCAATTGCCCCTGTTCATTCAGAAGAATCAGGCTGCTGTCGGCAATCACATAAATAACCCCATCTTTATAAGCAATTCCTTTGGGCTGATTGACCTTGAGTTGCAAAACTTTTTGTTCCTTGTAAATAATTGCCGAAGGATCAACGGTTGTGTATTCACTAACATCAAAGGCATAGGGATTCTCAATGTGCTTGCCACTTCGATTAACCACAAAATCACGCGCAATAATAATCGCAATGCCTGCAGCCATCAACACTAAAATCAAATTAACCAGCTTTTTGTATTTCATGTGTCCTTAGTTGTTTCAATTTCTAAATCCCCTAACCCCTTATTATTTACTAATATCCAGGCAAACCATCGTTTTTGAATCACGCATCAAAAGCCGCCCGTCGGCAATAGCCAAGGGGCCCCAGGCATCGTGTCCATCCAGTATCTTTTTTTGTGCCAACTGGATGTATCTGTTCGTATCCGGTTTGATCATTGTCAAGGTGCCATCATCATCCAATATGTACATTTTATCATCTGCAATGATATAGGGTCCCAGGCCAAAACGGGCCTCCTTTCCCGATGTCCAAACCATCGTCTGCACATCATCCGGACTGACGCAAACCAACTGGTTCCGGTTGGCTCCCCCATCCTTGGGCAAAATACCAAACAGGTGTCCTTTCCAGAAAATGGGAGTTTGTTGTTCACAAGCCAATCCCTCCTTGGGTTTATACTCTGTCAGCACTTCAACAGCAAATCCATCACCTTCCGGCACCAGTTGAATCATCATGCTACCGGCCCCGTAGCCCGCCGTTAGAAAGACTCGTCCATCGTCGAAAATAACCGGCGAAGGGGCCACCACTGAATGGTTCCAGGCATTAGATTGCCAAAGCACTTCGCCTTCGTTTTCCCCATCGGCAGCTATTCCACAAACGCCGCCATCGGCACTATACACATACATTTTACGTCCATTGAAATCCATAGGCAAAATGGACGAATGCGACATTTTCCACTGCATGGTGTTGGGGCATTCCCATAAAATCTCACCCGAATGAATGTCGACCGCCATCATGATTGTACTTCCGCCCGGCGCTAAAATTACCTTGTCGCCATCTACCAAGGGGCATTGCGCGGTGTACCACTGCGGAATTTCCGTTCCATAGTTTTTTACCATATCCAGGCCCCACACCAAATCGCCCGATTTGCGTTCAACACACATCACATGACAACGCGGACCAATCGAAACCACATAATCTTCGGTAACTGTTGGAACCGTTCGCGACATCCCATGATTCCGCTTAACATGTACGCCATACGACCGACGCCAGATTTCCTGTCCATCGATCAGTGAAAAGCAGCGCAAAGCATCTTCACGGGTTTCTTCATCGTAATCGAGCACATACACCTCACCCTTGTAGATCGCAGGGCCGGCGTGCCCTTCGCCCAATTCTACCGACCATAAAATCTCCGGTTCATCCGGGGCCCAACTGTCTTTCAGGTTTTGTTTTTCAGAAACAATGTTGTCAAAATTCTCCCCCCGAAACCGGGACCAGGTTCCCTCCATTTCCGGAGCCTGATGATCAAATAAATTGAAGTTTTCACCAATCTGAATGATCTCCTGCACCAAGTTTCCCTCCTGCCGATTATCGGCCCCTGGTAAGCTTACCTGCAAGTTTTCGGTTGGGTCTTTCGACAACCAAAAAAACAGAGCGGCCAATCCCGCAAGAACAGCTAATCCAACAACTGAATGTATAAGCGATTTCTTCACACTAAGCCTTTATATTATATACCATCAGCACATCGCCATGCCTCAGGAATAGTTTGCCATCATAAATATACGGGTGTGCCCAGTGCGGACCTGCCCCTTTTTCAATTCGGAATGAGCTGATCACCTCGAAGCCAGCAGGATCTGGTTTTACCAAAGCAATATTTCCACGTTGCTCCTCATAGATGTAAAATAGTCCGTCAGCATAAACCATTGCTCCCTTGGTATTCCAAGGCGTATCGTAAGCAATTTCGCCTGTTTCCCAATTTTTACACAGCCAGTTTCCTTTGCGATTGTTTTCCCAGTTCGATCCATAGATGTAACCATCCAATTCAATCATTCCATGGTGGTGATTGTCAAAAACAGTGTCGGTATACACTTCTTCAAAAGCCATTCTATCACCGTTTATCTTCAGCATTTTGGCCGGATAATCATATCCCATCGATAAGAATATTTCGTCGTCCTTGCACAAGGGCACGTTGGTCCAGATCAGGCCGGGCTGGTCCGACCACTTGTCATGCTCATAGTATTGATAAGTCATTTTTACTTCGCCGTTTGCCGGGTCCAGCGCAATGAGATGGGTGGCTGTAACCGCCAAAACATAGTGTTTCCCTTGGTAATTGAGGGTTGTTGCCGAAGCATAAGCCCGTTGTCCGCCAACGCTTGTTGTTTTCCAGATTTCTTCACCGGTTAGCTTATCAAAGGCCACCACGGAAGTTTCCTGTCCACCAGGCGTGCAAATCACCTTGTTATCAACAATCAGTGGCGATTCTGAAACACCCCAAATATGCCACTCCGATTTGTAATCCCGATCGACATTCACTTTCCAGTTAATCGCTCCGGTCTCAGCATTCAAACAAACCAATTCTCCAATTCCGCTAATGATGTAAATGCGGTTATCTTCAATGGTTGGCGTGCTTCGGGTGTCCGGAAACGACTTTTTCCAGGATTCGCCGTAAGCCACTTGCCATTTCTGATTGCCTTCAAAATCGAAGCAAGTCAGGTAATCCAAGGTATCAATCATACCCGTTGCGTAAATGTAATCTCCATTGGTAATTACCGATGAATAGCCTTTCCCAATACCTTCAAGCTGCAACAAGAGCTCAGGTCCGGTTTCGGGCCATTCCTTTAATAAACCGGATTCCGGAAACTTACCATCGCGATTGGGCCCACGAAATTGGTAAACTTGTGCTTCAACAAACACACTTAAACATAGCGCCAGCTGGAGAATCAGTATCTTTTTCATTTGTTAGTTTTTTATTGGGTTTAGGCCAGATCTTCCGTATATTTTGAAAACTAAGCGGATATTTTGTAAGCAATCAGAGACTTTCCATGACGGACATACAGCACGCCGTTATGAACCACCGGATGTGCCCAGTGCTGAGCCGTTCCGTATTGCACTTTGGTTGCTGAGACAATATCCAGTTTCTCCGGATTTGGATTCACCAAGGCCAACTCTCCCCGATCGGAATAGATGATAAACTTATCAGCTGCCATGATGATTGCGCCATTACCAATTTCTTTCGAGTTCCACATTTCCTGTCCGGTCGTATAATCGAAGCAAAACCAGCCACGTGACTTGTGACCAGAGGCGTAAACGTAACCGTCAACAATTTCGGCTCCTCCCATTTGGTTGTCCATTTTTTCGGTACTCCAAACTTTTGTTATTGCCGAACCATCCTCGTTTAAAGCCAGTTTCACGCATCCCTGCCCGTAACCGGTAATGAAGAACAAGGCACCATCTTCAAAAATGGGCGTATTGGGATGAATGTTGTATTGATTTGGAAAGGGATAATTCCATAGCAGCTTTCCATCTTCGGTGTCTACAGCAATAATCTGATCGCCCGTGTGTGTTACCAGCAGCTGGCGCTGAGGCAGTTTAACCAGCTTTGGAGTACAATATGCTGAAAGTTGTCCTTTACCGGCACTCTTCCAAATTAAGTCTCCATTCATGCGGTTCAAAGCCACAACATTGTATTCCTTACCCCCTGGCGTAAAATATACTTTCTCGCCGTCAACAACCACCGACTCGGTAAAGCCAAAGCGAATGTTCTCGGCACCAAAATCAGCTCCCAGTTCTTTATTCCATAAAATTTTTCCGGTTTGCCAGTTCAAGCAAACCAATTCGCCATACCCGGTTGAGATATAGACCAAATCTCCGACAATCGTTGGCGTTGGTCGTGCTCCGGGATAGCTGACTTCAAACTCTTTTCCATATTGAACCTTCTTTTCAAAGTTTCCTTTTTCATCGAAAATGTTCAGATACCCCATTTCATCCTCCATGCCTGTGCAGTAGATTTTACTGTTGGCAAAGGCCGGTGTGGAGTAACCAGTGCCCAGCGCATCATAGTGCCAAAGCACTTCAGGGCCATCAGCAGGCCATGATGCCAGTAAATTGGGGGCAGGGTATTTGGCTTCCGAGTTTTCGCCCCGCCATTGAGTAGGTTGTTGGGCAAGGGCACTTAAGGAAAAAAGTACACAAAAGAGTAAGGTTGTCAAGCGGTTTCTCATGGTTTTTCTGTTAGTTAAATCAAACGCTCTCAAATTTATTAAGGAAAGACCAAACCGCATAGCCACCTTGCAAATTTAACAAGGTTCTAAATAGTTACATTTATTAACAAGTATTATGATACCTAGAAAATCAACAAAAGACTGGTATACTGACAAATACGAAAAAATAATTCCTGCAAAAAAGTAGATAACAAACGATTCTTACACCCTGTTTGAGAAACATCAACGACTCAACTTCTGTAAAACCAGGAGGGAAGGTGCCCATCCGCTATCTTTCTGAAATGAAAAAAGCAGCCAGAATATAAACTATAATTATTCGGAAATTCAATAACTCTTTTTCAGCAAGACACAAAAAAAGCTCCCGGATAACCGGAAGCTTTCAAAACAATTCGTTTTTCTATTTATAATTTGGGTTCCCAACCAGGCTGGTATTCCCGATCCCATAATTTCATGGCATCACGGTCATAAATATGTCCGTTTTGCGTGTTAACATCAAATGATTTTCCAGTGCGGTAAGCGATATTGGCGTAGTGAGTCAGCATTTGGCTCTTCGCTCCCATATCAATCGGTGAATTTAACAAGCTGGATTTTCCCCTGATGTTATCGAAGAAATTAAGAATATGCATGTCAGTCATGTCACCTCCGCCACCAAGGGCTGTACCGGCTTCATTGCTGGCCGATTTGCTGTCGCGCACCAGTTTGCCTCCACGGTCAAACAATTTGTAGCCACCACGATCGACATAAACAGAACCTTCAGTGCCGTAAATGATGGTTCCGCGCCCTGAGCCATAGGTGCTGTAGCTATTACGACTTTTGCCATCCCACACAATTATTTTGTTTCCGGGGAAACGGAAGCTGGCATCCATGGTATCATACATTTCCCAGCCATCGTTCAGGAAATGACGTTTGGCTGCCTGCACATCAACATGCTCAGGGTAATCAACCTGCAACGCCCAGCGGGCAATATCCAATTCGTGAGTGGCATTGTTCCCCGTTTCAGCTGTTCCCCAGTTCCATCCGTACCAGTGCCAGTTATAGTCCCAGGTGTCGTGTCGATAAGCTTCATGCGGTGCCGGTCCTTGCCACAATTCCCAATCCAACCCTTCGGGAACGGGAGCTTTTTTAGAAACCGGAACTTCGCCCCGTTGGTTCGAATAGAAAGCAACAGCACGGTAAACGTCACCAATTTCACCATCATGAATTGCTTTTATAATGGCAATTGATTCGCGAGCTGAACGCTGCTGGTTCCCCATTTGTACCACTTTGTTGTACTTCTTTTGGAAATGCACCAGCAACTCGCCCTCACGCGGACTATGACTACATGGCTTTTCAATATACACATGTTTGCCTGCCTCCATGGCCATCCATGTTCCGGGAGCATGCCAATGATCGGGTGTTGCATTGAAAATGGCATCTACTTTCTGATCAGCAAACACTTCACGAATATCGCTGACCAGCTTGGCTTTACCACTTACTTTGCCATTCAGGTCTTTGGCTACCTTTTCGCGCTGACTTTTCATGACATCGCAAATGTAAGCCAGATCAATATTGTTGTTTTTATCTTTTACCGCATTGTAATACGCACCAACCCGGCGACCACAGCCCATGTAGGCTACTTGTAACCGGTCGTTGGCTCCAATAATCCGGGAGTAGCTTTTAGCTGACATTCCCATGGCTGATCCACCCAAAGTAATTCCCGCAGCTCCGACCGCTGCTTTTCGTAAAAAATCTCTTCTGTTTGAACTCATTTTCTTTTGATTTATTTGTGATTAGGTTTATTCAATTGTTGCTAAAATTCCCTTGACATAGCCCATTGATTCGGCCATGCCAACAAACGGATCATCGCCATCTTTTTCATATTCAAGCGCGACAACGCCATCGTAACCCAAATCGACCAAGTCATTCAAAAACTGATCGAAGTCGATGACTCCATGCCCAATTTCGCAGGTTGAACCATCATGGTCTGCCTTGGTGACATCTTTAATATGAATGTCCAGCACCCGGTCATAAAAGTCTTTGACATCTTGCGAAGGACTACGACCAATACGCTTGGTGTGGCCAATATCAATACACAAGCCCATGCGTGGATCCATGTCTTTAATCAATACATAAGCGCTTTCAGCACTTGAATACAGCTTATCGCCAGGCCCATGGTTGTGAATAGCCAATTTGATGTCGTATTCTTTCACTTTATTTTCAACATAGGGAAGCAATTCATGCGAAGGAACGCCAACAATCATGTCCATTTCCGCCTTCTTAGCATATTCAAATGCCTGATCTACTTCAGCCTCCGTTTTCATATAAATAACGCCTCCAGCGTATAAATCCACGCCTGCTGCTTTGCTTTTCTTAACGGCTTCAGCAATTTCGGCATCTGTAGCGTCCAACTTTAAATGAAAGCTTTTAAAAGCGATGTAGTCAGCCCCTAATTGCTTGGTAAACGCCAGTGTTTTGTCGGTATCAAATTTTCGGAGCGAATAGGAAGCCACGCCCAACTTAAATTTGATTTCTTTTTTCACATCCTCGGTTGCCGGTTTTTGTGCCGATTGACAGGAAACCCCTAGAGTCATCACGGCAATCAATAGGACAAGCAGTCCACTTGTTCGTTTAGTCATTGTTTGTATGATTTATAGTTTTCGAATTTTCAGACTTCTGAAATGCACTTCGTCCTGGTGATCCTGCAAAAGAATCGGGCTTTCTTCCACCAAACCAAAATCCTTGTATTCTGAATATTTACTGCGGGCAACCAAGGCGCGAAAAATATTGGAATCAATGGTGTACTCCACAACTTTAACTCCATTAAGCCAATGCTCCACCCGATTGTCGGGATAAACTACCAGGCGACCACGGTTCCACTGACCAACCGGCTTCACAAAACGGCCCTCGGTTTCTGAAGGAATTAAATCATACAACGAAGCCATTTTCCGGTTTCCAACTGCTCCCTGATTGGCATCAGGATGATTGGCATCGTCCAAAATCTGGTACTCCAGTCCAATGCTTGGTCCGTTGTTTCCGGTGCGGTATTTAATTCCGCTATTGGCCGCTTTGGTCAGTTTAAACTCAAACTGAAAATCAAACGCCTTGAATTTTTCGGTAGTAACAATGTCGCCCGGACGTTTTGCCACTTCATTTTTTGACAAAATGACCAACTCACCATCTTTCACTACCCAGCCTTTATCGGGAAATTGGTCAGCCGAAGCGCTTTCCCATCCATTGGTTGTTTGGCCATCGAACAACAATTCGAATCCTTGCTTTTTCTCAGTTTCAGAAAGTTGGTTAGGCAACATGTTTACCACAAACACATCGTCCATGAGCGTCAGTTTCACATCTTTTGTTTTGATGCGTACATTCCGCCATTTAATCTGACGGCCGGCCTGGTCGGCTTTATTGATGGAGTGAACCTGCAAAGCAATGAATCCTTTTGGGGTCATATCATCAATTAAGTGCGCAACAGGCTTGCCATTTAAAAAGGTACGCATATCGTTTCCTACACATTCAATCCGATACAGGTTCCATTCGCCATTGCGAAAAGCCTTTCCTCCTTCCGGATTAAAAGTACAAGGATATAGCCAGCCACGGCGGGCTTCATCGTAAATACCCCCACTCCATGCCCGTGCCGAAGGATCAACTTCGCATTGGTAGCCATGCACGCGTCCATTGTTGTAATCCGCCTTGCTCAAGCTCCGGAACTGAATTCCGGAATTCATCCGGTCATCAACTTTAAGCTCCACTTCTAAAATAAAGTCGCCATAATCCTTTTCTGTCGTCAGAAACGAATTGGGCGTATTGGCAACAGTGGTGCCCACAATTACACCATTAACCACTTCGTACTTTGCTTTTCCATTCAGCTGTTTCCAGCCCGACAGGTCTTTCCCGTTAAAGAGGTACTCCCATCCGTCTGCCTGACCGGCAAACAAAAAGGAACTCATAAAAACCAAAAGTGTTGTCAATCGAATTTTCATAACTGTATTATTGATTTAATTTCTTGTAAATTGTCGTGAACGATAACGAATTTATAAAAATAGATATATTTCAGGTATATTTGCTGATCCAAAACGGGTTTTATAACAGTTATAACTTAGCTATAACACCACCAATGACAACCAACAGACCTCTCATAAACAAATACTTAAAAAAGATCACCAGCAGCAGACATTTTGTGAAGTCGAAGATCAGCTGTGACTTACTAAATTACCTGACTGAAGCTACGCTGGAGGGTAAAAATCCGAAGGAATTTACCATTGGTGTTGAACTTTTTGGCAAAAAGTACGACGATAATGACAAGCAGGATTCCAACATCCGTGTTTACATTCATAATGTTCGCAAAAAACTAAAAGACTATTACACCCATGAGGGTAGCAAGGATTCTCTGATCTTTGTGGTTGAAAAAGGAAAATACCGGGTTCGGTTTGACTCGCGAAAAGACCACCGTAAACCCGTCAAGTATGTTTTTCTGACCCCTTTCCTGATTTGCCTGACGGCATTGATTGTCCTGAGTTACTTCTTTATGAAACAAAAAGGGCAAAACACCAATCCGTGGAAGGAACTTCCGATTTGGCAAACCTTTGCTGAAAACGAAAAGCCAACCTTGCTGGTATTGGGCGACTACTTTGTTTTTTCAGGCCAGCTACCCACCGGAAATGTTGGCGTTTATCGTGATTTCAGCATCAACTCCGAAGTTGAATTTGAACATCTTTTGGATAAAAATCCGGACTTGGTTTTTAGCCTGTCCAAATCGCACCTGACCTACTTATCAAAAATGGCCGCCTTTTGTCAAAGCCATATCTACAAGGTTTTTGCGCAAACGGATGCCTCCATTCAGGTCAAGCTTTCCTCGGACTTACAGCCTGATGATTTGAAGAATAACAACATTATTTTTGTGGGTAACTATAAAAACATGGGCTTATTCGAAAACATTGTAAACGACATCAACTTCTCGTTTGGTGTTGGCAGCACGACGAAACAGTTTATTTTTTCCAGTGATCCCTGTGCCGAAATTTACCAGCCCAACAACAGCAGCAGCAAGGAGAAGGATTATGCCCTGGTTATCAACACCGAAGGCTATGCCGGCAACCGCTTACTTCTTTTTCTTTCCACCCAGGATATCGGCAATATTTCGGTGGTTGACCAACTGACTGACCCGGATTATTTGGGACAGCTGGTGGTTGAAAAACCAGAACACGTTGATCCGGAGAACTTTAAAGCTCTTTACGAGGTAGAAGGTATCAATAAAACAGATTTATCGTTTAAATTAGTGAGGGTGGAGTAAGTGAGTCGATTGGAAAACAGGCAACACATTAAGACGCAATCAATCCTTTTTCTGCTCCCCCATAAGCATATCAAATAAGTTATTGATCAGTTTCAACTCCGTCAGTTGTACATTCAGTCGCTTTTTTCCCTCATCCATAATCGTGTAATAGCGCCGGGGCCGTTCCTTACCTTCAACTTTCCAGTAGGATTTTACAAAACCTTCTTTCTCAAGTTTTTTTAAAACCGGATAGATGCTTGCCTCTTGCCATTTCATCATGCCATTACTCATTTGCTTTACATTTTGAACAATCTCATACCCATAACTATCAGACAAACTCAA
Organism: Sunxiuqinia rutila; assembly: GCF_050589705.1. Classification (NCBI taxonomy): domain Bacteria; kingdom Pseudomonadati; phylum Bacteroidota; class Bacteroidia; order Marinilabiliales; family Prolixibacteraceae; genus Sunxiuqinia; species Sunxiuqinia rutila. Next base: position 365,973 of record NZ_JBNGOT010000002.1, read on the forward strand.
AGATAATAAAACAATTGGAATCGCTACTGCCCCCGTCCATTCCTTAGAAATACCTCCCATTATATATGCGCTTTATATATTTGTGTTAAATATATAAATTCTCATAATAAACCACTCTACTGCAATAGCTGAATTTTTCAGAAATAACATTCAGCTATTGCGGACGATTCTATTTTCTTATTTTTGTACAAATTTCAAAATGAAAGTCACCATTCTCATCCTATACTTTATCTTCATTGTTGCCTTAGGCATTTATTCCTGGCTGAAGATCAAGCAACCTACTGATTACTTCATTGCCGGGAAACGCTCCGGATTCTGGCAAGTATCCGGAAGCTTGCTGGCTACTGTTCTTGGAGGATCGGCTATTTTAGGCACCGTCAACCTGACCAAGGATCAAAGCTGGGCCGCTGCCTGGTATTTAGTGGCAGCCTCCTTGGGCCTGTGGCTTTTGGTGCCTTTAGTAGGCAAAGTCAACCGGCTGGGTAAATACACGCTCACCAACCTGGTTGGGCAGTTTTATGGCGAAACCGCCCGAAAAACGGCCTCAGTCATCATCCCCATCGCCTGGGTTGGAATTGTAGCTGCACAAATCATTGCATCGGCCAAAATACTGTTTAGCTTTTTCAACCTGCCCTACGAAACCGGGGTATTGCTTTCTGGTACTGTTTTTATCTTATACACCTTGATTGGCGGACAAATCTCCATCATTAAAACCGACCTGTTCCAATCGTTCATCATTCTTTTTGGTGTTATCCTAACTGCTTTCCTTTTATGGAATGCGCCCGAACAGGTTCCGGCCTTTAGTCAATCCTTTCCTTTCAACCCTCAATTTTCTCAAATTGACTTGCTGATTTTAGTCCTGACTTTTTCCAGCACGTTTGTCGTTGGCCCCGATATTTATTCGCGTGTTTTCTGTGCCAAGGACGAAAAAACAGCTCGAAAAAGCGTTCGGATCGTTGCCGCTGTCTTACTTCCATTTGCTTTCATTCTTGCGTATATCGGGGTCTTCGCATTCAGTCACCTCCCCAAAGGACAGCTGGAAGAGTCGGCAGCCTTGATTGAAATCATTAACTTGTATTTGCCCGACTGGATTGCCGGCGTAATGGCCGCAGCTCTGCTTTCAGCCGTCCTTTCATCGGCCGATACCACCTTGCTTACTTCTTCCATGATTTTAAGCGAACTGATTCACCCTGACATCAACAACGCGCGCTCTCTGAAAAACACACGCTTTTTCATCTTGCTTTGTGGCATCATCAGTATCCTGCTGGCCCTCAAGGTTACTTCCATCATTGGTACGTTGCTATTGGCGCTGGCCTTTTATTCAGGGGCTTTTATTGTTCCCCTGGTTGCGGCGCTCACCAATCTTAAAGTTAACAAGCGGCTCAGTATCTGGGCCATGATTATTGGCGGCCTTGTTGCGCTAAGCGGAAAACTGGCCATTGGGTTCTGGGAAAATAACTATGGAAACTGGATTATCATATCAGCCTTTGCCGTAAACGCCCTTATTTTGGCTATTCCTGAGAACAAGCAAATTTCCGCTAATAAGTAAGTTTTTTTGCCGGCTGCTGCTCAAAAGCTTAAACCATTATTTCATCTTGCAATTGGGCTTGTTTCTCCCTTCAATTCTGATTGTTTGACGAAAATTGTTTTATCCAGCCGGTGAGAATTATACATTTATCGTGTAATTTATATCTTTGTATGCTTTCAAAATATGGCGGGGTAAAAGCCTGACGATTTTAATCATCTTAAAAAACACCCCGGCTACACAATGAAAACAAAGCACATTCAAAGCTTACAAAGCACCAGAAGATCAAACTGTTTTGAAGTTATTTTGACAACAAAAAATACAGACAAATGAAAATTGCATTAATTGGTTACGGAAGAATGGGTAAAGCGATTGAAGCCATTGCCAAAGAGCGTGGACACGAAATTGTTTTAACCATTGATATGGACAACCAAGACGAGCTCACGGTAGAAAATCTAAAAAAAGCTGATGCCGCGATTGAATTTACCATTCCGGCTTCGGCGCTCAATAATTATAAAACTTGTTTTGCCAGTGGAATTCCCGTTGTTAGCGGAACAACAGGCTGGCTGGACAAAAAAGCCGAAGTGCTGGAAGAAATGAAAAAGCAGGACGGAACCTTCTTTTATGCTTCTAACTTCAGCCTTGGGGTTAACTTGTTTTTTGCCCTGAACAAGAAGTTGGCTGAACTCATGAAAAACCGTACTGAATACGATGTTAGTATGGAAGAAGTTCACCATACAAAAAAACTGGATGCTCCAAGCGGAACTGCCATTACTCTGGCTGAAGACCTGTTTGAAGCCTATCCTGGAAAAGACAGCTGGACCCTGGACGCTCCTCAATCGGCTAATGAATTGCATATTGAAGCCATTCGGGAAGGTGACGTTCCTGGAATTCACCGGGTGAAATATGAATCCGAGATTGACTATATTGAAATTGAGCACAGTGCGAAAAGCCGGCATGGTTTTGCCTTAGGGGCCGTGTTAGCTGCCGAATTCAGTGTCGGCAAGAAAGGGCTGGTCAGCATGAATGATCTTTTAAACCTCTAACATACCTAAAAACTGATGAGAGAAATTTTAACGAACAAATGGTTCAAGTTCATCGTGGTTGCCCTGCTTTACAGTCTCTGGGTGATTTGGATGACAAGCTACTGGTGGCTTATAGGCCTGGTGATTATTTTTGATATATACATCACCAAAAAGGTACATTGGGCCTTTTGGAAAAAGAAAAACCCGCCTGACGGGAAACAAACAAAAGTGGTTGAATGGGTTGATGCCATCATTTTTGCAGTGATAGCTGCCACTTTTATCCGCATGTTTTTTATTGAAGCTTACACCATCCCAACTTCATCCATGGAAAAATCGATGCTTGTTGGCGATTTCCTTTTTGTAAGTAAAACATCGTACGGGCCCAAACTGCCCAATACGCCCCTCTCGTTTCCGTTTGTGCATCACACCATGCCGCTTTCAAAAACGAAAAAATCCTACGTTGAATGGATTCAGAATCCATACAAGCGTATGGCAGGATTTGGCGATGTAAAGAACAACGACGTTGTTGTTTTCAACTTTCCGCATGGCGATACAGTGGCGCTAAACATGCCTACTCAGGATTATTACCAACTGATACGCAGCTATGGTCGCGACCGGATTTGGAATGATGAGCGTACGTTTGGGAAAATCATCAGCCGACCAGTAGACAAGCGTGAAAACTACATCAAACGCTGTGTTGGAATTCCTGGCGATGTATTGGAACTGAAAGAAGGTGAGTTGTATGTAAATGGCAAACCTCAAACCGATTTCCCCGGCGTGCAATACGATTACATCATTACCACAAACGGAACTCCGATTAATCCACGGGTACTTGAGGATATTGGCATTTCCAAAGCCGACCAACAGGTTTTTTCCGGTTCGCAATACCTTTATCCTTTAACGGATGAATACCTTGAGAAACTGGAAAAACTAAACAACATAACTTCCATTAAACGGGTAAATATGCCCGCAGGCAACTGGGACCAGAATATTTTCCCGCACAGTGCCAACTTCAAGTGGAATGTGGACAATTTTGGGCCACTGACCATTCCCAAAAAAGGAGCAACGGTTAACCTGACCATCGAAAACCTGCCCCTTTACGAACGGATTATTGGTCTGTATGAAAATCACGACCTCAGCGTAAAAGACAGTACCATTTACATTGACGGCGTAGCCACAGACAACTATACGTTTGAAATGGATTACTACTGGATGATGGGCGACAACCGACACAATTCGGCAGATTCCCGCTACTGGGGATTTGTTCCTGAAGATCACGTTGTTGGAAAAGCTGTTTTCATCTGGCTTTCGCTGGACAAGGAAAAGAGTTTGCCAGGAAGTATTCGCTGGAAAAGACTATTTTCGTTTGTACATTAAACAAAACGTTTAGGACTAAAAAAGGATAGTGAAGATTTGCTTCATTATCCTTTTTTTTCGTAATTTCCCTCAAAACAAAGCGTATGTCTGCAGGAATTATTTTTTTATTGATACTGGCTTTATTGCTGGTCATTTTCACCTTACAGAATCCAACAACCATCGATCTGCATGTCTTTTTCTGGAATGTGCAGGAGGTTTCTTTGGTACTGGCACTAATCGTTTGTTTAATACTGGGGGTTGTTCTGGCCTTTCTGCTCAGCTATCCTAAAATATGGAAGCTGAAAAGCCAACTGAAAGAAAAACAAAAAAGAATCAAGGAACTGGAGCAAAATGTGTCAGCACCGGCCGAAAAACCGCACATTGAAGGCATTGAGATGACCGACGATAACGACGAAAGTTTCTTTAAGGAGTAAGGGGAATGATAACACCTGATATTTTACTAAGCACAGCGTATTTTCCACCTGTGCAGTACCTTTCTAAATTGATAGCGCATCCAACCATTTGGATTGAAACAGCTGAAAACTTTACCAAGCAAACCTATCGGAATCGGACTGTGATTTTAGCTGCGAATGGACCGGAATCATTGATCTTTCCGGTTGAAAAAGGACGAAGCCGAAAGCAGTTGATTAAAGATATTCGGATTTCGTACGACACCAATTGGCAGCATATCCATTGGCAAGCTATTGTTTCGGCTTACCAGTCGTCGCCATTTTTTGAAGTGCTTCAGGATGATTTTCGACCCTTTTTTGAAAAGCAATATGACTTTCTGCTCGATTTTAACCAGGAGATTCTTAAAACTGTACTCGATATTCTGGAGTTGAATCCAAACCTAAAACTAACGAAGGATTTTGAGGAAGTGCCAGACAACTGCCTGAATTTCCGGGAAGGCATTCACCCTAAACCACAAAAGGCCCTTCCCGACCCGCAATTTAAGGCGCAAACCTACACCCAGGTTTTTGATGACAAATTTGGTTTTACACCCAACCTTAGCTGTTTAGACTTGCTTTTTAACTGTGGATCAGAAAGCTACGAAGTGTTGCTCAAAAGTATTCAGACCGACTGACCCAGTAAGCGCAAAAAGTCGAGAATAATATCAGCATGATCAAAAGCCAGTTCCGGCAATTGATCCAGCTTAAACCAGGCGGCTTCGGCAGCATCATCGCCGCCTTTAACCTCGGCATCAGGCTCTACAAATCCATAAAAAATAACAGAAAGCGTACGTCCTCTCGGATCGCGATCTACCCGATCGTATACCCGGAATTGCTCCAAAAGCCCCACCTCCAGGCCAGTTTCTTCCTTCAGCTCCCGCTTACAGGCATCCGCCAGCAATTCATCCATTTCCACAAAACCGCCCGGTAAAGCCCAGTGGTTTCGATACGGATCGATTGCCCGACGAACAAGTAAAATTTCTGCGGTTTTCTTTTTCAGAATAAGTGCATCAGTAGTAACTGATGGCCTCGGGTATTTGTAAGTATAACTTGCTGTCATTTTTTATGAAATTGGTCAAGACCAAGCTGTCCATCGACAGGCCTTGATTGGTTAGTCAATTATCCGTTTCATTACGCGCATTTTGTGCGAATAGCGCTTGGTCTCTACGTTGAAGATGCCAAACTGGTCTACATTATCAATCCGGACTTTCCCTGAAGAGTGAATGATTTTGTTCTTTTCCCAGATAATTCCCACATGAATAATGTTGCCTTCTTCGTCATCAAAAAACGCCAAATCGCCAGGCAGAGCTTCTTCCACAAACGAAAAAGCCGTTCCACAATGAACTTGCTGACTGGCATCGCGGGGCAACTGGATGCCGGCTTGTTTGTAAATTATCTGAATCAAGCCGGAGCAATCAATTCCAAAAGGCGAACGCCCGCCCCATAAATAAGGCACATTAAAATACATTAAGGCTTGCTGAATGATCAACTTTCGCTCATCAGCTGGTTGTTGATACATGAATTTTCCATTCATCTGATAAACATCCCGATTAATCGAAAATTCTTTTTTGTAGGGCCGCCAGCAGGGCAAAGTACTACCTGCCACAATCATCATGTTTTGTTCGCCCTCTGTTGGAATGAGGTTGAAAATGTCAGTGCAAACAGCAAAAGGAGAGTTAATTACCTTCAGGTAGGCCCGCTCATTTAACTCGGTAATCATTTTTTGATCAACCCATCCTTCATAGCCATCATAGCCCATGGTAATCCGACACCAGCCCATAAATTGTTCATGTACTTCAAAATGTTCCCCAAACAATACCTGGCTGGTCATTTCACTTCGTTCGGAGGGGTCTTTGCGCAAGGGTATGATACTTAGTCCGGAAATTCCGTAATTCATTTGTTTTTTATTACTTTTCATACCAACATGTTACCTGCCAATCCGAAGTGTACCGGACTCTTTGTGGAGGAGAAATATTTTCTCATGGCAAGTTTCATGAAAGAAATTACTAATTTTAAGAGTTCAAATATAACTCATCAAGACTAGTTTTGGGTAGTCTTTGAAAGCCTTTAAAAAAGTATTTATGAAAAAGTTATTAACGCGCCTGGCCCGCTATTACCACTTTTTTTACATCGCCTTCGTATTTATCGCAACTGTTTTTCTGCTTTATTTAATTATTCCCGGTGAAAGTCGGTTTAAATATGAGTTTCAGAAAAATGCTCCCTGGCGACATGAAACCTTGGTAGCTCCGTTTAACTTTGCGATTTTAAAGGGTGAAGAAGAGGTAAAACTTGAGCAGGACTCCGTTAAAAGCCAATACATTCCTTATTTAAAGGTTGATACCCTGCAGGGCATTGCCCAAACAAACAACCTGGCCAAGGTGCTAAAGAATTACCAGGTTGATTCTACCGCAATTCAAAATCTGACCCAATTTTTATCGGACCTTTACCAGACCGGGCTGATTGAACAGGCACCGGCAAATCATCCGGCGCTAACCAATAAACAGGAAGTCATTTTAATTCAGGATAAGGTTGCCACCCGGGTGCCCATCTCCGAACTTTATACGCTAAAATCGGCCTACCAAGGACTGAGCGACACCGTTCGCGCCAGCATTGGTGATCGCTTTGAAACCTTTAATCAGGCTGTTAACCTGAGTGACTTTCTCATTGCGAACGCAACCTATGATGAAGCACTAAATACCAGCGAACTACAAAAACAGCTGAATGAAGTTTCCATCACACAAGGCATGGTTCAAACCGGTGAACGAATTATTTTTAAAGGAGATATCGTTACGCCTGACAAATTTGTGATTCTGGATTCATTGAAGAAGACCTACGAAACCAAGCGCGGACAAAATATTGAACGCTACCTTTTAATAATTGGAAAGGTAATCCTGATTATTTCCTGCTTGCTGGTTCTTATTTTCTATCTCTACCATTTCAGGCCCGAGATCTTTAATCAGAAACGACGCCTGAGTTTTATTCTTGTCATGATCGTACTGATGGTTTTCACTTCGCGTTTTGTGAACGACCGCGATTTTATTGACTTGTATCTAGTTCCTTTGGCTATTCTACCAATCCTACTACGCATTTTCTTCGATTCGCGGACGGCCATTTTCACCCTGCTGGTAACCTCGCTCCTGATCGGTTATTTCGCCCCCAATAATTTCGAGTATATTTTCTTGAATCAAGTTGCCGGCATTATTGCTGTTTTTAGTTTGGATAAGCTGCATCGCCGATCACATTTGATCCTCACTGCCATCTGGGTGTTTTTCAGCTATGCTGTGGTATTCTTGGCTCTTAGCATGATTCAGGAAGGCAATATTGAGTCTATCCCCTGGCAAGAATTGCAGTGGTTTGGCGGCAATGCACTACTTATTTTATTAGCTTATCCGTTGATTTACATTTTTGAAAAGTTATTTGGCTTTGTATCGGATGTAACACTTATGGAGCTTTCAGACACCAATCAGCCTTTGTTGCGTAAACTGGCCCAGGAAGCTCCGGGAACCTTTCAGCATTCCATGCAAATTGCTAATCTGGCTGAAGAAGTGATTTTACGAATTGGCGGAAATCCGTTCCTGGTTCGCGCTGGTGCGTTGTACCATGACATTGGGAAAACCAACCAACCTGCCTTTTTTGTCGAAAATCAGGTGGCAGGAATGAGTCCGCACAGTGGTCTTGACAATAAAGAAAGTGCCAAAATTATTATCGATCATGTTACCCATGGGGTGAAAATTGCCCGCCGTCATAAGCTTCCTGAAATGATTATTGATTTTATCAGTAGTCATCATGGCACCACACAAGCCAAGTATTTTTATACCACGTATAAGAACGATCACCCTGACGAAGATGTTGACCCACGCGAGTTTACTTACCCAGGTCCACCGCCCAAAAGTAAAGAAACCAGCGTGGTTATGCTTACCGATGGCATTGAAGCAGCTGCAAGGGCCTTGAAGGAAAAAACACAGGACAACCTTCGCGAGTTAATTGAGAAAATGGTTAAGGATAAACTTGAGGCTGGTCAGCTGGAAAACGCTGATTTAACCTTACGAGATATTCGAATTTTTAAAGATACAATTCTTGAAAAATTGATAAACATTTACCATGTTCGTATTGAATATCCGGAAGAAAAAACTCCGAACAAAAAGTAATTCAACCAAACACACTTTTCCAACTCCTAAACTTGAAAGAGCTGCATGAACATACTGAAAAAGAACTGTTATACGAACTAAAAAATGGCAGTGCTAAAGCTTTTGATACTTTATTTAATACCTACGGCAAACGACTCTACTTTTTTGCGTTGGGCTATTTAAAGTCCGAGATGGAGGCCGAAGAAGTGGTACAGGAAGTCTTTTACAAAATCTGGAAGAAGCGTGAATTGATTAACCCGGAGCTTTCTTTCAAAGCCTATATTTTCAAAATTGCCTTCAACCACATTCGCGAGCTTTTCCAGAAACTCAATTTGCAACGCGCCTATCAGCACGTAATCATCAATCAAGCAAGCGGATTCAGTAATCGGCTGGATGAGCAAACCAACTACCAATCCTTACTGGACCAAGTCAATCAAATTATCAATCAACTACCTCCTCGGCAAAAAGAGAGTTTTATCCGAAAGCGTCAACAAGAACAATCCATTAAGAAAATTGCCGCTGATTTAGAGCTATCGCCCAAAACGGTTGAAAATCATCTGACACAGGCCTTGAAAAAAATTCGGGAAGCCCTTGAAAATCGAAACATTGGAGGAGAACTCTATTATCTCTTATTCATAAAAAACTAATAAACAGACATATCTGTTTATTTCATTTTTTTACAGGCCAACTAGGGGATCAGCCTGAGTTATCCCTATTACTTATACAGCAAAGCCAACAATACCTGTCGGTTTTCTTAAGCTGGGAAAACAATGAAAAAAATAGGGGTTGTCGAGTTACGCTTTTTCAATAAAAACAGAGATTATCTCTGGCCAATTCCTTATATTGAATTAGATACGAATACCGCAATGGAGCAAAACCCCGGTTACGGGAATTAACTTAACAGTTCTAATCATTGCGACTTCTGTAAAATAGAAGTCGCAATTTTAACAACCTTTACATAAATGTCTAACTAAATTTTTCAATCATGAATCCAGGAAAGAAAATATTCCACTTTTTAATCATTTTCATCTTATTTGCCTCCTTATCAGGAAATACTTTTGCGAAAAAACGAAGCTATGACATCGTCATCTACGGAGGAACTTCGGCTGGAGTATCGGCTGCCATCCAAAGTTCCAGGATGGGAAAATCAATTCTGCTGATTGAACCGACCAACCGAATTGGAGGCCTAACCACAGGAGGCTTGGGCGCGACTGACATCGGCAACAAACAAGTGATTGGTGGCATCTCTCGCGAGTTCTATCAAAACATCAAAGAGTATTATTCGGAACCGGCAAACTGGAGATGGCAACGTGCTGAAGATTATGAACAAGCACGAAACAAAAAGAATGAAGATGCCATGTGGACCTTTGAACCTTCTGCTGCTATAAAAGTATACCACGAAATGCTCAAGTCAGAAAAGGTAGATATCGTCTACAACCAGCGACTAAATCGTGAAACTGGTGTCAAGAAAGAAGGCACCAGGATTGTGGCTATTGAAATGGAAAACGGAGCTAGCTACAAAGCGCAAATGTTTATTGATGCAACCTACGAGGGCGATTTAATGGCTGCAGCTGGTGTTAACTACACCTACGGACGCGAATCGAACAAACAGTATGGTGAAACTCTAAACGGAGTGCAGACAAATAACTTCAATGTAACACTAAGAGGAACAGTATCTATAAACTCTAGACATCACAACTTCATCAGCCGCGTTGATCCCTACATCGTAAAAGGCGATCCTTCAAGCGGACTTCTTCCCTTTATAAACGAAGGCGGGCCAGGCGTTGAAGGAGATGCAGACAAAGGCATACAGGCCTATTGCTTTCGCATGACCCTGACAGATCATCCTGAAAACAGAATCCCTTTCAAGAAACCGGAAGGATATAATGAATTGGAGTATGAGTTGCTTTTCCGGAACTATGAAGCTGCTGATGGGCCAATCGAAGAAATGTATTCCTATGGCGATCCCCTGGTTCCGTGGATCAACTCTAAAATGCCCAATCGAAAAACAGATACCAATAATCAGAAAGGTTTTTCAACTGACTTTATTGGACAAAACTACGATTATCCGGAAGCCTCCTACGCTGAACGCGATAAGATTGTAGAACGTCACCGAAGCTACCAGCAGGGGCTTATGTGGACTTTGGCTTATCATCCACGCATCCCAAAAAAAGTACGCGATGCGGTATCGCAATGGGGAACTTGTAAAGATGAGTACGAGCGTGAAGACGGCTGGCAACAGCAACTTTACGTGCGCGAAGCCCGTCGCATGATTAGTGACTACATTATGACTCAACACAACTGTGAAGGCTTTGAAACAGCTGAAGATGCTATTGGAATGGCTGCCTACGGTATGGATTCACATCAAGTACAACGTTACGTCGATGCCAATGGCTATGTTCAAAACGAAGGTAATGTTGAAGCTCATGGCTTTAAGCCCTACCCAATCAGTTACCGTAGCATTGTTCCTTCGCAAAACGAGTGCTCTAACCTCGTGGTTCCTGTTTGTGTCAGCTCAACCCACATTGCTTTTGGCTCCATCCGCATGGAACCTGTTTTTATGGTGTTAGGACAATCGGCAGCAACAGCAGCCTCCCTGGCAATCGATGCGAATTGCGCTATTCAGCAGGTGAATTACACTGATCTGAAAGCAAAACTACTAAGCGACAAGCAAGTGCTTCAGCACGTCAGCAAATAACGCTCAAATAGCAGGGGAGCTATCCCCTGCTCTATTCATTTAGATACTAACGACCACATACTTATTCGCTTTTCCACATTAACCACACAACCAACATCAACCTCAAACAAATCATGAAATGAAATATGCATTACTTACATTCTTAGCATCCGCCCTTCTTTGGAGTTGCCAACCAAAGCAATCAACGACTCCAGTTTATGAAGCCGATGTGATCATCTATGGAGGAACTTCGGCAGCAGTCATTGCCGCAGTAGAAGTCAGTCAATCCGGAAAGTCTGTTCTAATTGTTTCTCCCGATAAACACCTAGGCGGATTAACTTCAGGAGGTTTGGGCTATACCGATACGGGCAACAAATCAGTCATTGGAGGACTTGCGCGTGAATTTTATCACAAAGTTTGGCTCCACTACAACGACTCTGCTGCCTGGGTTTGGCAAAAACATTCGGAGTATGGAAACAAAGGACAAGGCACGGTAGCCATGGATGGAGAAAACCGCACGATGTGGATTTTTGAACCTCATGTAGCAGAACAAGTATTTGAAGATTTTGTCAAAGAAAACAACTTAACCGTCTATCGGGATGAATGGCTTGACCGGGAAAATGGCGTAAACAAAGACGGCCAGCAAATCATCAGCTTTAAAACCTTATCCGGAAAAACGTTTAAAGGGAAAGTCTTTATTGATGCCACCTACGAAGGTGATCTGATGGCCGAAGCCGGAGTGAGTTATCATGTTGGCCGCGAAAGCAAAGACACTTACAATGAGCGATGGAACGGTGTGCAAACCGGAGTTTTGCACCACCAGCACTGGTTTAAAGCAAACATTTCGCCCTACAAAATTCCGGATGATCCAAACAGTGGCGTGCTTCCCCGCATTTCAACAGAGCCGCCCGGAGAATATGGAGCGGGTGATGATAAAATCCAAGCCTACTGTTTTAGAATGTGTATGACGAACCATGACGAAAACCGCCTCCCTTTTCCTAAACCGGACAACTACGATCCAAGCCAATATGAACTGCTCCTGCGTGTTTTTGAAACGGGACGTAAGGATTGGTTCAACAAGTTCGATCCCATTCCAAACAAAAAAACCGACACCAACAACCACGGTCCTTTTAGCAGCGATAATATTGGAATGAACTATGATTATCCAGAAGGAAGCTACGAGCGTCGCCGTGAAATCATCCAGGAACACAATGACTACCAAATGGGCTTACTATGGTTTGTTGCTAATGATCCTCGCGTCCCTGAAGCAATACGGACAGAAATGGCAAGCTGGGGATTGGCTAAAGATGAATTCACAGACAACGACAACTGGCCGCATCAGCTTTATATTCGAGAAGCCCGCCGGATGATTGGGGAATATGTAACCACCGAGAATGACGTGCTCCTAAAACGAGAAGTCCCCAAGCCTGTAGGTATGGGCTCTTACGCTATGGATTCGCATAATGTGCAGCGCTACATTACACCGGAAGGCTTTGTTCAAAACGAAGGCGACATTGGCGTTCATCCTCCAGGCCCCTATTCCATCTCTTACGGATCACTCACGCCCAAGCCAGAAGAATGCACCAACTTGTTGGTTCCGGTTTGTTTGTCTTCCAGCCACATTGCTTTTGGCTCCATCCGTATGGAACCGGTCTTTATGATCCTGGGACAGTCGGCTGCAGTCGCTGCCGTAATGGCTATCGACGGAAACCACGCAGTTCAGGAAGTTCCCTACTCGAAGTTAGAAAGACAGTTACTAGCCAAGAAACAGGTATTAACAAAAGCTCCTTAATCCTGCATGGAGTATTGCTGCTTCATGGGGTTCGGAAAACCTTGCTAAAACAGCCCGGACAGCAGATGAGGCAGCAATATTTTTGCTAATTTTGGCAGTTGATAATACAAGAACCTAACTAACAATTTCTATGATTACCTTTTTTATCTCCTTGGCAGTCCTGCTCATTGGCTATTTCTTTTATTCCAAACTAATTGAACGAATTGCAGGTATTGATCCGCAACGGAAAACGCCTGCATACACCATGAATGATGGTGTTGATTACATGCCGCTTCCCTGGTGGCGAATATTCCTGATTCAATTTTTGAACATTGCCGGACTTGGGCCCATCTTTGGAGCTGTTGCCGGGGCCATGTGGGGACCTGTTGCGTTCATCTGGATTGTGTTAGGTTCTGTTTTCGCCGGAGCCGTTCATGATTATTTTTCAGGCATGCTTTCGATCAAACACAAAGGATTAAGCATTACCGAAATTGTTGGCATCTACATGGGAAAAGGCACCAAGCAATTCATGCGCTTGTTTACAGTCTTCCTCATGATAATTGTAGGTGCTGTTTTCATTATGGGACCAGCTAAGATTCTGGCGGATATAACCCCCGACATCGCAACCATGACCTTCTGGGTATGGGTGGTCTTTGCCTATTACTTGCTAGCCACCATGCTGCCCATCGATAAAGTCATTGGACGGATCTATCCCGTATTTGGTTTTGCCTTGGTTTTCATGGCTGTTGGACTCATTATTGCACTTTTTGTCAAAGGATATCATATACCGGAACTCAATACAGCCAACCTTCAAAACTTTCATGTTAAGGCCAATGATTTTCCCATCTTTCCAATGCTGTTTATTACCATTGCATGTGGTGCTATATCCGGCTTTCACGCAACACAGTCTCCCTTAATGGCTCGCTGTGTCACTAATGAAAAATACGGACGCCGCGTATTTTACGGCGCCATGATTACCGAAGGGGTTGTCGCTTTAATCTGGGCAGCTATCAGCATGAGTTTCTTTGGAGGTATTAGGGAACTGAATGAAGTTATGACCGCAAATCAAGGCAATGCTGCTTTTATCGTCAATGAAATATCCAATTCTCTTTTAGGCACCTTGGGAGGTCTGCTAGCCCTCTTAGGGGTTGTTGCTGCTCCGATTACATCAGGTGACACAGCTTTTCGAAGCGCACGCTTAATTGTTGCCGACTTTATGAATTTCAAACAGGGGCCCATCAAAAACAGACTGCTAGTAAGTGTTCCGCTATTTGCCATTGGTTTTTTGCTTACTCAAATTGATTTCAGCATCATCTGGCGTTACTTTGCCTGGGCTAACCAAACCCTGGCAACGGTTGTTTTGTGGACCATCTCCATCTACCTTTTACAGGAACGCAAATTATACTGGATAACACTGATCCCCGCTATTTTCATGACCGCTGTAATTGTAACTTATCTATTGCTTGCTCCAGAGGGCTTTTCATTATCAAAGGATATTGCCTACCCCACAGGAATTGCCGTGGCAGTGCTGTCAGCCATCGGCTTTTTCATTTACCAAAACAAATACTTTACGCGTGAACTGTCCCGAGTTCGTGTGCGCGACTAGATCATTTTCAGCTGTTTAAAACTGTTGGCTTGAATTATAATCCTTAATTTAGGGATCAAAATAATGAAACGTATGAATACTAAACACCTGATCTTACTTTTTCTCGTTATAGCTTTTGGAGCCTGCAATCAACCCCAGCAACTTTTTAACGGCACTAGCCTGGACGGTTGGCATATGGATGTACCGGCCATGGATACCAACCCCGATACCATTGCTCCATTCATCGTGCGCGATGGCTTGCTGGTTAGTCTTGGCGATCCGCGCGGACACCTGATAAGCGATGACGAATATGCCGATTATCAATTAGACGTTGAATACCGTTTTGCCGGCAAGCCTGGTAATTGTGGCATATTGGTTCATGCATCCACGCCACGGGCCTTGTATGGAATGTTCCCTCAATCGATGGAAGTACAAATGCAGCACGGCGATGCCGGAGATTTTTGGTGCATTGTGGAAGATATTAGCGTTCCTGACATGGAAAGTAGAAGAGGCCCCAAAGCAAATTGGGGAATTACAGAAGGAAAAGAACGAAGAATCAAAAACCTGACCGATGATTCGGAACTCCCTTTGGGTGAATGGAACCAAATGACGATCGAGTGCAAGGGAGACAGCATTCGGGTGTGGGTGAACGGCGACTTGGTGAATGAAGGTTACCACTGCACAGCCCAAAAAGGACATTTGGCCATTCAGGCAGAAGGCGCCGAAGTCGAATTCCGTAAATTGACATTACGTTCGCTCAAATAGTCCCAAACGCACATTTCTTTTCTTTTTAAATCAGGCCATGCCGGGTAGTTCCCAAACAGCGAATTACCTGGCATTGTTATATATGTCCTCGCTGTACGATTTCACCAATCAAAACCGAACTCATCGTAAACCGCTCATATCCTTTAATGAAGCAATATTTCAACAAAAATCCATACCTGCAGAAATATCGTTTCTATAGAACCAATTAACCCCAATCTTAATTTCATATTAAGATTACAAAAGCATTTTTTCGGATAACTCCGCCTAAGGCTTTACAAATCTATTATCACAAACACCTGATCATCCGATCAAAACGAAAACTTCAAAAAATAAAAAGCTAGTAAAAACAAAGGCTCTGCATAAGAAGCTCAACTTGTCCGACCTCCCATTTGGTTTGCTAAACTGCCTATTTTTTATACTTTTGTCGTGCAGAAACAATCCCCAACGAATTCGACTTACAATTATTATAAAAATCAAAAATCATTTTTATTCAAATTAGTTATGGAGATATCATTTAAGTCTGTGATGAAGTTAAGTGCTTTATTATTATGTCTTTTTGCGTTTAGTTTTTCAGGTCAGGCACAAGAAAAAGAATCCTACTTTAAGGTAGGTGGAGCTGTTCGCTTCAACGTGTTTGCCAAAAGCTGGGTTGAAAACAAAACACAACCTGAGTTTACCTGGGACACTTGGCGCTTAAACGTGGATGGTTCAGCAGGAGGTATTGATCTGAGCTTTGAGTATCGGTTCTACCCAACCTTCGGAACACACTTCATCCACCATGGCTACCTGGGCTATGAAATCAACGAAGATTTATACATGAAGTTAGGTGTTAATCAAGTCCCCTTTGGTATTACCAAGTATGCATCACACTCTTGGTGGTTTCAGGGTCAATACTATGTTGGTCTGGAAGATGACTACGACATGGGAATCAAATTTGACTATACGGGGATAGATAAACTTGACCTGAGTTTTGCTTACTACCGCCAGGCAGAGCCCGAAGGCCCAACTGCTGGTGGAGCGGTAACTTACGGAAACTCAGGACCAGGACGTTATTCTTATGACATTATTCCCGGTGCCGGTAGAATTGGTGCGACTGCAGTAGAGGCTCACATTCGTGAGTTGAACCAGGTAAACGTACGTGCAGCCTACCACATCAGCGATCAGGTTGAAGTGGGACTATCCGGACAAGCTGGAGGTATTTACAACAGCGTGCTGGACGAAGCCGAATTAAGTACTGCCTTTGCCGCTCACGTGTTAGCTGGCTGGGGAAAAGGATGGAGTTTCAAAGGAACCTACATCAACTACAACTACGCTGCGAAAGCGGACAACGGCGAGAAACTGGACATCGTTCAAATGGGAGCTTATGGTACCCCTTATGATGTAGCCGCCAAAGCCAATGCCTATGCCGTTGGTATTGCAAAAAGCTTCCCGGTGGACTTTGGACCAATCAACAGCATTCAAGCCCACGTAGACTATACACTTATCGACAAAGTCAATGAAGACTATGCCGACATGCACCACCTGATTCCTGGAATCTTGATTTCTGCCGGACCGCTTTACACGTACATCGACTACGCTATGGGAAAAAACCAACCTTGGTTAACTCCAAACTTTGGAGAAGGTCTGGGAGTTGGCGATGCTGATGCTGAATGGATGAAGCGTCTTAACATCAACTTTGGATATTATTTCTAAAAGAAAAGTATGGAAAAAATTAAAATTGAAAAACTCTCGCTGGTTTTCGGAAAGGGAAAGGCCAAAGCGCTGAAGATGCTCGACCAAGGGAAGAGCAAAGCCGAGATTCTGGATGCTACCGGATGTAATGTGGCTGTGCGCGATGCCAACCTGACCATCAACGAGGGTGAAATATTTGTAATCATGGGGCTTTCGGGGAGCGGGAAATCAACCCTGCTCCGTTGCATCAACCGATTGATCAACCCCACCACGGGTAAAATCTTTGTTAACAACGAAGAAATTACCAACATGTCCGACAAAGAGTTGCTGAATATTCGCCGCAAAGAACTGGCGATGGTCTTTCAGCACTTTGGCCTGCTGCCCCACCGAACCGTATTAAGCAACGTGGCTTTTGGTTTGGAGTTGCAGGGAATTGAGAAGGAAGAACGCGAAGTAAAAGCACAGGAAACCATTGACCTGGTTGGCCTGAAAGGCTACGAAAACCAAAAGGTAAGTGAGCTTTCCGGAGGTATGCAGCAGCGCGTTGGTTTGGCCCGTGGATTGGCCAACTCACCGGAGGTTTTGCTGATGGATGAGGCTTTCTCGGCGCTTGACCCGCTGATTCGTTCGCAGATGCAGGATGAATTGCTCTTGTTGCAGGAGAAGATGCAAAAAACCATTCTCTTCATCACCCACGATTTGGAAGAAGCCATTAAGCTGGGCGACCGCATTGCCATTATGAAAGATGGTGAGATCGTTCAGGTAGGTACTTCCGAAGAGATCATCACCAACCCGGCTGATGACTACGTGGAGTCGTTTGTGGAGAATGTGGACCGCAGTAAAATTGTTACCGCTGGTTCCATCATGTTTAAAAAACCAAAGGTGGCTCGTCTGAAAAAAGATGGCCCGGCCGTGGTTTTACGCACCATGCGCGACCTGGGCTTATCATCCATGCCCGTCGTTCGTACCAACCGGACTTTCCTGGGCTTCGTAAAGCTTGAAGATGTGGTTGACCTCAAGAAAAAAGAGATCAAAACCATTGAATCCATCATTCGCGACTCGGTCATGACGGTTAACCCGGATGAAACTGTGGAAGACATGCTTCCGCTGTTAAGTAAAACGAATCTGCCCATTCCGGTTGTCAACGAAGAAAATCACCTGCTTGGAGTTGTTTCTCCAACCTCGCTGATTGCAGAGACCACCGGAAAGGATAAGGGAGAAATTAACGAGATCATCCAAAAAGCAATTGAATTATGATTATAGGACAATACATTGAAAGTGGGGTCAACTGGCTAACGGATAATTTCTCAGGGCTTTTTGATGGCATTAACACCGGTATGAGCTCACTCATTGAGCTGATTGAAGCCTTCTGGACCGGTATTCCGTTCTACATTACCATTGCCTTGTTTACGGCCCTGGCGCTTTGGAAAGCCGGTCGCAAAAACGCCGTCCTCACCTTGGTGGGACTGGTATTTATCTATTTCACCGGCTTTTGGGAAGAAACCATGCAAACCTTCTCGCTGGTGCTGGCTTCAGCCATTATTGCGTTGGCTATTGGTATTCCGCTTGGAATTTGGAGTGCCAAAAACAAAACGGCCAACAGCATAATCCGGCCTATTCTGGACTTTATGCAAACCATGCCGGCCTTTGTTTACCTGATTCCGGCCGTGCTATTTTTCGGATTGGGAACCGTGCCCGGAGCTTTTGCAACCATCATCTTTGCCATGCCTCCGGTGGTACGACTCACCTCTTTGGGGATTCAGCAAGTGCCTGAAGACATTGTTGAAGCCACCAAAGCTTTTGGGGCTACCCCACGCCAGTTACTGGTAAAGGTGCAATTACCCCTGGCCATGCCAACCATTTTGGCAGGTGTTAACCAAACCATTATGATGTCGCTTTCCATGGTGGTTATTGCCAGTATGATTGGAGCGAAAGGACTTGGAGAAATCGTTCTTCAGGGAATTAGCCAACTACGCATTGGTCTTGGATTTGAAGGCGGACTGGCAGTGGTACTGCTGGCAATCATCCTCGACCGTATTACACAAAATTTAGGTCAAAATCAAAAAAAGAAATAATATGAAACAGACTAGTTTATTCGGATTTATTCTTGCATTAGCCGTATTTTTCACCAGCTGTACTGGCGGAAGTAAAAATAACGCCAGCGAAGAAGACAACAAGGAAGTAACCATTGCGATGGTGAACTGGATTGAGTGTATTGCCAACACTCACCTGGCCAAAGTGGTGCTGGAAGAAAAAGGGTACGAAGTGGAACTCATCACTGCCGATGTAGCTCCGGTGTTTGCCGCAGTGGCCAAAGGCGATGCCGATTTGTTTATGGAAGTGTGGGAACCCATTACCCACAAAAGCTACATGGAAAAATTTGGCGACAAAGTGGAGCACCTAGGTGCGGTTTACGACGACGGTCGTCTGGGATTAGTCGTTCCTCAGTATGTTGAAATCAACTCGCTGGACGAGCTGAACAGCGTCAAAGAAAAATTCGATGGTAAAATCATTGGTATTGATCCCGGAGCCGGAATTATGGGCATCACGAAAAACGTGATTGAAGACTATAACCTGGATTTCGAGTTAGTTACTTCAAGTGAAGCCGGTATGTTGGCCTCGCTGAAAAGAGCTTACGACAAAGGCGAATGGATTGCTGTAACCGGCTGGAAACCTCATACTAAATTTGCCCGCTACGATCTGAAAATTCTGGAAGATCCGAAAGGAACCATGGGACAAGCAGAATCCATTTCGGTAATTGCTACCAAAGGATGGGCAGCAGCCAATCCGGAACTGGCCACTTTCTTCGGCAATTTCAAAATGAGCGATGACTTGCTGGGAACCTTGATGGTAGCTATTGAAAGCAACCCGGGACAGGAAGACGAAGCAGCCCTGGCTTGGTACAACGAACACAAAGAGTTGGTTGACGGCTGGTTTAACAACTAAGTCCGACACCACACCATAACAAGTAATAAAGAGCCTCGCCCAGCGGGGCTTTTTTTTGCCTGCTCATTCAAGCCCAATAAAACCTTCCTTACTTGAGCTTTTCTACAATCAACAGAAAATCAATTTTCGAGGTAGCCCCCATTGGCTGAAACGTTGGACGCACATTGGGAAACACCGAAACAAGCTCACCCTCCATTTGATTGAGGAACTGCTCCAGCTTTTCCTGCATGTTGCTGCTCTTTACCTCCAACCGATGCACCCGGTACTTCATACTGACTCCTTTCTTGCTTTAACCTGTTCCAATTCCTGTAAAACCAGGTAGTACGAGTAACGAAAACCGTGTTCTTTTGTTGCAGCTCCCCCGGCTTTGAAGCCTCGGGTGATGGCGCAAACAAAGATGCCGGAACGCTATACAAAACTTCTTTCATACCCTTGAATACTTATGGCCAGCTTAGCAGTAAGCCCGTTCCAAATGAAACCGTATTACAGGCCAATGAGGCAAGCAATGCTGTAGGGTATTTTCTTTTCAGTATTGCCCAAATGATTAAAGCTTCAACCAGCACAGCAAAAGACTCACCAATTGTTATGTACCAAATGTTATTGTCGATATAGTTCGGAATAATAAACCACAAATAGGGTAATGTTGCGAAGCTTGCAATAAATCCGGTAAACAGTAAGCTGGAAATCCGAGTTTGTTCAGCCCGGAGGATCAACCGGAAAAAGATTACCAGCACAGAAGTTTCAATTAAAACCGTCATTGCCAAACTTTTCAGAAACAAGAAATTGTAGTCCATATGCTAAACCTTTAGTGTCTTTATGCTTCCGTAGAAGCTTAATACCCCGTACAACACAAGTGCAGACAGCATTATGAATGCAAATACAACCAGATCATCTTTTAGCCAGCTGTTGGTGCCCAGTATTGTTGGAATAGCACCAATAAACAGCGCAACGGTGGTTAATCCAAACGACAGGCCTTTATTTTGGGGCATAACACTTAAGATGGCAATCAAAGTAACTGGCATGGTGAAATTAAACACAAAGCCCCCTGCAAGTCCAAGCAAGGGCACCGTTGAGAAAAAAGCAAGCAGGGGTGTTGAAACCAACAAGCCTCCCACTCCAACTTTTAACAGTCCAAAACGATCAGCCAAAACCCCTCCAAAGACTTTCCCCAGCGCTAGTGCCGCAATAAGCCCCCAAAGCCAATACTGATTTTCTTTCCATGGAAATTCCATCGATAAGCCAATCAGTGAGCGTACTGCAATCGGAATCATTATTAGTGCAACCAGTAAAACACCATAATTGGAAAGGCTTTGCTCCTTGCGGGTACGGTTGAAACCAGGAGTTTTAATAAAGTACAGGAGGAAACTAAGAATAAGCAAGATTAATGGAAAAAGCACAAGGTTTGTTCCCGGCTTTGAGATGGCTAAAAAAGAACCCAAAGCCAAACCAATTCCACCGGGAGCCACATAAACCCCGGAAAATGTCGCTTTCTTTTTCCTCAGGGATAAAACCAAACTCCCACCGCCGACATGAAATAAGGCGTTTCCAATACTGATAATGCTTAAAGCCACATAGCTCCTGTTCCAGAACAGAAAGGACAAGGCGACAAGCAACAACCCCAATATCGAAGCCAGTTTGGGGTTTAACTTTTTATCAATCAGAAGTCCGAATGGAGCCTGCAAAACAAAGGCAAGCGCATTGTACAGCAACATGCTGAAAACAATGTGTTCACTAAATTCAAGCACGCCAATGAATAAGAATGCACAGGCCGCATCGACCACCAAGTGGGCAATAGCGTATGTGGTTACGAAAGTTGTGAGCGGGAAAAACTTCGCGGAATGCATCAATTAAACTTTTTTTGCAGCTTGGCTAAGTCGCCCTCATACTTAAAATATTGAATGGAATCCGCTTGATGTAGACTTTCATTATACCGGTAAATCTCTTTGGTTTTAAACACCACCATCGAAGTATCCTTGAATCCCATGATTTCATATTCATGTTTTACTTCAGGTATATTCTCCAACCCAGTTTTCTCATAGTCTGGTAAGATGGTCATGCTTGAGCGCATTACATTCTGCTTGTCCTTCCAATCAATATCCTCATCCTCCCTATTCTCCAGATATTCCTTCTTGACAGCGTAAAGCTCCATTTCGCTATAAAGATGTTTCTTAATCACACCATCTTTGGGGACTCTGGCAAACCCCATGTTCGCAAGTATCGGCACACCTTTAAGTCCATACTTTACAAAAACAACAACATCCGGATAATCCGTCAAATTTGTAATTATATGCTTATGCTTGGTTGGTTGCTCGGTAATTATGATATCTCCTTGCGAGTTGATCGAAAAAATAATCAAGGCCAGCAGCATGGCGTACTTCAGTCTTTTCATAGGGTGCTTGTTTTAGTCTGGTTTATTTACTGGTTATCAGCGGTAACTTCTTGGAGGAACAATTTACGAAAACCAAGTGATCAAAAAAGCATCCATTTTATGTTACAGAGCTACTTGTTGAACAAAAGATCATCATACTGTTGCTTTCCGTCAGAATAACCCCATCTCCAAAGGCGGTTTCAGGCTTGGGTGAGCCAATGGATAAACGTAAAATGCCCCAACCAGCAAAAAGAAAGCTTTGGACGTTTATCCAAAGATAGAAACAAGAAGCAAACAAGAAATGGATGAACGTCCATTGTCTCCATGAGACCAAAGCAAGCTATAGATGTTTATCTAAAGCAAGAAACACCGCGCAGGAAACGCATGGATGTTTATCCACGCACCCACCCCATTTTTGGGGCATGGATGCCGGTTACCCAAGGCATTTTGGGGCACAAAAAGCTTGTGAACACTCATTTAATGCTGAAAAACACCTCATTATAATGAGATGCAATAATGATTTTTATTGTAACTTTTTATTAGAAAAAAATTCAGTAGGGTGTTTTTACCCGGAATAAACCCCGAGGAAAAGACAGCCGAAAGCAAGCATGGACCACCAAAAGAGCAACTTATGATTAAAAAACTAATCTATCAAAGTCGCGCTACTGAAGTAAGTGACGCCAGTTCACGCATGATTAGCATGTATCAAAATGCTGGTCTTACTCAAGATACTCACCTGGCTACAATTTTTGGCGACCTGCAAACCGAATCCGATCGGCTTATAAGGGCCATTAAACGCATGAAAACCGAATCGGAACTGGAAGGACTGGATGAAATTCGCGACGGGAATATCCGCTCGCTTCACTACCTGGTACTGGGGCTGGTTCATCACCCCAATCCGGAGATCAACCAGCCAGCATCGGTCGTTTACGAGGTGTTGGAACACTACGGACTCACATCGCTTATTACCGAAAACTACGGGTCGGAATCAAGCCTGATTCAATCGCTTTTGGGTGATTTGGCAAAACCCGAAATTCAGGAAGCCGCGGCCAAACTGTCGGGCTTTGACCAATGTGTTGCACGCCTAAGCGATTCGCAAGCCAATTTTGAAACAGCCCGCGTAGCCTATGAATTCGAAAAAGCACGCGAATCAAACGAGGTCAATGCCACCACCCTCAAGTTGCAGCTTATTGAGCTGATTAACCAGAAACTGGTTACCTACTTGCGGGCCATGCAAGCCGTTGATGCCGGCACTTACGGCAATTTTGTCAACAGCATTGCCGAGGTGATTGAAACAACCAACGAAGCGGTGAAACGACGTCGAAAGAAAAAGAAAGCCACGGCTTAAAAACATAGTGTTGTGCATAGGAAGAGGATGATTAGAGGAGAGATTGCACGTTTGGGAAAGGATTTGTCCGGTTCGTCCGGCAAATCCTTTATTTTTTATGTCGAAATAACTCAGTCCTGGTTTTACTGAAAACCGTCAACCGACAACTGAAAACTGACAACCGCCCTCGCCCTCTACTCTTCGGCCGTAAACAGTTCGGGGTATTTGGCAACAACTCCGCGCTGGCGGTAATACGCTTTCATACGCTGAATATCCGCCTGAGCGTCATCGGTTAAAGGCAGGGTTTCCAGCCAGCCAATCTCTTTCCGTCCAAAATCGAAAAAGCCCAGGTATACGGTTGCTCCCGTTGCACGCGCAATGGTATGAAAACCGGCTTTCCACCGTTTGTTCAGCTGTCGGGTGCCTTCGGGCGTAATGGCCAGGTGCATCTCTTCCCGGCTGTTCATTTCATGAATCACCTGCTTCACCACCGTCGCTCCCTTGGACCGGTCGATAGGCAAAGCCCCCATCTTGCGGAGGAAAAAGCCCAATGGCCAAAAGAAAAACTCTTTTTTAATCATCACATGCGCCACACCCCCAACAGAGGTATAGTACAAATAGGAAATCACAAAATCCCAGGCACTGGTGTGCGGTACGCCAATAATGATGGCTTTTTTGTGGGGCATTATGCCATTCATGGCTTTCCAGCCCCACAATTTCAACAAGAACTTACAAATGTATTTCATCTCACAACGAAATCAGGGTGTTTTCAATTGCTTTACCTTCGGCAAAATCGGCTAAAAAGGCCTGCGCCATTTCACTGGCTTCCTGCAACTTCGTATTGGTGTCGTACGAAACCAGCACCATCAGAAAATGCTTGGTCTGCTCGGTCACTCCGGTACGTTCCGAATCGGAGGTCGAGCTTCCAAAAGCCCCGATATCATCACGAAAAACAGGCATTCCTTCAATATTCAACACGCCCCTTCCCAGTCCTTCGTAGGGTTCGCCGGCCTGGCCAATTCCCATCCGAATGGCTCCGCTAATCCGATCGGCATCGTAACCACCAATGGAAAATCCGGTTCGAATAGACACCAGGTTCAACAAGTCAACCACATTGTTGATCCGGTACAGTCCTTTGCCACTAAGCACCCGGCGCAACAAGGCTTCGGCCGACAAACGGTAACGCGCCGGATCTTTCCCACAGGCTTTGTACGCCTGACGCGCCGCTGCAATAGCCGGCAAATGCCGGATTTCTTCGGTTTTCATTTGCGCAGCCAGCTCATCACAGGTCTGGTCAATGAGCTGCCACAAGGCCTGGTTTTGCGCATGCACAGTCACCTCGCTGTAAATGCAAGCCAGCTGAATAGCCGGACAAGCTTGCCTCAGCGAATCATCTATTGAAATGTTTATCATGAATACTTGCTAAAGGATTTCACGCTAACAAAAATAGAAAATAGCTGCCAGCAAGCGAATGAAAATGGCTTAAAGTAAGCCAACAATCTTATCAGAAGAAGACTTCGGTGCGAATATTTTCGGGCGAAATACCGTGTGTTTCCAGCATATTGGTCACTTCTTCAATCATATCCGAATTTCCGCAGAGATAGCAAATCAGCTCTTTATCAACCGGTTTTTCTTTCAGGTAGTAGCTTACCCTGCCAAAGTAATCGCCCTTATCCTCGCGCGAAGTACACAAGCAAAACCGATCTTCGGCAAAAGCGCTCCGGCCATAAGCTTCATCGGCAAAATGAACGCCGTGCAACACCTGGTAGTTCAGCTTGTCGTAGCTGTTTACGAACGAATGAAACGGACTGATCCCCGTTCCGGTGGCAATAAACAGCAGCGGATGCCCATTGAGTGATTGCTCGTCGAGGATAAAAAAACCACGGGGGCCTTCTACCATCAAGGAACTACCCGGTTTCAGGTGTTTCAGAAAACGGGAAAAATCGCCGTCTTTAATCTCCCGAACCAGGAAGGATAGCCGGTCTTCCCTGGTGGAACTGTAGATTGAATACTCCCGGCCTTCACCGGTCTCCGGATTACGCAAAATGACGTATTGTCCGGGTTTAAACTCAAAATTTTGTCGATCCAAATGGATGAGGAAGGTCTCCGGAGTCAGCTGTTCGATCTCCCGGACCTGGTGTAGATTTTTTTCCATAAACTAATTTTTCAGGCATTGACGTGCCTTTCTGCGTGATAGGAAGAGCGGACCAGCGGACTGCTCTCCACATAACGAAAACCTCGTTTATAAGCTTCTTTTCTATAGGTTTCAAATTGTTCGGGGGTGATGTACTCCACCACTTTCATCAGGTTGGGCGCAGGTTGCAGGTATTGGCCCAAGGTCAGCACCTTGCATCCGGCTGCTTTCAAATCATCCATGGCTTCCAGCACTTCATCCGGTGTCTCGCCCAGCCCCAGCATAATGCCCGACTTAGCCACCAAACCGGCCTCAGCAATGTAAGCAATCACCTTCAGGCTCCGATCATAACGGGCGGTACTTCTGATTTTCGGGGTGAGTCGTTTCACGGTTTCCAGGTTGTGCGAAATCACTTCGGGGCCGGCGTCAATCACTTGTTGCACCAGCTCTTTCTTCGCATGAAAATCCGGAATCAACGTTTCAATGGTTGTTCCCGGGCTTGTTTGTTTTATGGCCGAAATGGTTGTTGCCCAGAATTTAGCGCCCCCATCGGGCAAGTCATCCCGGTCAACCGAAGTAATCACACAATGTTTTAAGCCCAGGGTTTTAATGGTTTCTGCCAGGCGTTGTGGTTCCTCCCAATCCACCGGATCAGGAATCAGGTTTTTCACATAGCAAAACCGGCAGTTCCGGGTACACTTGTCCCCTAAAATCATAAAACTGGCGGTTCCGGCATTCCAGCATTCCCCTTTGTTCGGGCAATTTCCGCTGGTACATATGGTGTTTAATTGATGCTCTGCAATTAATCGCTTTACTTTTGAGTAGTTCTCACCACTGGGAAGCGGCGACTTCATCCAGCGGGGTAAACGTTCCCTCCGATCCTTAATATCTGCCATCTCAAAATAAGTTTAAACCTAATTAACATGGAAAGTGCGGGCTTGTTCAAAAAAAGAAGTTGGGATGATTGCAGGAGAAAGGCAGAAGGGAGTTGCTAGTCATTAATTGTCATTTGGGGGCATTCGTTGTCATTTAATTGTATCGTATGCCTCCGTCATTTCTGGAACTTGAAATTTGAAACCTGGAACCTGGAACTTCCGGGTACAGCAACTTGACAAACAAATTGGACATTATCACTGGCTAAAAGGTCAAGAATCGTCATTAGTAGTCATTAATTGTCATTGGGGGTCAATTAATTGCATCGCATGCGGCGACCATTCATGAAATTTGAAACTTGAAACTTGAAACCTCCTCTCAATCCTTCTTTTTAAAAGGAGAAAAGCGGTACTGAAAGCTGAACTGAATATCAGGCGCATTATTCACCGAAAACAGGTCTTCGCCGCAATAGATCGTAAAGGCGTTGCCATTCTTATGAAAACCGAGCATAAAATAAGTTTTCAGCGAGTAATAGTAAAGGGCTGCCGGCGTGGTTTTCGACAAGTAGAATTCCTGTTCAATGGGCTCGCCCTCCCAAACATCGCCCTCCTTCAGCACATCTATCCCAATTTCCTCATAATCCGTCTGATCCCAGGAATAAGAGCCTCCCTTCATCAGCGCATCCTGGTAGTTTACCAGCAAGCCAATGACCAGGGTGTTTTTCTTTTTCGACATCAGATTTAAAGCGAGGTAATTATGCCAATGCTTGCGGTACTGGTTATCAATAGCCCGGACTCCCTCGCCCAATTTAAATGAAGTCTGGTCCGTTAAGCCCCCTTGCACCGCATAGCTCAGCGAGCTTTTCAGCCCCAGCCGAAGGTCCATGCGCACAGCAGCCGAAAGCCCCGGAATCAGGTAGGGATGAAACTCGTTTAAAGGGATCGATACGTGAGCGCCAAGCTGCGAATCAAAGCGCCAATGCTCATTTGCACGGCTGAATAGCTGCCGGTAATAATGGGCATCCAGCACACTGGCAAACACATCGCCCTTGTCTATTCGAAACGACCTTCCGGTTTCATCATCAAACTGAATGGAAGCCCGGTTGAAAGGATACAAGCGCCTTCCGTAGTTATCTTCGATGGCCACATTGGAATGAAATTCTTCAATAAAACCATCGCTAACGAAAAAGTTAATGGGCGACCGCCCTCCGGTTAGCTGATGAATGTTGAAATTAACAACCAGGCTGTGCTTGCTGGTCCAGGTGGTCAGGTACGTCAGTTTAAGATGATTCAAGACCCCATCCGATTGAAACAACTTATCATCGGTTTCAATGCCCATAAGCTCGAAGTACTCGGGCCGCTGAGACATGTAAATCTCTTCCAGGTCTTGCTGGTGTCTTGGCGTCAAATTTTTGGGATACATAAAGCGGGCTTGCGGATGCCAGCTGTTGGCCATGGTAAAAGCTGCCGACAACTCATGTTTCGCAGTTATTTTAGAAGGAAAATACATCGGAAGGTCCAGGGAAAAAATGCCCACCGGACTCTCGGGATTCATTTCCGAATAGAAAAGAGGAATGTCCAGTACCTCGTTAAAATCGTCTGCCGATTGACTAAGCGCAGACACCGTAAAGCAAACAACCGACAACAACAGCAGGAAACGCAGCCTCATGAACCTTGATTTTCAAGTTTTAGCTAGCTAAAATAGAATTTTACCCACAAAGGAACAAGCTAATTAGCCTCCGTTCTTTCCTTAAAATAAGGAATGCTTATCCTAACAGAACGAAAATTGAAGGTGGTTCAAATTTATAAGCCACAATTCGCTATTTTAGTATAAAAAAAGCAAGTCCCCGAATTTAAAACAACGGTTTTGGGCCACAAAAACGAACAACAACTTAAAACGATACCCAATGAAAACCTTTATGTCATTCACCTTTCTGCTTCTTTTCATGATTTCCTGTAACCTTCAGCAACATGATCAGGCCGTGTACGAACTTGCGGATACCGAACAGGCCATCATGCCGGTAGCCAAACAAGAATTGAACAGTTCGCCTGCGACTCCCCTGCCTGAACAGGCTACACAGGAAGTCGTTAAAAAGCGAATCATTAAAGATGGTCGCCTGGGCCTGAAGGTTAACGACCTGGAAGCGGCCAAAACACGCACAGACACTACGGTAAAAGCATTTGGCGGTTACTACGCCAATGAGCGCTTTAACAATTCCGAGTGGGAATCGTCCTACAATCTGACCATCCGTATTCCGAGCGCACATTTTGAGGACTTCATTGCTGCCCTTGAGCAAGGTAATGGCGAGGTTCAATACAAAGCCATTGATGCCCGTGATGTAACAGCCCGCTTCATTGATCTGGAAACGCGCTTGGAAAACAAGCAAAATTACCTGAATCGTTACCAGGACTTGTTGAAACAAGCACAAAACGTCAAAGAAATTCTGGAGATTGAAGAAAAGATACGTGGCTTGGAGGAAGAAATTGAAAGTACAACCGGCCAGCTGAAGTACTTAAATGACCAGGTGAATTACAGTACGCTTGACTTGGAGCTTACCAAGCAAAGGGCCTATAAATACACACCGGCCAACCGCGATAAGTTTTTCGAACGCTTCAAACAATCGCTGTCCAAGGGCTGGTACGTATTTGTTGATTTCACCCTGCTTATGATCAAGTTATGGCCATTCTGGATCATCGTGTTTGTCTTTCGTCATTTCTGGAAGAAGTTCCGAAAGAACCGGAAGGAAAAATAAACGACTGCATTTGTTTCCGGCTCGGTCACTAAAAGGATTGACCGCAGCCGGAAGCAATGCTATCGATAATTCCAGACAACTTGCAGCCCCTATCGATTAATAGTTGAATACTCAAATTTTAAAATTCAGGACAGAGCAGCATAGCAAAATGACCTTTATTTTATACCTTGTCCGCCACTATTAATCAATTCATCTAACGATTTTCATTATGTCGAAATTCAGAAGCTTTTTAAAACGTTGTCAACAACTCTCATTAGGGGCTTTAATTGTCCTTACAACCAATGCTTTTGCCCAGGAAGAAAAACAAAAATACATCCCTGAAACAGATCCGCTGGTACTTCAAAAACTGGAAGAATGGCAGGATTTGAAGTTTGGGTTGATGATGCACTGGGGCACATACAGCCAGTGGGGTATCATCGAATCCTGGTCAATTTGTGGCGAGGATGAAGAATGGATCAAACGCTTTCGCAACAACGACAATTACGAAGAATACAAAAAGGACTATCACAATCTTCAAACGACCTTCAACCCCGTAAAATTCAACCCCAAGCGATGGGCGCAAAAGGCCAAACAAGCCGGAATGAAGTATGTGGTTTTCACCACCAAGCACCATGACGGCTTTGCCATGTATGACACCCAATATTCGGATTACAAAATCACAGATACTAAAACGCCTTTTCACACCAACCCCAAGGCCGATGTTACTCAGGAAATCTTCAAGGAATTTGGTGCCGAAGGATTTATGATTGGCGCCTATTTTTCAAAACCTGACTGGAATTCGCCTTATTTCTGGTGGCCGGAGAATGCCACAGCCGACCGCAACCCAAACTATAGCATTGCCCGCTATCCGGAACGCTGGGAAAACTTTGTTCAATACACCCACAACCAGATTGACGAGTTGATGACAAACTACGGGCCTATCGACATCCTTTGGCTTGATGGTGGCTGGGTGCAGCCTTATACCGAACAGCAATTGTGGGCCTACCGCTCAATGAAAGGCTTTAAGCAGTTCAACCTGCAGAGCCAGGACCTTCGGATGGGAGAAATTGCAGCCAAAGCACGAAAAAAACAACCGGGGTTGATTGTTGTTGACCGCGCAGTAGAAGGACCTCACCAGAATTACATTACTCCTGAGAACAAAGTTCCGGAAGAAGCTTTATTGGTGCCTTGGGAAACTTGCCTGACAGCCTCAGCAGATGGCTGGTCGTGGCGCGAAAGCCGGGAATATAAATCCATCAATCAGGTAATCCACACCATGGTCGATATTGTTTCAAAAGGAGGAAACCTCTTGCTAAATATTGCCCCAAACCCGGAAGGAGAATTTGATCCTGAAGCTTATGAATTGTTGGAACAAATTGGCCAATGGATGACCATCAACGGAGAGGCAATTTATAGTTCGCGCGCCATTGCTCCTTACAAAGAGGGCAAAGTAGCGCTGACCCAAAACCGGCACACCAAAGCCGTATATGCCATTTATCTGGCCGACGAGGATGAACCATCACTCCCTTCTAAAATCTGGATGTCCACCATTGCTCCTGCCAAACAGGCAACCATCAGCTTACTGGGCAGTAAAGAAAAGCTTAAATGGGAGAAAGTGGGCAAAGGTTTTGTGGTTGAAATCCCAGAATCAATCCGAAAGAAACAAACCCACAGCGAAGCCTGGGTATTAAAAATTGACAAAATTGAATAGCAGCATAACTAAAGAATCCCTTTGAAAATATACAGTTATACTGAGATGAGCTGAAAGAGATTTGATCTCAAAAGCTAAATAGAGAAATGACCGAAGAAAAGATCTTCGGTCATTTTTTAGTTACCAATCCGGCCAGGTCAACCCTGGCAGTTCATAATGGATCACTTCAAGGGAAACTATCCTTAAACCTACATAAGCAAGGAAAACGGTTAACTTTGGCAAAAAAATCAATTGTACAATGATAACCCAAATTCATACCCTCTTCTTTAGTCCAACCGGAACAACGGCTATAGTAGCCAAACAAATTACTGCAGGTCTGGACGTTCCCGCACTTACTTACAACTTAACCGCTCAAAAGGATCGCAACCAACACCGTAAACTCAGCTTTAACAGCGATGACTTGCTCTTGGTAGCTGTGCCGGTTTATGCGGGCCGTATTCCAGAATTTATGGAGGAGCTTTTTTCAACATTTGAAGGGCAGAATACCCCCGCTATTTTCACCGTTGTTTATGGTAACCGTGACTACGATGATGCACTGCTCGAACTGAAAGATCTCTTTGAAAGAAGGGGGTTTAAAGGTATTGCTGCGGGAGCTTTTATTGGCGAACATTCCTATACCGAAAAAGTGGCTACCAACCGGCCTGATGCTGAAGACCTAAGCGCGGCCTTTCAATTTGGACAAAAAATCAAAGCCACATTAGACGAGCTGCCTAAGCTCAAGAATCATCGGCTAACGGTAAAGGGAAACGTTCCCTACAAAGAACGAAAACCAATGCCCCTAATGACTCCGGAAACGAATGAAAAATGTACAGACTGTGGTGTTTGTGTTGAAATTTGTCCCATGGAAGCGATTGATCAAACAGACAACAGAACGATTCATGCTGAAAAATGCATTCGCTGTAACAGTTGTGTGAAGCACTGTCCGGAAAAGGCAAAATCATTCACACACCAAATCTTCATCGAATTTTCTGAGCGATTAATTCAGAATTGCAGCTCCGTGCGAAAAGAACCGGAATTGTTTTTTCTATAAGTCCGGTGTTGCTTTATTTTAAGCACTACTTCATACTGCTTAAAAATAATCTCTAAAGCAGTACGCAGTAGTTTTTTCTGGCGCCAACACTTAATTGGTAAGTTGCAAAATAATACTGCGCTTTCCGCTTCTGGAGGCTATTTCCAATTGGGAACTTCCGTCAAGCAATGCTATCAAATACGATTGATAGGCTCTGTAAGCAAGCCTAACTCTAAATGAGAGCCCCGGCGATACCCTTTAAAGCAGCTGGTAAAAAACGAACAACGTCAATTCGGGAACAGCAAAATTCGTTACCTTAGTAAATAGAAAAAACAACGAACACAATGCCAAAACGAAGTGCCCAACTACTTGTTGCTCTTAACACCAACAAAAATTCTTCACTTTCCGTTGAATTATCTCCCCATAGCAATCTAAAATGCTTTTGGAGCAGCTACCATGACATTCAAATAGCCAACAAGTAACCGTAAATAAAATCAAACGATGGAAATTACGAATTTTCTTTTAACCACATCCTTTTGTTTGTCCCTACTTCATACAGTTAGTATGGCTCAGGAGAATCCACAACCCAATATTATCCTAATCATAACCGATGATCAGGGATATGGCGACCTAGGCATCACCGGGAATCCTCACGTTAAAACGCCCGTAATTGATCAATTGGCTCAAGAAAGTATTTGCTTCAACAACTTTTATGTTTCCCCTGTATGTGCGCCAACCCGATCAAGTTTGATGACCGGACGCTATTCATTACGAACTGGTGTAAGAGATACTTATAATGGCGGAGCAATCATGGCATCAAGCGAGTTCACCATTGCTGAAATGCTGAAACAAGCCAATTATAAAACCGGGATATTTGGGAAGTGGCACTTGGGCGATAATTACCCCAGTCGACCAAGCGATCAAGGTTTTGATGAATCATTGATTCATCTTTCAGGAGGAATGGGACAAGTTGGTGATATTACCACTTACTTCAAAGGCGATAGAAGTTATTTCGACCCTGTGCTTTGGCACAACAATAAACAAGAAGCTTACGAAGGCTATTGCTCCGATATCTTTACAAAACAAGCCATCAATTTCATTGAACAAAACAAAGAATCACCTTTTTTCTGCTACCTATCTTTTAATGCACCACATACGCCTTTACAGGTTCCTGAAGCATATTACTTGCAATACAAAGACATTGATCCCTCTGCTAATTTTGAAGACGACAAACGGCCTTTTTTGCCAATGAGTGAGCAAAATAAGGAAGATGCCCGTAAAGTATATGCCATGGTCACCAACATCGATGATAATATTGGCAGGCTTCTGCAAAAACTGGATGACTTAGGTATTTCAGATAATACGCTAATTATTTTCATGACTGACAATGGGCCGCAGCAAAGAAGATATGTTGCTGGCATGCGAGGTCGTAAAGGCGATGTTTACCAAGGAGGCGTCCGAGTGCCGTTTTTCATTCGTTATCCTTCAATGTTTGAAAAAAACAAGGAGATTGAAACCATGGCCGCTCATATTGATATCTTGCCTACCCTGGCACAGCTATGCCAGGTTGATTTGCCTCCAGAAAAAGTTATTGATGGGAAAAGCCTGCTTCCCCTCATTATGGGTAACGAATCCAACTGGGAAGAAAGGCCTTTATTTTTTTACTGGACAAGACGCTACCCCGAGCCTTACTACAATATGGCCTTACGACAAGGAAATTACAAACTGGTTGGAAAAACAGGTTATAACGCCACCATTAACAATTTTGAGCTATTCAATCTTGAAGAAGATCCCTATGAGCAAAATAACATCATTGGGAAAAATGAAAGTATCGCAAAGCAACTTAAAACGGAACTTGACAAAACGTATCAAGAATTGATTCGCTCTGAGAACCTTCTAAACCAGCCACGAATTATTGTTGGAAGTGAACAAGAAAATCCAATAATCCTCAATCGGAATGATGCGTCGGGACAGCGGGGCATTTGGGCGCAGGAAGAAATATATGGCAAATGGAGAGTTAGCATCAAGCAAGGACATTATGATATAAAATTCAAATTTATTAAACCGGTTAAAGCCAATGGGAGGATGTACCTGGAAGCAAATACAATAGTCAAGCAAATGCACAATGAAAGGGAGGATACAGATATCATCGAGATGAAAAACGTCTTCCTTTCAGAAATGGATTACGATTTGATCCCATTTTACGCTATTGGTTCAAAAAACATATTCCCTTTTTGGGTTGAAATGAAAAAGATTGATTAAAACATGCTTTTCGATTTGCCGTACACCTGTTTTTATCGATTATACAATCATGTTGGAACGTTAAAATTGCGTCATGAAATCAAAGGATAATTACTTCATCGACTACGAAAAAATTAAGACCTTAGACACGCACCGAATTGCCTGTTTCATGGCTTTTTTGCTGGTCTTTGCAATTACTGAAATTGGACGTGAAATATACCGGCCATACATTTATGAAAACAACATCAATGATTTTGGACTGGCAGATTCTATTGGAAATTTAGGAGGAATAATCGTTCAAATATTTTTTGGGCTGGCCATCTTCAATCCACCTCAAAAGAAAGGGCTGCGACTAATTGCCTTTTTTACACTGGGATATATCCTTTATGAGATTGTGCAACCTATCCTTCCCAGAGGTGTTTTCGACTGGAAAGACATTCTCGGAACAATTGTTGGCGGAGCAATTGGAACTCTCTTATTTCTATTGATGCACAAAGTGATTCGAAGAAACAAGGTTTTTTATCGGTTCTAAGAATCAACAACCGAAGGCTCCTCCTGCCCGGATTTAAGCCGATGCTTCCAAAAGTTGGTCAGCCATTCTTACGCATTGGTATTTTTCCTTATTGCCCTAGTTTCTTTTTAAGTACTGTGCAATAAAAAGCCTTGAAGAATCCCCTAAAAAATTACTTATTTTACAGCCCATAACCATTGATTGTTTGACATGACTCAATTTAAAAATATACCCTCCCCATGCTTTGTGTTGGAAGAGCAGTTGCTTCGTCAAAACCTGAAGCTAATTCGCTCAGTTGCGGATGCTGCCGGCGTTGAAATTATCCTGGCATTCAAAGGGTTTGCCATGTGGAGCGCCTTTCCTGTAGTTAAAGAATACATTGCAGGAGCCACTGCCAGCTCGCTGAGTGAAGCCCGTTTGTGCCTTGAACACATGAACAGCCGGGCACACACGTATGCTCCGGTGTACGATCCGGCAGAGTTTACTGAGCTGATGAATTGCTCCAGCCACATCACCTTTAATTCGCTGAGCCAGTTGAAACGTTTTCAGCCTCAGTTGGCACAATCCGGACATAAAATTTCAGCCGGACTACGCATCAATCCCGAATTTTCGGAAGTAGAAACTGAACTGTATAACCCCTGTGCTCCAGGATCACGGCTGGGCGTAATTGCCGAACAATTGCCCGATCAGCTTCCGGAAGGACTGGAAGGACTGCACTTTCATACTTTGTGCGAATCGGGCCCCTATGATCTGCAAAAAACGCTGGCTGCCGTGGAAGAAAAATTTAGCAAATACCTGAAGCAAGTCAAATGGCTGAACATGGGCGGCGGACACCTGATGACCCGCAAGGATTACGACACCAAGCACTTAATTGAGCTACTAAAAGGCTTTAAAAGCCGCTACCCGCATCTGCATGTTATACTGGAACCCGGTAGCGCTTTTGCATGGGAAACCGGATTTTTGAAAGCTTCGGTGCTCGATGTAGTTGAAAATAAAGGCATCCAAACGGCCATGCTTAATGTTTCGTTTGCCGCACACATGCCCGATTGCCTGGAGATGCCTTACCAACCGCGAATTCGCCACGCCAGCTTTGGTCCGGTAGGCAACAAGCCCACCTATCGCATGGGAGGCAACAGCTGCCTGAGTGGCGACTATATGGGCTACTGGTCTTTTGATCAGGAACTGCAGGTTGGCGATTCCATTCTGTTTGAAGATATGATTCACTACACCATGGTGAAAACAACTTTTTTCAATGGCGTGCAACACCCATCCATCGGAATTATCCGGGAAAATGGCGAATTTGAATTGATACGCCAGTTCGGCTATGACGACTATAAAAATAAGCTGAGCTAATTATAGAAAATCATTAGCTCCACCTTAACAAGAAGCATACAAAAAAGCCCCGCAATTGCGAGGCTTTTTTGTAATCCCGAAGGATTTTATTTCTTGTACATTTCGGCTCTTCTCTCTTTGATTTCTTCGCTGGTAATGTAATCATCGTATTCCATTTGCTTATCGATGATTCCGTTTGGAGTCAATTCAATGATCCGGTTACACACCGTATGAATGAACTCGTGGTCATGCGACGACATCAGGATATTTCCTTTAAACTGAGTCAAACGGTTATTAAATGCCTGAATCGATTCCAGGTCAAGGTGGTTGGTTGGCGTATCCAACATCATCAGGTTGGCATTGGCCAGCATCATGCGGGCAATCATACAACGCATCTTCTCACCTCCCGACAACACTTTGGTATTTTTAAAGATCTCTTCGCCTGAGAACAACATTTTGCCCAAATAACCGCGTAAGTACTGCTCGCTGGTGTCAGAACTGTATTGGCCTAACCAGTCCACTAAGGATAAATCTTTCTCAAAGAATTGCGAGTTATCCAAAGGCAAATACGCTTTAGTAATGGTTACTCCCCAGTCAAAGTCTCCAGTATCTGGTTGGTCATTGCCATTCAGAATTTCAAAAATGGCAGTCATCGCACGCGGGTCACGCGAAAGGAACACGATCTTTTCGTCTTTCTCCACCACAAAGCTCACATCTTTAAAAAGCACATCGCCTCCCAAAGATTTGCTCAAATTACGCACTTCCAAGATGGTATTTCCAGGCTCGCGTTCGGGTGTAAAGATAATGCCGGGGTACTTTCGGGTAGAAGGTTTAATTTCATCCACGTTTAGCTTTTCCAACATCTTTTTACGGCTGGTCGTTTGTTTCGACTTCGCCACGTTAGCTGAGAAGCGGGCAATAAATTCCTGCAACTCTTTCTTCTTCTCTTCTGCTTTCTTATTCTGTGCAGCCTGCTGTCTTAAGGCCAACTGACTTGATTCGTACCAGAAGCTGTAGTTCCCGGCAAACAACTGCACTTTTCCAAAGTCAATATCGACAGTATGTGTACAAATAGCATCCAAAAAGTGACGGTCGTGAGAAACCACCAATACTGTTTGGTCAATATTCGACAGGTAATTTTCCAGCCACGAAACAGTGTCCAAATCCAGATCATTGGTAGGCTCATCCAGCAACAGGTTGTCGGGTTTGCCAAACAAAGCCTGCGCCAGCAACACTTTCACCTTCTCTTTACCACTCAACTCCTTCATCAACTTGTAATGAAGTGATTCATCAATGCCCAGTCCACTCAGTAAGCTGGCGGCATCGCTTTCAGCATTCCAGCCATCCATTTCGGCAAATTGATCTTCCAGCTCAGAAGCTTTCATGCCATCTTCTTCCGTAAAATCCTCCTTCATGTAAAGCTGATCCTTCTCCTCCTTGATACGCCAAAGCTTCTCATGTCCCATCATCACGGTGTCCAACACGGGCACATCATCAAATTCCTGGTGATCCTGCTTAAGTACTGAAAGGCGCTCTCCGGAAGCAATGCTCACATGTCCGAATGTCGGATCCTGAGCTCCGTAAAGCATTTTTAAGAAGGTTGATTTTCCGGCGCCGTTAGCCCCGATTATGCCATAGCAGTTGCCAGCGGTAAATTTCAGGTTTACATCCTGAAACAAAACACGCTTACCAAATTGAATTCCTAAGTTTGATACTGTAATCATTGATACTATCCTCGTTTTCTGTTAAGAGCCCGCAAAAGTACACTTTAAAACAAGAGTATAGCCATGCCGGACAGGAACTTGATAGTAATTTAACCTTGTGAAGAATTGCACCTTCCTGAAAAACTCTGATAATGTTACCATTAGCCTATCACTATGTAATCCGCAAACCTTCCTCCTTATCCCAATAGGCCCTCCATTCGCGCGGAAATACAGGCTTTTCCGGCCGCGATCACAGCTTGGTACGACTTAGCAAAAGTCAATTTTCAGATGTCTTAATGCACCCAGCGTCCAAACTTCCCATTTTGGTAATCTTCATAGGCCTGCTCGATTTCCTCGCGGGTATTCATCACAAACGGCCCTTGCGAAACAACCGGCTCATTTAATGGAGGCGCATATCCCAGCAACAGGACACTTGCTTTGTTCGCCACAAGCTTTAACTGCTGTCCCTCCCTTTCAAACTCCACCAGGCTTCTTTCCTGAATTACCTGCCCATTCACATTCAATTCACCTTGGATAAGGTAGAAAAAGATGTTGTTGGACTCTGGAATGACCATCTGCCAATGACCACCAGACTTGAAGTTGATGGTAGCCAACTGCGCGCCAATCCCGGAGTGAAAGGGACCTTGCTTTCCATGCCATTCCCCGGAAACCAAATTTACCTGAACACGACCTTCATCCAGTTTCACCGTTGGAATGGCTTCTTTGTGCAATCCCTTGTAGAATGGTTCATTCATTTTCGATTGTGCCGGCAAATTAATCCATAGCTGCAATATTTCAAGCGGCCCACCTTTTCGCTTAAACTCATCAGACGAAACTTCTGCATGAATTAAACCGCGACCAGCCGTCATCCATTGCACCCCACCAGCTTCAATCACGCTTTTACCGCCACTACTATCAAAATGAGCAATATCGCCTTCCAAAATGAACGTAACCGTTTCCATGCCCCGATGTGGATGTGGGCCAAAAGGCAAACCTGAATTATTCGGAGCATAGGTTTGTGGCCCATGATGATTCAAAAACAAAAACGGATCGAGGTAATTGATGGAAGGTGTTGGGATAGCCCGGTAAGTCACCAGGTCCTGAATAGGCTCATAAACGGGTTGATGAATCTTTTTTATGCTTTTCATAAGCGTGTTTTCAGTATTGTTAAACAAGTAATTTCAACAAATACAACAAGTACATCCTGCATGATGTTTACAAGGCTACAAAAACACAAAAGCGGATTTAACTATCCGTCAAATCCGCTTTGCATACTATTGAACGAGGTTCAGGCTAAATTTTGTCTACCGCAACTTTATAGGTTGGATCTTCAATGATATTGACATCAATGATCTCATTGGCATTGTGAAGCAACTGCCGGCAGTCGGGACTCAGGTGCTTCAGGTGCAACTTCTTCCCTACCTTCAGGTATCGTTCAGTCAATTTATTCAGTGCTTCAATCCCCGACATATCTACCACCCGACTTTCAGCAAAGTCAATAATCACTTCTTCGGGATCATTCAATACATCAAATTTCTCGTTGAAAACAGTTACTGAACCAAAAAACAAGGGCCCGTAAATTTCGTAATGTTTAATGCCGTTTTGATCAATGTGCTTTCGGGCCCGAATTCGTTTGGCGTTGTCCCAAGCGAAAACCAGCGCTGAAATAACCACACCAATCACAACAGCCAAAGCCAGGTTGTGTAAGAAAATCGTAACCAAGGTAACCAGCACCATGACAAAAATGTCGGATTTGGGCATGCGGTTAAAGGTTTTCAGGCTGGCCCACTCAAAGGTCCCAACGGCTACCATAATCATCAGTCCGGTTAATGCTGCCATCGGCATTTTTTCAATCAGGCCCGAACCAAACATGATAAACACCAAAAGCATGACAGCAGCCACAATACCAGACAAACGGGCACGGGCTCCGGAAGATATATTAATCAAACTTTGCCCGATCATAGCACATCCTCCCATTCCGGAGAAAAATCCAGACAAGATATTGGCTGTTCCCTGGGCTACCGCTTCCTTATTGCCACGCCCACGGGTCTCTGTAATTTCGTCCACAATATTCAAAGTCAACAAGCTCTCAATCAAGCCTACACCAGCCATAATTGCGGCATAGGGAAAAATAAGCACAAAAGACTCCCAGGTAAAAGGAACTGCGGGAATATGAAAAGGTGGAAAACCGCCGTTGATAGAAGCAATGTCCCCTACGGTTCGGGTGTCGATTCCCCAGTAGCTTACCAAGCCAAAAATCACCAAAATAGCCGTTAATGAAGCAGGTACAGCTTTGGTAATTTTAGGCAATCCCCAAATGATGAGCATGGTAAGTAACACCAAGCCCAGTAAAATATAAAGAGGCTGGCCAGTCAGCCAACTTCCCGAACCATCTTTAAACTGATCCAGCTGTGCCATAAAAATGATGATGGCCAAGCCGTTGACAAAACCAAAAATAACCGGATGAGGAACTAAACGCATCAGTTTTCCTAACTTCAATACACCGGCCAATACCTGAATCAATCCCGCCAGGATTACTGTGGCAAAAATATATTCGGGACCATGCGACAAAGCCAAGGCAGCAATAACCACAGCCACTGCTCCGGTTGCACCGGAAATCATGCCTGGGCGTCCACCCAAGATAGAAGTTACCAAGCCCATGACAAAAGCGGCATAAAGACCTGTCAGAGGTGACAAGCCTGCAATCATGGCAAATGCGATGGCTTCGGGCACCAAGGCCAGTGCCACGGTCAATCCTGAAAGAATCTCCGTTTTGTAATCAACTTGTTGTTTTAAATCAAATAAATTAAAAATCTTCCTCATCAAAATTATTTTTAAATGGATCAATTATTTACCAAACCTTTGCCTGGCAAAATGGCTACTATTTTTTTTGGTGATTATTCTTTCCGGTTGATGGCGATCCATCGGTATGGAAACAGGTTTTCAATTTTTAGTTCGGGGCGGCAAAAATAGACGATCAGGTCAGATGTACAAATTTTTAAGCCAAACTGATCCCCTCTCTGCATTGAAACTTGACATTAAATTGATGTTGGAAAGGGATTTGAAGGTTCGCTAAGCTGAATCAGTCATATAAACATAACACACACTCCAAAACACAAAAAAAGCCACTCATTGCTGAGCAGCTTTTTGTGCGGTGACGACGAGACTCGAACTCGCGACCCTCGGCGTGACAGGCCGATATTCTAACCAACTGAACTACGCCACCTTGTTTTTCAGCCTGAACAAAACGAATCTATTCAAACTAAATACGATAATAAATTATTTAAAGAACTTTTGTGCGGTGACGACGAGACTCGAACTCGCGACCCTCGGCGTGACAGGCCGATATTCTAACCAACTGAACTACGCCACCTTGTTTTTCAGCCTGAACAAAACGAATCTATTCAAACTAAATACGATAATAAATTATTTAAAGAACTTTTGTGCGGTGACGACGAGACTCGAACTCGCGACCCTCGGCGTGACAGGCCGATATTCTAACCAACTGAACTACGCCACCATT